>DATBDF010000026.1:0-23931 GCA_036270075.1 Nocardioides sp.
CGGCGTCGTCGACGAGGCCAGGCGGTCCGGCTTCACCGAGACCATCCTCGGGCGGCGGCGCTACCTCCCCGACCTGAGCAGCGACATCCGGCAGCGCCGCGAGATGGCCGAGCGGATGGCGCTCAACGCGCCGATCCAGGGGTCGGCCGCCGACCTGATCAAGGTGGCGATGCTGCACGTCGACGGTGCGATCCGTGAGGCCGGGCTCGGCTCGCGGATGCTCCTCCAGGTTCATGACGAGCTGGTGTTCGAGGTCGCCGAAGGTGAGCGTGCCGATCTCGAGGAGGTGGTGCGGCGCGAGATGGGCGGTGCCGCCGACCTCGCCGTCCCGCTGGACGTGTCAGTCGGCACCGGGCGCAGCTGGCACGACGCCGCGCACTAGCCCACTCGCGGCGTCGTCACGTCGCCGGGAACGTCGGCGCGCCGGCGACGCCGCGAACCGGCACCGCGGCACTGCGTCGGTGGGCGACCAGCAGCACCAGCACCAGGGCGGCGTCGACCGCGATCACGACGGTGAGGAGCCCGTCGATGCTCGAGACGGTGAGCCCGAGGACGACGATCGCGACGAGCGCGATCCAGGTGAGGTACACGCTGCGCTGCCGGCCGCGTGCGAGCAGGGCGTAGACCACCATCATCAGGCACGCGAGCAGCGTGCCCAGCACCGCGAAGATCCACAGCCGCGACTCGATGTCGTCGTACGCCGAGCCGCCGACGAAGATCAGGGCGAGCCCCGGCAGCAGCGCGGTGGCCAGCGTCGCCACGCAGCCGAGCAGGGCGACCGCGCCCACGGCCATCCCGAACGTGCGCGGACTGTCCCCGGAGGCCATCGACGGGAAGGCCACGACCGAGACGAACTGGGGCAGGAACAGCACGGCCTTGGCCAGGATCAGCCCGGCGGCGTACAGCCCCGCGTCGCGCTCGTCGAGGACGTGCCGGGCGACGATCAGGTCGACGTTGCTGACCGCGAAGAACGCGAGCAGCGCCTGCGAGTTGTGGACGAGCTCCAGGACCAAGGACCGCAGCCCGGTGGGCGCGCGAGCCGGGCGGACGCGGCGGTGCCGGAGTGCCTGCATCCCGACCACCACCGGGACCAGGAGAGTGACCGCCACCGCGATGGCCCCTGACCGAGGATCCGGCCGCCACAGCAACAAGCCGACGCCGACGACGAGACGTGGCACGCCCGTGCAGATCTGCACGGCCGAGAACGCACCCCACCGGCGCTCGCCCTGGAAGATGCCGGCCAAGCCGCCCACCAGGGTCAGGGGGACGGCGGAGAGGCCGAGCATGGCTGCCATGGTGGGGTCGTCCAGCTGCAGGAGCACGTTGATGACCGGCGTGAGCAGCAGCAGAAGCGCCCCGAGTGCGAGCGAGGTGACCAGCGTCAGCCGCACGAGCTGCGGCTCGACGTCGTCCAGGTCGTGCTCCCCGGACGAGAGCCGTCTCGCGGTGGTGGCCTGCAGCCCCAGCGCACCGACGTTCACGACGAGCAGCAGGTTCATCCACGCCGCGAGGGCGCCGTAGTCGTCGGGTCCGAGGATGTGCGCCGCGGCGATCGTGAAGCCGTACGTCGTGACGTTGAGGACCAGCATCGCCAGCGCCACACCGCCGCCGCCGCGGATCCTCGCGGCAGCGCCCGATGGCCCCGCTGCCGAAGTCATGCGAGGCAGCCTATGCGAGCGGGATCCCGCAGACTGTGAGCCATGCCTGCGTCGCACCACCCGGCCCGACGCCTCACGATGACGACGATGGCGATCGCGGTCGTGGGGTTCGTCGGCTCGGTTCTGATCACGCGGGCGTCATACGTCGTGGGGTGTCTTCCGGGCCACCACCTCCACCACGCCGACGTCGTCGGCCCGGAGCGCCGGGTCTACCAGGTGGGAGTCGCGGTGCTGGTCCTCGCGTGGCTGGCTCTCGGTCGGCTCGCGCTCGACCGCAGCAGGACCGGGATGATGCGCCGCACCTGCTGGGCGACCGGGGTCATGGCGCTGCCGCTGCTGGTGTCGGTCCCCGTCGCCAGCCAGGACGTGTGGGCCTACCTGGGCCAGGCCAACGTGGCGGTGCACGGACTGGATCCCTACGCGGTCGGGCCGGATGCGGTCCCTGGTCCCTACCTCCACGCCGTCGACAACTCCTGGACGAGCTCGCCCTCGCCCTACGGGCCGCTGTGGCTGTTCGTGTGTCGCCTCGTCGTGTCCGTCACCCAGCCCCACGTGTGGGCCGGCGTGTACGTCCTCCGGGGGTTGGCGGTGGCCGGGCTCGTGGTGACCGGCGTTCTCCTCGTCAGGCTCAGTCGCGCCGTCGGCGGCCGACCGGAGGTGGCCGTCTGGCTCGCGGTGGCCAACCCGTTCACCCTGCTCATGCTGGTGTCCGCGGTGCACAACGACGCCGTGATGCTCCCGTTGATGCTCGGTGGCGCCACCGTGGCCGCCACCCGCGCGTCGCCACGAGCGCTGCTCGTGGCGGCCGCACTGGTCGGCGCAGCCGGTGCGATCAAGGTGATCGCCCTCGTCCTGCTTCCGTTCCTTCCGCTCTTCTGGTTCCGGTACGCCGCCCACGAGGGACCCGGTCCTGGTCCGCATCCAGCGCTCCGTCGATGGGTCGCCACCGCCTCGGCAACCACGGCCACGGGTGTCCTGACGGTCCTGGGCCTCGGCGTGGTGCTCGGGTTCGGTACCGGCTGGCTGCCTCACGTCGGCGACGGCCGCAGCGGCGTCTCCTGGCTCTCGATACCGCAGCAGGTCGGGAACGTGCTGCACGCCCTCGCGCCCGACCGGGTCGCCGACATCCCGCTGGACCGTTACCCCTGGCTGCACCCACTCGGTCTGGTGCTGCTCGGCGTCGGCCTGGCGGCCGTGGTCGTCACGGCACACCGACGGCCTCCCGCGAGGTCGGTGATGCTCGCCCTGCTGCTCCTGGTGCTCGCCAGCCCGGCGCCCCGCACCTGGTACCTCCTGTGGCCGCTGATGTTCCTCGCGGTCGACCGCCTGCGATCGAGCGCCGTCGTCGCGACGGCGGCGGTGTCGGCGACCATCGTCCTGTGGTTCCCGGCCTCGGTGAGACCGCAGCCACCGGAGTGGGCCCTCCTCGCCCTCCTCGTCCCGACCACCGCCCTCGCCGCCCTCGTCGTCACAGCCGCCCAACCCGCCGAGACGCAGGACGCCTAGGCCCGTCGTCCCGGGTGCTCGAGGAGAGCCCGCGGCCCCTGGTGGTTGAGGAGAGCCCCGACTTCCTGGTGGTTGAGGAGCCCACCTCCGGGTGCTCGAGGAGAGCCCGGACTTCCTGGTGGTTGAGGAGGGCCCCCTGGGCCCGTCTCGAAACCACCCCACCCAGATGAGCCGCACCCCGCCTGCCCGGTCCCGCACGGTCGCTCGACGGGGTCCGACCAGGGCACGCACCAGGGCGTCTCCCGGGGGCGATGGATGCTCGCCGGAGCGAGCCTGATGGAGCGGCGTCAACCGACCCCGCAGACCCACGAGAGCGAGGAGGCTCACGTCATGAGCACGAGCAACGCAACCAGTCATGCAGATGCAGAGGTGCCTCTGCACAGCAACCCAACCGCCCGGGAAGGCAGGGCAGCCACGTACCTCACCACTGGATTGGTCTGGCGCGGACTGCTGGCGATCGGGATCGGCGTGGTGTCGGTCGTCTGGCCGGACATCACCGTCGGTGCGTTTGTCATCCTCTTCGCGGTCTACGCCTTCCTGGCTGCGATCGCGGATGCTGCCCGGGCCTTCACGCGAGACAAGGTGGGGCCGGTCGTCGGCTACCTCGTCCTCTCGCTGCTCTCGGTGGCCGCCGGTGTCGTGGCCCTGGTCTGGCCCGGACCGACGGCCCTGGTGCTGACCCTCATCGTCGGGTGGTGGGCCTTCGTCACGGGCGCGGTCGAGCTCGCCATGGCCTTCGCGAGCGGGCGGACCGCGGGAGAGCGCGCCTGGTGGATCCTGAGCGGCCTGGTGTCGATCGCCTTCGCCGCCGTGCTGTTCGTCCGCCCGGACATCGGCGCAGAGTCGCTCGCCATCGTCTTCGGTCTCTACAGCATCTTCTACGGCGTCACCGCCCTGATGGCCGCCCAGCAGGTCCGCGACCTCGGCCGGACGGCACGACGCACCGTCGAGGCTCTCTCCTGACCGGTCCGTGCCCATCCCGGGCTCGAGTCGCCTCGGCGATGGAAGCGCCTGATGGAGGGCCGTCGCCCGCGGGCGACGGCCCTCCACCGTGGAGACCGCGGACGTCGCACTCGGGGGGCCTCTGAGCGAATCTTTGGCGGCGCGATGAGTTTCGACCCCGTCGTCGGTACGTACCGATGAGCTCGCCGGACCCCGGCGACCCGATCACGAGGAGTTCCCGATGTCAGACACGCGAGCGCGCGACGAGGCCGCCATCCAGGCCGTCCTGGCCGACTCCTACCGGGCGTGGGAGGCGGGCGACGCCGAGGGGATGGTCGCCCACTACAGGGCGGACGCGACCGCCATCATGACCGGCTCGTTGCGCGGTAGCCGTGACGTGATCCGAGAGAGCATGGCCCTGGCGTTCCACGGGCCGCTGAAGGGCACCTCGACGTACAACAAGCAGCTCAGCCTCCGCTTCCTCGGCACGGAGGCGGCGATCGTGGTCAGCGAGTCGGGCATCCTGTTCCCTGGCCAGAGCGAGGTTCCGGAAGGGAGCAGGGTGAACGCGACCTGGGTGCTCGCGAAGCAGAACGGCGAGTGGCTGATCGCGGCGTACCACAACAGCCCGGTGTGCGCGTGACCACCAAGCCCGAAGACTTCGATGCACGGGTCGAACCGTTCCGGGCCGAGCTGCTGGCGTACTGCTACCGGATGCTCGGCTCGGCCCACGACGCGGAGGACCTGGTCCAGGACACCTACCTGCGGGCATGGCGGGCGCGGGATCAGTACGACGAGACGCGCAGCTCGTGGCGCACCTGGCTGTACCGGATCGCCACGAACGTCTGCCTGACCGCCTTGAACGGCCGGGAGAGACGACCGCTGCCGTCGGGGCTCGTGGCTGCCTCGGACCCCCAAGGGCCTCTCGTGCGGGGCGAGAGCGCCTGGCTCCAGCCCCTTCCGGACTCGTGGCTGGACGCCGGCGACCCGGCGAGCGCCGCGATCGACCGCAGTAGCCTGCGCCTGGCGTTCACCGCCGCCCTGCAGCGCCTGTCAGCGCGTCAGCGTGGGGCTCTGATCCTGCGTGACGTGCTCGGCTTCTCGGCGTTCGAGGCAGCCGAGATCCTCGAGACGACCGTCGTCTCGGTGAACAGCTCGTTGCAGCGGGCACGCGCCCGCGCGAAGGAGCTCGGCGTCCGGCAGGGTCGTCCCAGCGAGCCGTCCACAGCCGAGCAGCGGGCCTGGGTGGACCGCTACATGAAGGCGTTCGAGCACGCCGACGTGGAGGGCCTGAAGCAGCTCCTCACCAGGGACGTGCTCATGGAGATGCCGCCGATGCTCAACTGGTTCGTCGGCCCGGACAACTACGGACTGTTCATGGACTGGGTCTTCTCGGAGGGTGGATCGGACTGGTGCCTGAAGGCGGTCGCGGCCAACGGCCAGCCCGGGTTAGCCGCCTATCGACGCGCCGGCGACGGATACGAGCTGCACACGCTCCAGGTCTTCACCGTCACGGACGAGGGCATCAGCCGGAACTCGGTCTTCCAGGACTCCGACGTCTTCGCCTCCTTCGACCTCCCGGCCGGCCTCGACGGTAGGGGAGTCCCACTGGGCTAGACGTGCGGACCGCACCCGATGATGGAGCGGTGCTCAGGTCGGACGTGGCTGCCTTCGGTGATCGAGCGGCGGATGCCCTGGTCGGCACGCTCGGCACCGACCTGGTCGGCGTGTACTTCGTCGGCTCGGCCGTGCTCGGCGGCTACGTCCACGGCGAGAGCGACATCGACATCGTCGCCGTCGCGACGTCCGCCCTGACCCGGGCCCAGAAGGAGGCGGTGGCCTCGGCGGTCGTGGACGAGACACCGGCCTGCCCGGCGCGCGGCCTGGAGCTCACCCTGTACCGCAGCGAGGTCGTGGCCTCGCCCCCGGACGGTGCCGACTTCGAGGTGAATGCCAACGGCGGACCACGCATGGTGACGGCCGTGCATCTCGACGCCCGGCTCGAGCCGGGCTTCTGCTACGTGCTCGACCGAGCGATCGCGCATCGGTTCGGACTCGCGATCACCGGGCCACCGGCGCGGTCGATCGTCGCCGACGTCCCTCGCACGACGCTCCTCGGTGCCATGGAGGAGTCGATGGGCTGGCACCGCGCGTACGAGAAGGCCACGCTCTACTCGGTCCTGAACGCCTGCAGGGCATGGCGGTTCGCCGAGGAAGACGTGCTCGCGTCCAAGCTGGAGGGTGCCACCTGGGCACGGGCCCGCTGGCCCGACCCGAACGTGATCAACGCGGCCGTGGCCCTCCGCCACGGCCGGGAAGCGACCCTGGACGACGAGGCGGTCGATGCGCTGCTCGCCTCCGTCGCGACTCGCCTGCGTGAAGCGTCCGCCATCTCGGGCAGGATGGCGCCGTGACGGAACGCGTGGTCGGCTACCGGTTGGGGAACGCCGAGGACAAGCACGCCGCGTCCCCCCGGACGTTCTTCATCCCGTCGCGCGCGGAACGCGAAGCGCTGTCACCGGGCGACCACGCGAGGCTGTTGTTCGAGCTCCTCGACCCCGAGGAGGGGGATCCGGCAGCGGAGCGGATGTGGGTCCAGGTCACCGGCGCGGAGGGCGAGCGGTACCGCGGCATTCTCACCAACGCCCCGGGCGTGATCACGACGATCAGCAGGGGCGATCCGGTGGACTTCGGACCCGAGCACGTCCTGACCACGCTCGCGGACTGGCCCCTCCTCGAGCGGAAGATCTTCGTCAGCCGGCGCAGCCACGACCGCGACCTTCGGCCCGGATTCGTCTATCGCGAGGACCCCGACAACGAGGACGACTCGGGTTGGCGGGCGCTCGTGGGCGACGAGTCGGCCGAGGAGGTCGACGACCCGGGCAACGTGCTGCTCCAGGCCGTCGGGTACCTCCTGGACCGCTGGCCCGAGCTGCGGCCCGTGTTCGAGACCGATCCCGCCAACGGGGCCTGGGCCTGGGACGCGGACGGACACCAGTACGTGCCCTATCAAGAAGCAAGTCCCGTCTGATCCTGGGTACGACGAACGAGGAGGTGCCCGGTGACCCCACGCACGCTGATCCTGCTGCGACACGGCAAGTCGGACTGGTCCGGCGGCGAGCCGGACCTGGACCGGCCCTTGGCCGACCGTGGACGCCGCCAGGCGACCGAGGCCGGCCGCTGGCTGTCGGCGAACGTCGCGGCCCTCGACCTGGCGGTGGTCTCGCCGGCCGAGCGGGCGCAACGGACCTGGGAGCTCGCGTCGGCCGAGCTCGCGAGCCCACCGGAGGCCCGCCGCGAGGAGAGCGTCTACACCGCGTCCGCGCGCTCGCTGCTGGAGGTCGTGCGCGACCTGCCCGACGACCGGAGCACGGTCGTGATGGTCGGCCACAACCCCGGCCTGGAGGACCTGGTCTCGACGTTGGCAGGTCGCTGGGTCCTGATGAAGACGTCCGGCCTGGCGGTGATCGCTGTGCCAGGCCCGTGGTCCGCGGCGGGTGACGGCATGGCGGAGCTCACGGCGTTCGGGCGCCCGCCGAAGCCCGCCGGCTGACCCGAGCCTGGGCGATCAGTACGGGTCGGCCGCTCCCTGATGTCCCAGCACGCGGGCGACCCCGCGGAGGTGCAGCCGGAGCAGGACCTTGACCGCGAGGTTCCGACCCCACCAGGGCAGGTCACGTGCGGGCCGCAGTCGGTCCGCACGTGTGGGCCGACGTACGTCGAGCCTCGCGAGCGTGCCGGTGCGCCCGGCGTACGCCAGGCGTCGGGTGAGCGGAAGGGTGCGGAGCAGGGCGAGCGTGACGCCCAGCGACGAGAACGCGTCGTGCACCAGAACGACGCCGCCGTCCGGGACGCGGCCCGCCCAGCGGAGGTCGTCGCGGACCGTCCGGTAGTCGTGCTTGCCGTCGACGTAGAGCAGCCCCACCGGCCCGTCGTGCGTCGCGCGTGCCACTCGCGAGGTCGTCGCCACGACCTCGACGCGGTCGGCGACGCCGGCTGCGTCGAGATGGGCGAGCAGCCGGTCGCGTGTGGAGGGCGCGCCGTACCGCCAGCCCGGGTCGAACGGGTCGACCGCCACGAGACGGCTGCCGGGCGGCAGGCCCGCTGCGAGCACCACCGTGGACCGGCCCTGGTGGCTGCCGATCTCGACGACGGTGCTCGCCGGGGGCAGCGATCGTGCAGCCCCGAAGAGCACCGAGGCCTGGTCACGCGTGAGCCAGCCCTCGATCCCGGACGCGAGCGCCCAGGCCGCGTCGAAAGCCGCGTCGAAGTCCGTGTCCGCCTGCTCCACGCCGCGCCTCCCGTCCGTCGCTAGGCTGATCGGCGGCCAGGATAGGGGCGATCGGAGGTCGGATGGCCCACGGACGACGGCTGTTGCTCGGCCTCTGGCCGCTCGCCCTGGCGGTCGTCATGCTCGCGCCGCTCCGGCACCCCGGTCATCTCCTCGCGCGCGACCTCGTCTTCGTGCCCCACCAGCCGCTGACGGATGCCGCGCTCGGCCTCGGCGGTGCCGCCCCTCGCTCCGTCCCGCTCGACGCGGTGGTCGCGGGTGCGACGTACGTCGTGGACGGCGGCCTTCTCGGCCGCTTCCTGCTGCTGATGACACTCGCCCTCGCCGGTTGGGGGATGCTCCGCCTCACGGCCGGGCTCGGGACGACGGCGCGACTCGCCGCGTCGGGTTTCGCCGTCTGGAACCCGTTCGTGGTGGAGCGGATGAGTCTCGGACAGTGGGCGCTGGTCCTCGGCTACGCCGTCCTGCCCTGGGTCCTGGTGTCCGCCGCGCTCCATCGGCGGACGGGATCGCGCCGTGCGCTCGCGGCGACGGCCCTGTGGGCCGCCCTCGCGTCCCTCACCCCGACCGGCGGGCTGGTCGCCCTGGCGGGAGCCGTGGCCGGGGGAGCCTCGCGGAAGTTGCGCTCGTGGGTGCTCGTGCTCGTCGTCGCCGTCGAGCAGCTGCCGTGGCTCGTCCCCTCCCTGGTGGGCGGAGGCGTCCGCACCTCCAACCCGGCCGGAGTGTCGGTGTTCGCACCCGGATCCGACTCCAGCGGACACCCCGCCCTCGCCCTGCTGGGCCTCGGAGGCGTCTGGGACGGGCTCAGCGTCCCCGACTCCCGCCACACCTTCCTCGCGGTCGCGGCGATCGCCTTCGTGGCGCTCAGTGCCGTGGTGGGCGCGCGCCGCTGGTGGGCCTCCGATCCCGACCTCGCACCGCGGGTGGCGATCCTCGGCGTCGCCGGGCTGCTCCTCGCGCTCGCGCTGACCACCGGCCCGGGCCAGGACCTCCTGCGGCACGCGGTCACCTCCGTCCCCGGGGTCGGCCTCCTGCGCGACGGCCAGAAGCTGCTCGCGCCGTTCGTGGTGCTCGTCGCGTGTCTGTTCGGCGGAGCGGTGGACGTGGTCGCACGTGCGCTCGCGCGACAGGGCGAGGAGGTGGTCGTGCTCGTCGGTCTGTTGCTGGTCCTCCTGCCGGTCGCCCTGGTGCCGGACGGGGCGGGAGCGGTGTGGCGGACGGTCCAGCCGGTCCGGTTTCCCGCCGCGCTCGACCGCGTGGCGACCACGATCGACGACGGCCCCGGCGACCAGGCGTTGGTGACCCTGCCGTGGCGCTCCTACCGCAACTTCTCCTGGGGCACCGGCTATCCCTCCTCCGACCCCCTCGTGCGCATGGTCGACCGGCCCGTCGTCACCTCGGACGACCTCGCCGTCGGCGACCGGGTGGTCCGGGGCGAAAGCACCACGGCCGCTCGCGTCGGAGAGGCCCTCACTCGCGGCAGGCCGGCCGACGTCCTCCCGCCGCTGGGTGTCGGCTGGGTCGTGGTGTACGCCGACGACCCCGCGTCCGGCGACGTGGACGTGACCGGGCTCGATCGGGTGTTCGCCACCCCCGAGCTCACCCTGTACGCCGTGCCCGGCGCCGCCGCAGCGCCCGAGCCGGCGACCTGGCGGCGCCTGACCGTCCTGGGAGCCGACCTGCTCGCGCTCCTTCTCGTCCTCGGATCGGCGGTGGTGGCGGTGCTCGAGCGCCGCTCGCGCGGCGGTCGGGACCGCGGCGACCCTTTGCTACAGTCGGCTCACCCGTCCCAGAAGGAGTCCTAGATGGTCGCCGCGATCGTTGCCGCCGTGGTCGGTGCGGTGCTGGCTGCCGGCGTCTCCGTCGGGCTCGTCTACTCGCAGACGAAGGCGCCGGGCACCAACCCGGCCAACGCGCCGATCCTGACCTACGGTCAGCCGGCGACCTGATCCCCGACGCGACGTCGGAGCAGGTCCTCGACGTCGGAGGCCGCGGTGTCCCAGTCGAAGGACAGCGCCCAGGTGCGGCACGCCCCGGACAGGCGCGCACGCAGGGCCTCGTCGGTCAGCAGCAGGTCCACGGCGGCCGACAGCTCCTCCGGTGTGTCCACGAGGAGGCCGGTCTCGTCGTGCCGCACCGACTCGCCGACCCCTCCGGCGGAGCGATAGGCGACCGTCGGCGTGCCTTGGAGCGCGGCCTCGATCACGGCCAGACCCCAGCCCTCGCGCACCGACG
This sequence comes from Nocardioides sp., assembly GCA_036270075.1. GTDB lineage: Bacteria > Actinomycetota > Actinomycetes > Propionibacteriales > Nocardioidaceae > Nocardioides. The sequence continues at coordinate 10,633 of DATBDF010000026.1, forward strand.
GCAGCAGCATGACCGCGGCGCCGGCCAGTTCCCGGTCCCGCTCGTCGACGCCGACGCGACCGACGAGCTCCACCAGCTGCCCCGCGCCGCGGCGCTCGACGTACCGGCGCAGCTCGGGCTCCCACCACCCCGCGCCGATGATGCGCAACCGGAGCCCCGGATGCCGCTCCGCGAGGGCCACCACGACGTCGACCGCCTGCTCGAGCCGCTTGTGCGGCACGAGCCGGCTCAGGGTGCAGAGTGTCAGGGGTGACCGCTCGAGGTCCTGACGGGGACGCCGCTCCGCGCCGTTCGGTACGACGTGGACGTCCTCCTGGGCGACACCCAGCGCCACCAGGTCGGCGGCGGTGGCCCGCGAGACGGTGAGGAACGGCAGGGCGCGGTACGCCCGGATGGTCCCGCGCTCGATCACCCAGCCGAGCCGTCCTCGCCAGCCGGGATAGATCATCCGCCACTGCTCCCGGTGGAGGTGGTGCACCAAGGGCACGGTCCGGCGACGGCGGACCAGCCCGGCGCCGAACGGGATCCCGTTGACGACCTCGACCAGCACGTCCGCTCGTCGGCCCGACCCGACCGTGGCCCACAGGAGGCCGCGGGGATAGACGGTGAGCCGGTGACCACGCCGAAGGAAGCGAACCCCGCGACGCAGCTCCACACCGGGCGCCCCGTCGTACGCCGCGCACCTGATCGTCACGTCGTGCCCGCGGGCGGCCAGCCGTTCGGCGACGTGCTCGATGTACTCCTCGGAGCCGCCCCCGTCGGGATGTCCGGTGTCGCGCCACGAGAGGAAGGCGATGTGCACGAGCTAGGACCTTCCCGACACGTCGATGCCGGCCTCGCGCGCGAGGTCCTCGCACAGGGTCATCGGCAGGCCGGGCAGCTGTCTCATCGACAGGCCGAGAGCGGCCAGGGCCGCGCGGGAGTCCCCGACGGTCAGCAGAGCAGGGAGGCTGTTCTCGTTGCGGTCGAAGTACACCGACGGGAGGTAGCCCACCTGACCTCCGGGGGTGCTCACGAACTGGAAGAAGCCTGCGGCGATCTGGTTGCGGACGCCCAGCCGCACACCGCCGTCGGTCGGCATGTCGAACCAGTCGGTGCGGGCGTAGGCGTCGCCGTACCGGGTCACGAAGCGCAGCCGCTGATGACGGTCGACCTCGACCCGCACGCTCTGCGGGTCGGTCCCGCTCACGGTGAGCAGCGTCACCTGTCCCGGATGCAGCGTCGGCCCGGTCGCCGAGAGCTCGAGGACGCGGTCACGTTCCTCGACCGGGATCCACGGCTGGTACCGGTCACCGGTGTTGAGGTAGAGCGAGTCGCAGTTGCCCCGGATCGCGAGGTCGTCGGTGCTGCCGCCGGTCGGCAGGCCCTCCACCTGGGTGACCAGCGCTGCCTGCCCGCCGGGGCTGACGTCGTGCTGCCAGGTCAGGTAGCGCTGCAGCGCGTCGCCGCGGTGGATGTAGGCCTGCATCGTCGTCCCGATGGACATCTGCGCGAGCATCGAGAACACCGCACCCGCGGCGAGGACGGCGAGAGCAGGCGCCCGCCAGGCGCGGTGTCGGCGCAGGAGTCCGACCAGGAGCGTGGTCGTGATGGCACCGCCGAGCACCATGGCCGGGACGAACTCCGTGGCGTAGCGCGCGGAGTAGTACCCGTAGCCCATCACCCCGCCCGTGACGAGGATCGACACCAGCATCGGCAGCCGCAGCAGCGCGAGCTCACGTCGCGCCCGCGGCCACGCGACGGCCACGAGGGCGACCAGGAACATCAGCATCAGCAGCGGCATGAACGCCGTCACGCTGCCCGTGCGGTAGCTCTGGTCGATGAAGGCCCCGCCGTACGCCGGAGCGGCGTGCGCGGGAAGCGTGACGAACGGGAAGTAGTCGACGAACCGGATCCCGTCCAGGCGCAGGTAGGCCATGAACGACGTGGTGAAGAACTGCGGCCCGGTGAGCCCGCCGCCGTTGGCGGCCAGTGCCTCGCGCCGGTGCTCGTTGAGGAACGTCCACACCTGGTCCTGCAGAGGGAAGATGTAGACGGTGCCGAACTTGTACTCGTTCAGGGCGATCGACAGCACGAGCGGCACCGCACCGGCGAGGAGCACCCGCCACCACAGCGGGTTCGTCCCGGTCCGTCGCGGCCAGAGTCGCCAGTACGCGCCGAGCGCGATCGCGGCCAGCGAGATCGCCCAGCCCTCCGTCGCGCGTGAGCCGACGCTGAGGAGGCAGAACACGAAGAGCCACCAGGTGGCGTGCCGGGTCGGCTCGAACAACAGCCGGATGAGCCAGTAGATGCCGCCCATCACCGATGCGACGGCCCACACGTAGGCCTCGTGGTACACCCAGGGCTGGCCGGCGTCGAACGTGAGGAAAGTGCCGCCGGTGGCGGCGGCGAGGAAGAGCGCCACGACGGCCGCGGTCCCACCGCTCACCTCGTCCGTGCCCGCGAGTCGCGGGAGCAGGAACCAGACGAGCTTGACCACGACCACGGCGAACACGATCCAGGCGATCGCCATCGACAGCAGCGTCAGACGCCCGTCGTACTCGTGGGTGGTCAGGAGGACGGGAAGCCGCAGGATCGCCGGCCAGGGTGGGAAGTACATGAACGTCTTGCCGTCGTGGACGAAGCCCTCGATGCCGAGGCTGTCCTTCGGGACGTCGAGGTGACCGTCCAGGATGGCGCGCGCCTGCTGGTCGTAGAACGTCGAGAACAGACCGCTCTGCAACGTGGTCCGGGTCAGGCTGAGGCGGTAGTCGGACAGCGTCAGGAAGTACGCGAGACCTCCGAGGAACAGCCCTGCCGTGGTGGCGACGAGTCGGTTGCGGTCCGTGCCAGGTGCAGGGATCACATCACTTCCAGGCGGTACAGGAACTGGTACCCGAACATCCGGGGCCAGACCCGCGTCGCCATCCGGTCGGTGCGTGCGGCACCGGAGGCCACCCGCGTGCGCAGCCGTGAACCACCGGCGGCGATCGTGTCGAACGGCGTCCCGACCGTCGCCCGGTCGGTGATCGTGAGGCCGCAGTTGGCGATCAGCGCCTCGATGGAGTCGCGGGTGAAGAAGCGCAGGTGCCCGCGGTCGAGCGGGCCACGCTGGTCGTAGTCGAACTTGCCCAGGGCGGTCCGGCCGCGCGGGTACCAGTGCCCGAAGTTGGGGACCGAGACCAGGATCTCGCCGCCGGGCCTCAGCGAACGCACCAGGTCGGCGAGCAAGAGGTGGGGCTCGACGACGTGCTCGAGGATGTCACCGGCGACCACGACGTCGAACGCGCCGTGGAGTGCGTCGGGGAGCGGCTCGTTGAGGTCGGCCTCGATGAACGCATCCACCCGCTGGGCCACGCCGTCCAGCTTCTGCCGGTCCAGGCCGGTGACGTGGTGTCCGCGCTCGCGGGCGAGATCGGCGAAGCGGCCGTCGAAGCACCCGGCGTCCAGCACGCGCGACGGCGACCGCTCGCACAGCCAGCGCAGGAGGACCGCATGGGAGCCGTAGCCCTCCTTCAGCGCGTAGGTGTCGGTCTCCGTCGAGGAGACCCCACCGCCGAACCCGCGCGCGTTCGCCCAGTGCCGGACGACGTCGGTCGAGACGTCCTTGGCATAGGCCAGACCGTTGACATAGCAGATCTCGTCGCCGTAGTAGGTCGGGATCGGCACCTCGACGATCCGCTTCTCGGCGGCCAGCAGCCCGAGGATGATCTCGGTGTCGAAGTCGAACCCGTCGGAGTACGACGACAGCGGCAGGTCGGCCAGGGCGTCGACGCGGTAGGCGCGGTACCCGCTGTGCCACTCGGAGAGCCGGGCGCCCGTCAGCCGGTTCTGGAACGACGTGAGGATGCGGTTGCCGACGTACTTGTACGCCGGCATCCCCCCGGCGCGCGCCTGGCCCTTGACCATCATCCGCGACCCGAAGACCGCGTCGGCCGTGCCCGAGGCCAGCGGGGCCACCAGCCGCTCGATCTCCTCCGGCGCGTACTGCCCGTCGGCGTGCAGGAGCACGACGATGTCCAGCCCGTGTCCCATCGCCCACTCGTAGCCGGCCTTCTGGTTGCCGCCGTAGCCCAGGTTGCGCTCGTGGCGCACCACCGTGAGGGGCAGGGGAGAGGCCTCCTTCACCTGCAGCCCCACGACGTAGGTGTCGTCGGTGCTCGCGTCGTCGCACACCAGGACGTGGTCGACGATCTCGGCGAAGGAGTCGGGCAGCCGGGCGAGCGTGGTCGGCAGCGTGCTCGCCGCGTTGTAGGCGACCACGAGCACCCCGATGCGCGGGGTCGCCGGGTGTCTGCCGACGCTGTCGTCGGCCGCCGGATCGGCGGCAGGGTCGGTCGCTTCGAGCACGCGTGCCTCTCCCTCGCTCGAGTTGGGGAGGAGTGTAGCCACTGCTCGTGCCGGCTTCGGAGCCCTCGGGGTGCGTGGCATCATTCCGCGCATGAACGACCTGCGGCACGTCGACCTGACGCGCTTGTGCGCGGACATCGACGTGGCGGCCAAGGAGTACGCCGCGGCCGATCCCTTCCCGCACATCGTCATCGACGACGTGCTGCACCCCGACGCCTTCGCGGCGGCCGTGGCCGACTTCCCGGCCGTCGACGACGAGTTCTGGAAGGGCTACCTGCACGTCAACGAGACCAAGTACTGCAACGTGAAGCCCGACACCTGGGCGGACAGCCTGCAGGCGGTCGCGCGGGAGCTGACGTCACCGGCGTTCGTCTCCTACCTCGAGGAGCTGACCGGCATCCCGGACCTGATCCCGGACTGGTCGATGGACGGCGGCGGGCTCCACCAGACGCTGCGTGGCGGGCACCTCAACATCCACGCGGACTTCACGACCCACCACGTCCACGAGAACTGGGCCCGACGTGTCAACATCCTGCTGTACCTGAACGAGGAGTGGCCGGAGGACTGGGGCGGTCAGCTGGAGCTGTGGGACCAGCAGATGCACGAGTGCCGTGACCGGGTGACCCCGAAGGGGAACCGGATGCTGGTGTTCACCACGTCGTTCGACAGCTTCCACGGCCACCCGGACGGCCTGACCTGCCCGCCGGGTGAGGCCCGCCGCTCGATGGCGCTCTACTACTTCACCGAGGAGGCCGCTCCGGTACGCCGCGCCACGCACTACCGTGCGCGCCCGGAGGAGGGTGCGACCCGCCGGGCCGCGATCGCCGCCGACCGGGTCGCCCTCGACATGTACGACCGGCTCAAGCGTCGACTGGGGCTCACCGACCAGGCTGCCCACCACGTCCTGGACCGCCTCAACCGGCTGCGCCGCCGAGGCCGGTGACCGTCGCGTCGACCCGCCCCGAGCGCAGTCGACGGCTGTCGCGCCTCAGGTCGGGCGTCACCGAAGGTCGCCTGCTCACCGGGCTGCTCGTGCTGGCCGCGGCCGTCCAAGCCGTGATCGTGCTCCGCCTCGTGCGGAGCAGCTGGTTCGGGGTGGACGCCGTGAACTACCTCACGACCCGCGGTCCGGTGCCGAGCGCCGACGAGGGGCTGTTCCGTCCCTACGGCGGGCACTGGCAGACGATCCCGTTGCTGGTCTACCGGGGTCTGTTCGAGGTCTTCGGCCTCGGCTCCTACCTGCCGTACGTCGCCGTGGCGCTGGCCCTCCACATCGCGATCGTCTTCGTGCTCTTCGCCCTGCTCCGCGGTGTCGGGGCCCACTTCCGGACTGCGGCGTTCGTCTCGGCGCTCGTGCTCTTCTTCGGCGGCGGAGCCGAGGCGTACATGTGGGACGCCCCGATGGTGCTCACCGCCGGTCTCCTCCTCGGTCTGGTCGCGGCACTCGTCCTGGTCCACACCGACTCCTCGGGCCGGGGCCAGGTCGTCGCGGCCGTGCTGCTGCTGGCCGCGGTGATGTGCTCCGGCAGCGGGCTCGTGTCGGCGGTGACGGTCGGTTGCTTCGTGCTCTTCCGGGCCGGCCCGCGCGCGGCGCTCGTGGTGGCCGCACCGGCCGTCGCGGCCTTCAGCGTGTGGTTCTTCACGATCGGACGCGACGGCCGGGTGAGCCTCGGGGCGCGTCGCATCCCCGAGATCCCGGGGTTCGTCTGGAGTGGCCTGACCGGAGCGGTCGGATCCGTGCTCGGCGTGCCGATCACCGGCTGGCTGCTCCTCCTGGCGCTCGTGGCGATGGTCGCGCTGGCCGACGTGCGCTCTCCCGCTCTTCGCCAGCTGGCCGTCGCCGGCATCGTCGGGGCAGTCACCCAGCTCGTTCTCTCGTCGTTCGCGAGCCTCGTCATCGGAAACCAGGCAGCGCGAGTCGGGCGCTACCAGTACCTCGTCCTCGTCCTGCTGGCACCCGCCATGGCGATCGCGATCGAAGCGGTGGCCCGCTCCGCTCTCGCCCAACCGTGGGCACGCCGCCTTGTGCCGCTGGCGGCCGTGACCCTGCTCGCGGTCGCGATCGGTCACGGCATCACCCTGGAGCGCCGGCAGGCGGACTTCGGGGCGGCCAGCGCGCGCCTCTACCGGACGTGGGTGTACGGCGGCGTGCAGGCGGCCGACGCGGGGGAGCGGCAGCTGGTGGAGGACGCCTCCACCGGGTTCAACGGCGGCAGGTTCGAGCTCTTCGCGCAGCCCGAGCTCCGTCGCGAGCTCCCGTCACGTCCGCCGAGCGCGCGCACCCGCCTCGACACGGAGTCCGAGTACTTCGTGGACGTGGGCGCGGTGGACCCGGCGTTGTTCAGCCCGACCCGCCTCATCTCGGTCCGCGGCCTCGCGGGGCCGACCGGGAGGCGACCCGGCTGCCACTCCTACACCTCCGACGGAACGGTCTCACCGCTGGTCGAGGTCACGACCGGACGCGGCACGGAGATCGGCATCACCAGCGACAGCACCGTGATGTCGACGCAGCTGGTGCGCGACGGCGTCGAGTCCACGCTGCGCACCTGGGGCGTCGCTCCGGGGGCCGTGTACGTCGCGACCACCGCCAAGGACGCCGTCCTGCGGGTCTCGATGAACGGCTCCGGCGGCTTCGCGATCTGCCACCAGTGAGCGGACGCTCAGCGAGCCCCCACGTCGTCGTGCGACCGTGAGCGGAGCTGGGACACCGCCGGCCGAGCCCGCATCCCCACCCAGGCCGGGACGCCGTCGTCCAGCTCCCGCCAGCCCGGTCGACGCAGGAATGCGATGACCCGCCGGTCCACGAGCCGCTCGGAGACGTAGCTCACGGCGACCGTGGCGAGCAGGGCGACCACGGTGACCGCCTGCCACGACCACCCGGTCGCGTGGCGCTGCACGAACATGAACACGGGGTAGTGCCAGATGTAGAGCGTCAGCGAGGCGCGTCCGAGCCGCACCAGGGGCTCGTTGCCGACGGCGAAGGTCAGGAAGGCCGATGAACCCCCGAGGGCGACCGCGACGAAGAACAGCGCGACGTCCCACTCCAGGACGGTCCCGCCCCAGCGCAGGTACGCCGAGTCGTGGTCGCACCAGAACAGCAGCGGCACCAGCGCGACCAGCGAACCGCCTGCGGCCCACGCCCAGGTCCGCTGCGGGATCTCCAGCCTGCGGAGCTGGGGAAGTGCGGCCGCCACGAGGACCCCGACGACGAACGGGTCCATGCGGACCGTGGTGCGGACCAGCACCTGGAAGATGAACTCGGTCTGCGACACGTGGAACCGCCACCAGAGCAGGACCAGGTAGAACCCGGTCAGTGCCCAGAGCAGACCCACCGGCCGTCGCCGCAGCATGTAGAGGAAGCCGGCCATGATCACGAAGGCCTGCATGTCGACCGACAGGTACCACAGGTGTCCGAAGTCGGGTCGCGACGTCACCAGGTTCCCCTGCACGTACCAGTTCCACGTGTAGGTCACCACGTGCCACACGGAGGCCGTGGTGTCCGCGTTCCACGCGTCAGCCGAGCCGTCCAGCACCGAGACCACGACGGCGACGAGGAGGAACACCCAGAGCGTCGGGCCGACTCGCACGATCCGGCGGAGGAGGGTCGTGTCGGGGCGCATCTGCTCGAGGTCGCGACGTGTGGTGAGCGCGCGGTACATGAGGAAGCCGGCCGCCACCAGGAAGATCGTCACGCCGCTGTTGCCGTTGCGGAAGAACGGACGCACCCAGGCGTGGCTGTCGATCCAGTCCACCGGCCACAGCTGCCAGCCGTGAGACAGCACGACCAGCACGATCGCGACGCCGCGGAGGCCGTCGTACAGATCGACGCGCCGCGGCTCGGACATGGGCGGAACTGTAGTCGCGCACCGTGTCCTTTCAGACGCCGTCGCGTCGAGGTTACCGGTGAGTCAGGTGCTGCTAGGGTGCCCGTCACCTGTCGGCTAGGAGGGAGGGTCCATGCGCCGGTTCGTCGGCCCGGTCGTGTGCTTGGTCGGCGCATTTCTGGTGGCCATCGGGCTGCTGGCCCAGTACTACGTGGGCAACGCCCTGCTCAAGACTCCCCTCAACGTGGACGAGATCATCCACGTGGACGGCACGGCCCAGGTCCCGAATGCCAAGGGCAAGATCCAGGAGACGCCGGTGCTGGCGTGGAGCGTCTACCACGTCGACACCTCGCTCTCGGACTCGAAGGTCGTCTCCTTCCAGAACTCCCAGTGTCTGGTCAAGGACATCGGGAACCCGACCGGTTGTGTCAGCTCCGACGACCCGCAGGACCGCCTGCTCTCGGCGACCACCGACGACTACGCCACCGACCGGCGTACGGCGGAGGCGGTCAACGACCCGAAGTACCTGCCGGCCGGAGCGATCCCTCACTCGGGCGTCATCAACAAGTGGCCGTTCCTGGCCGAGAAGAAGACCTACACCTACTGGGACGACTCGCTGCAGCAGGGGGTGCAAGCGACGTACGCCGGCACCGACACCCTCGACGGGCATGAGGTGTACGTCTACGACGTGCAGGTGCCCAAGACGAAGATGGACGTGGCCGAGGGGGTCAAGGGCTACTACACCGACGACAAGCAGCTCTACGTCGACCAGCTCACCGGCTCGGTGATCAACCAGGTCGAGCACCAGGTGCGCACCGATCTGCAGGGCAACCCGGTCATCGACCTGCACATCAAGTTCACCGACGACCAGATCCAGACGCTGGTGGACGAGGCGGTGACCAACGACCGACAGCTGAAGATCATCCGCACCTGGGTGCCGCTGGGTGGCTACCCGGTGGGGATCCTCCTCTTCCTGGTCGGCCTCTGGATCACGCTGCGCAACCGCAAGAAGGCTCCCCCCGCCACCTGACCCACCGGGCCACGCCGCGTCACGGCAGGAGGTCGGCGGCGAACAACGCCGTCCCCGGCGTGAGTCGACCCCGTACGCGTGACCATCCGCCCCACACCCGGTCGTGCTCCTCCGGCCACTCGGGCTCGAGGAGGGCGACGATCCGGAACTGGTGCGCGGCCAGGACGGCCACCCAGTCCCCGAGCGTGCGGTGGTGCTCGACGTACGACACCTGCCCGCTCTCGTCGTCGACCTCGACGTACGGCGTGCGGTCCCAGTACGACGACGTGGCCGTCAGCCCGGCGTCCGAGGGGTCGTCGGGGAAGCTCCACCGGGTGGGATGGGTGATCGAGAACGCGAACCGTCCACCGGGCCGCAGGACCCGCGCCACCTCGGCCACTGCTGCGTCGAGATCGGCGATGAACTGGAGCGCGCCGAACGAGCAGAAGACGACGTCGAACGACGCGTCGGCGTACGGCAGCGCGGTCGCGGTGCCCCGCACCGACGGCACCGCGATCCCGCTCTCCTGGTCGATCCGCTGCGAGTGCTGGAGCTGACGGGCCGACAGGTCGAGCCCGTACGAGGTCCCGCCGTGGACGCGCACCCAGCGCGAGCACTGGCCGGCGCCGGAACCGACCTCGAGGACCTCGCGGCCGGCGACGTCGCCGAGCACGCCCGCCTCGTCCTCGGTGAGCCCCTCGGGCCCCCACACGAACCCGGTGTCGCCCAGGAAACCGCCGTGGGTCGCCTGGTACTCGTCGGCGTACCGGTCCCAGTCGGGCCCGTTGGCCCGGCGCGACTCCTGCTCGCTCACCGCCCGGCGCTCGACGCGCACCCGTTGCGGCAGGTGGTCCTCCACCCTGGCGACCCTACTGGCCACGCTGACAGGGTGGCGGGCATGGACTTCGGTGAGCTGGCCCCGCTCGAGGGCGGCTGGTCGGGCCAGACCTTCGTCGCCGAGGCGGCGGGGGAGCGCTGCGTGGTCCGCATCTACCCGCCCGGTCGACGAGACGACGCGGCGCCGGAGGTGGACGCCGCCGTCCTCCGGCTCGTCCGGGGCCTGGTGCCCGTCCCCGGCGTGCTGGAGGTACGCCGCGGCGACGTCGACGCGGACCGGCCGGGCCTGCTGGTCACGACGTACCTGGCAGGCGAGCGCGGCGATCTGGTGCTGCCGGGACTGGACGACTCCGCGGCGGCCGTCCTCGGCGCGCGGCTCGGCACCCTGCTCGCCGACCTCGCCGGGATGCCGACGCTCCGGGCCGGTGCCTTCGTGGACGCGGACCTGACGATCGGCGACTTCGGGATGCCCGACGGCCTCCCCGGGTTCGTGGTCGACCACGCCGACTCACTGGGATGGGGGCGGGACCTCCTCGACGCCCTGGAGAAGGTGGCGCAGCGGGCGCAAGGAATGCTCGACCAGGTCGGACGCACCTGCCTGGTGCACTCGGACGCCAACCTCAAGAACCTCCTCCTCGACCCCGACACGCTGACCGTGACCGGACTGCTCGACTGGGAGTTCGTGCACTCCGGGCACCCCTTCACCGACCTCGGCAACCTGCTGCGCTTCGACCGCCGTCCGGTCTACGTCGACGCCGTGCTGGCCACGTGGTGCGAGCGTCGGGGCGGCAGCCCGCAGGAGGCGCTGGAGCTGGCCCGGGCGGCGGACCTCTGGGCCCTGGTCGACCTCGCGGGCCGACGGGGTCAGAACCCCGTCGCGGACCGAGCGCACGAGCACCTGCGGGCCATTGCCCGGACCGGAGACCCGCACGCGCTGCCGTAGGGCACCCGCAGCACCGCCGTTCGTCATCCCCCGGGGACGATGCCCCACGGGTGCGTGCGGTGCCACTGTGACCTGTAGGCGGCCGGTCCCCGGGCGAGGAGGAGCCAGTGACCGAGAACGTGCTTGCCAGTTGGGCGGACGGTCCGACCAGGAAGGCGGTCCTGGACTTCGTCGAGGCGGCCACGACGCCGGGGGCGGGGTTTGTCGATCCGGCCGATCGGATCGCCGCCTTCGACAACGACGGGACGCTGTGGGTCGAGCAGCCGATTCCGCCGCAGTTCGACTTCGTGTTCCGAGCGTGGCAGCGGGAGGTCGAAGCCGACCCCTCGCTCGCGCAGCGGCAGCCGTACAAGGCGCTGGTCGAGAAGGACATGGAGTTCTTCCAGGGGGTGGCCACGCAGGACCCCGCGGTGGTGGAGACGTTGGTGAGCGGATTCGCGCGCTCGTGGGCCGGCACGACTCCAGCCGAGTTCGACGCCCAGGTGCGGGAGTGGACCAGGACCGTGAAGCAACCGAAGCTCGGCGTCCCCTACGTCGACCTGGTGTACCGGCCGATGCTGGAGCTCTTCGACCTCCTGCACGCCCACGGGTTCCGGGTCTTCGTGTGCTCGGGGGGCGGCCGCGACTTCATGCGCGTGTTCGCCGAGGAAGCCTGGGGGATCCCCAAGGAGAACGTCATCGGCTCGGCGGCCGCCTACACCTACGCGGACGGGAGGCTCGTCCGCTCCGAGGAGCTCCTCGGTGGACTTGACCTCGGCCCCGGCAAGCCCGAGCACATCTTCGCGCACACCGGGCGGCTGCCCGTCTTCGCCGGCGGCAACGGCGACGTGGACATCGAGATGCTGGAGAGCGCCCAGTTCGGGCTGCTCGTCCGCCACGACGACGAGGAGCGGGAGTTCTCCTACACCGCGGGCGCCGAGGGGGCGCTCGCCCGGTCCGCAGCACTCGGCTGGACAGTGGTGAGCATGAAGAACGACTGGACCACCGTCTTCGACGCGGAGACGACATGAGCGACCTGACCGCCATCGACATCTTGGTCGACCCCGACCAGGCGACGATCGAGCACGCCCACCGCTGGAACGCTCGGATGCGTCACTCCGTCGCGGACGGGTTCGCCCTGGACGGCACGCACCAGCCGCACATCACCACGCTTCAACGCTATGTGCGGACTGCCGAGCTCGAGAGCGTGTACGACGCCGTCCGGACGACTCTGCACGAGACCGACACGGACGAGCTCACGTACCAGGGTGTGGCGATCGGGCACGCCGACTGGGGGATACCTGGCCAGGCGCTCGCGGGGATCCTCGTCCGGCCGTCTCCCGAGGTGCTGGACTTCCAGGCCGCGCTGCTCGCCGCCGTGACGCCGTACGTCGAATCGGGTGGGACGGCCGACGCCTTCGTCCGCGAACCCGGCGAGGAGATCACGCAGAGCACCTTCGACTGGGTCGACGGCTACGTCCCCGGGCAGATCGGGGACACCTACATCCCCCACATCACCGTCGGCTTCGCCACCGTCGAGGATCTCGACGCCATCGAGGCCGAGCCCTGGGAGGCCTTCAGGATCGAGCCCGCGGGTCTGGCTGTGTACCAGCTCGGAAACAACGGCACCGCTCGCAAGCTGCTGAAGGCCTGGCCGATCTGACCTTCAGGAAGTCCCGACGGCCAGGCGCCGGGACGACAACGACCTCGCGACCTCCCGAGCGTCGACCCGCCGTTGTCGCGGGCTTCGCACGCTCAGCCCGCGCGTCGTGAGTTGGACGCGTCACACAGGCTCCGCGTAGACTCGCAGGGCGCTTGGAGTCTGCCGACGTCCCGGACGGAGCGGACACCGGCTCGCTATCTCAATGCTGAGGTCGGCTCACGTCGATCGCGGAGATCCCGATGGTAGTGACCAGGGCTTCACGCGTGCCCGCCCACAACTCCATCCATCCAAGGAACTCCTTTCCCCATGACGAGCAGCACCTTCGCTTACGCCGACATCGACGCCCCCCAGGTCGCGGTGAACGACATCGGGTCCCAAGAGGACGTCCTCGCCGCGATCGACGGCACCATCAAGTACTTCAACGACGGTGACATCGTCGATGGCACCATCGTCAAGGTCGACCGGGACGAGGTCCTGCTCGACATCGGCTACAAGACCGAGGGCGTCATCCCCTCGCGTGAGCTGTCGATCAAGCACGACGTCGACCCCAACGAGGTCGTCACCGTCGGAGACAAGGTCGAGGCCCTGGTGCTCCAGAAGGAGGACAAGGAGGGCCGGCTGATCCTGTCCAAGAAGCGCGCCCAGTACGAGCGCGCCTGGGGCACGATCGAGCAGGTCAAGGAGGAGGACGGCGTCGTCGAGGGCACCGTCATCG
>DATBDF010000027.1:0-16826 GCA_036270075.1 Nocardioides sp.
ACGAGAATCAAGAGCTCGGGACGCGGATCACGCGAGAGGAGAGGTCTTGTGCGGATCCGCCGCGGAGCGGCTCATCGGGCGACAGGACCAGTGGCGCAACGCCGAACACCGCGGCGAGTCGGTCCCGTCTGTCAGGACCCGCCGCGGCGCTCGATAAGTACGAACACGCTCCGCATGATGGGACCACGGTACGACGTGCGGCCAACCCGGCGCAGCGCCTTTACCGACTGGCTCACGATGCGAGACAGCAATACCGGGATGAGAGACTCGAGCACGTGAGGACCGAGCCATGAGCGCGCCCCCGGAGCTGCCCGAGATCGTCACTCGCGCCTTCGACGTGTCGCGACGGGCGGGCTACGTGTCCTTCTGCCGCAACGAGACCGGCCGGCTGCTCGCGACGCTCGCCGCCACCCGCGAGGGGACGATGGCGGAGTTCGGGACCGGTTGCGGTGTCGGCACCGCGTGGTTGCGTTCCGGCGTCCGTGGGTCCGGCGCGCGCATCCTCACCGCCGAGCTCGACCCGGAGCTGGCCGAGGCCGCCGCCGAGATCTTCGACGACGACGACCAGGTCGAGGTGCTGGCCGCCGACTGGGCGACGATGCTCGACCGCGGCCCGTTCTCCTTGCTGTTCCTCGACTCGGGCAAACCGTCGGCATCCCGACCGGACAAGGTCGTCGAGCTCATGGACGACGGCGGCATCGTCGTCCTCGACGACTTCACGCCCTGCCAGTCGTGGCCGCCCATCTTCGACGGCCGGGTGGACACGCTGCGTGAGGAGTGGCTGAGCGACGAGCGCTTCGCCGCGGTCGAGGTGCTCGTCGCCCCGGACGCCTCAGCGTTGATCGCCACCAAGCGCTGACCGACGTACGCCGGGTCAGTGGGCTCAGTGCACGGGGGCGCCCATGCCCTCCTCCTCGGGCAGGACGACCTCCTGCATCATCTCCTCGATCTCCTCGCGCGGCAGACACACCTGCAGCGCCCAGTAGAAGATCGCGAAGCTGAACACCGTGGTCGCCAGCATGTCCCACAGGAAGGGCAGGACCGGGTCGTCGAGCGGGCCGAACGAGCTGATGTAGACGAGGATGCCCATCCCGACGAGCCACACCGGCAGCCACGAGGCAGCCCGCCAGTTGATCATCGGCCGGTGCTCGTTGAGGTGCAGCATCCGGTTGCCGATCAGGATCACGTAGCCGATCAGGATGGAGACCCCGAGCTTCCAGTCGGTGTTCCACGTGGTCCACAGGATGATCAGGTTGGACACCGCGAAGGCGAGCGGCGAGAGGATTCCCGCCGCGGGAAGGCGGAACGGCCGCTCCTGGTCCGGGAGCTGCTTGCGGAAGGCGCTCAACGAGAGTGGTGCGCCGGCGTACATCAGGACCGACGCACTGGTGATCAGACCCACGAGAGACTGCCAGGACGGGAACGGCAGGAAGCAGATGCACCCGGTGACGAACGCCGCGATCAGGCCGATCCACGGGACGGCGCGCGCGTTGGTCCACTCGAAGATGGACGGCACATAGCCGTTGCGGGACAGCCCGTAGGCCACTCGGGACGACCCCGTCGTGTAGATGATGCCGGTGCCGGCCGGGCTGATGATCGCATCGGCGTAGATGATGGCCGCCAGCCAGCCGAGGCTGAGCAGGGTGGCGATCTCGGCGAACGGGCTCGTGAACAGGGTGTAGTAGGCCGTCTGGCTGGTGTCGGTCCAGGTGTTGCCGATCGCGCTGTCGGGCAACGCGAACAGGAACGCGACCTGGAGGAGGACGTAGATGACCGTACCGATCAGCATCGATCCGATGATCGCGAACGGGATGTCGCGCTTGGGGTTCCGCGCCTCGCCGGCCAGCTGATCGGCCTGCTCGAAGCCGAGGTAGCTGAAGATGATGCCGCCGGTCGAGACGGCCTCGAGCACGCCCTTCAGACCATTCGGTGCGAACCCGTCGGCGGCGTGGAGGTTGCCGGTGTCGAAGTTGTTGAACGACAGCACGATGATCACCAGCAGCGGGACGGCGACCTTCCACCAGGTCATCGCGCTGTTCGTCGTCGCGAGCAGCCGAACACCCAGGAAGTTGATGGCGGTGAAGATCGCCATCAGGATCACCGCAACGATGATGCCGGTGGTGGTGAGCACCCCGTTCTCGGGCTTCACCCAGCTGTGCGCCCAGCTGTAGTGCTGGGCGTAGGTGATCATCGCGGACACCTCGATCGGCGCGACCGTCGCCGCCTGGAGCCAGGAGAACCAGCCGAACGACGCGCCGACCGCGCCGCCGTAGGCGTAGTGCGGGAAGCGGGCCGTGCCGCCGGAGACCGGGAACATGGCTCCCAGCTCGGCATGGACCAACGCCAGGAGAAGCATGCAGACCGCGCCGATGATCCACGCGAAGATGACGGCGGGACCGGCGGCGATCAGGCCCTCCTGCGCTCCGAAGAGCCACCCCGACCCGATGATCGAGCCCATCGAGGCCCACATCAGCCCGATCAGCCCGATCTCACGCTTCAGCGCGAAGTCACGTCGCCTTCCCGGTTGAGAGGGAGCAGTGTCCACCGACATGACGAAACCCTTCTCGTCGCGGGGCACCCCCGAGCCGGCATTCGCCAGCGCCCAGGGATACGTCCCCCGTTCGGGTCACTCCGAAACGTCGCGAGGGGAGGGGTCCACCAGGAACGGCGGGAGGAGAGCCTGGCTGAGCGGCCCGATCGACAAGGCGTACAGGATCGTGCCGAGGCCGGCCACGCCGCCGAGCAGAAGGCCGATCGCGACCACGGTCAGCTCCATCAGCGTGCGCACCAGCCGGAGGGAGCGGCCGCTGCGACGCGCCAGCCCTGTCATCAGTCCGTCTCGTGGCCCGCGGCCGAACTGCGCTCCGATGTACGCCGCGGTGGCCACGCCCTGCAGGACGATGCCGCCGGCGAGCAGGGCGATCCGGATCGGCATCGAGCCGGGCTCCGACAGGACCACCAGGAACAGATCGGTGGAGACGCCGATCACGATGGCGTTGGAGATCGTGCCTAGACCCGGCATCTCCTTCAACGGGATCCACGCCAGCATCACCACGAAGCTCACGATCACCAGCGCTCCGCCGATGTCGATCGGGAAGTGCCGGGTCAGGCCGGAGTGGAGGACGTCCCACGGCGCCAGGCCGAGATGAGCCCGGACCATCAGGGCGATCGAGAAGCCGTAGAGCAGCAGACCGGCGTACAGCTGCACGAGCCGCCGCGCCAGCCGGCCCGCGCGCAGCTGCGCGATCGGGCCCAGCTCGCTGAGCACGATCCGCGGTGCGGCAGTGGTGGTCACGCTCACCACGGTCGCGAGAAATGGCCTTCCCTTCAAGAGCCAATCATGAGAAAGTGGACTGCGTGACGGGATCCATTGCCGCGTCCCGCTTGGCCGGACTGGCCCGGGACTTCGACCGCAGCCCGGCGTACGCCGGCCTCGCCGACGAGCTGCGACTCCTGATCGGCGACGGGCGCGTCGACACCGATCTGCGTCTCCCGAGCGAGCGCGACCTCAGCGTGGCGCTCGGTGTCTCACGGACGACGGTCACCCGCGCCTACGCGTCGCTCGTCGAGACGGGTTACGCCGTGGCCCGCCAGGGATCCGGTACCTACACCCGGGTGCCCGGTGGGCGCCGCCAGAACCTCGACCGCACGCTGACCCCGCACACCGCCGACGAGGACGTGGTCGACCTGAGCTGCGCGGCACCGTCGGCGCCGCCCGGCATCGCGGCGGCGTACGCCGATGCGGTCTCGGACCTCCCGCTCTACCTGGGCGGACACGGCTACTTCCCGACCGGCCTCCCGGCCCTGCAGGAGGCGATCGCCGCGACGTACGACGAGCGCGGGCTTCGCACGGATCCCGCGCAGATCCTCGTGGTGCCGGGTGCCCTCTCGGCCCTGATGGTCGTCGCCCAGGCGATGGTCGGCGCGCGCGACCGGGTGCTGGTCGAGTCGCCGGGGTACCCGAACGCCCACGCGGCACTCGCGCGTTCCGGTGCACGCCGGGTGGCCGTCCCGATGGACGTCGACGGGTGGGACCTCGACGCCGTCGGAAGGATCGCGCACGAGGCCCGACCTCGGCTCGCCTACCTGATCGCCGACTTCCAGAACCCGACCGGCAACCTGATGAGCAACACCCAGCGCGAGCAGTACGCCGCGTTGCTGCGGCGTACCGACACGGTGGCGATCGTCGACGAGTCGCACGCACACCTGAACCTGGACCGCGCGCCGATGCCGCGCCCGTTCGCGACCTTCGCTCCTGCCACCATCACGCTGGGCAGTGCGAGCAAGAGCCTGTGGGGAGGGCTCCGCGTGGGGTGGATCAGGGCTCCGCTCGCGCTGGTCGAACGGCTGGTCGCCGCACGGGTCGCGCTCGATCTCGGGTCGCCCGTCTACGAGCAGCTCGTCACGGCCCGCCTCCTGGGCCGGCGCGCGGAGCACTGGACGACCAACCGGACGCGCCTGCAGGCCCAGCGCGACGCTCTCGCCGCAGCGATCGGCGAGCGGCTCCCGGGCTGGCGGTTCCGGCTTCCGCAGGGTGGGCTGTGCCTGTGGTGCGAGCTGCCGGCGGACGGGCGACGTGGTGGCGCGCTCGCCCTGGCTGCCGAGGCCGAGCGACGCGGCGTCGTGGTGTCTCCCGGGCCGGTCTTCGGCGTGGACGGCGGCTTCGACTCCTTCGTGCGCATCCCCTACACCCGACCCACGGACGAGCTCCGTGACGCGGTCGACCGGCTCGCCGAGGCCTGGGACGACGTCCGCGCGTCCCGCGCCGACCGGCCGGAACGGCGTACCCGCGTCATGGTGGCCTGACGGGCCGAGGCGGAGCGCTGACGGCCGCAGCGGGACGCCGGCGATCAGACCAGGTCGACCGCGCGCAGGGACGTCGCGTCGATGGCCTGCTCGATCTCGGCGAGGGCCTCGCTCGGGATCGCGGAGTCGACCGACAGCGCGACCAGGGCGTGTCCGCCCTTGCTGTCCCGTGAGACCTGCATCCCGGCGATGTTGACGTGGCAGTCGCCGAGGATCCGTCCGACGATCCCGACCATGCCGGGCCGGTCGACGTAGGTGAAGAACGCCAGGTGGTCGGTGGGCTCGAGATCCACCAGGAAGTCGTTGACGGCCACGATCCGCTCCCGCTGCGAGATGCCGATCAAGGTGCCGCTCACCGAGATCTGGGAGCCGTCGGCGAGGGTCCCGCGGATCGTGATCAGGTTGCGGTGGTCGGGGCTCTCGGCCTCGGCGACCAGACGTACGGCGGTCCCGCGCTCGGCGGCCAGGAGCGGTGCGTTCACGTAGGTGACGGAGTCCTCGACGACGTCGGCGAACACGCCCTTGAGAGCGGCGAGCTCGAGCACCTTCACGTCGTGCTCGGTGATCTCGCCCCGGACCTCGACGTCGATCTGCTGCGCGACCTCGCCGGCCAGGGCCGTGAAGATGCGGCCGAGCTTCTCGGTGAGCGGGATCCCCGGTCGGACGTCCTCGGCGATCACGCCACCCTGCACGTTCACGGCGTCGGGGACGAGCTCACCGCTGAGGGCGAGGCAGACGGACTTGGCGACCGCGATGCCGGCCTTCTCCTGGGCCTCGTCGGTGGACGCCCCGAGGTGGGGGGTCGCGACGACGTTGTCCAGCTCGAACAACGGGCTGTCGGTGCACGGCTCCTGGGCGTACACGTCGAGCCCCGCGGCCGCGATGCGTCCCTCCTTAAGGGCGGCGTAGAGCGCCGTCTCGTCGACGATCCCGCCGCGCGCGGCATTGACGAGCACCATGGAGGGCTTGGCCTTGGCGAGCTCGTCCGCGCCGATCAGCCCGACCGTCTCGGCGGTCTTCGGCAAGTGGACGCTGATGAAGTCCGACTCCTCCAGCAGCGTGTCGAGGTCGACCAGGCGGACCCCCATCTGCGCCGCACGACCGGCCTGCACGTAGGGGTCGTAGGCGATGACGTTCATGCCGAACGCGGCCAGGCGCTGGGCGACGAGGACGCCGATCCGGCCGAGACCGACGATGCCGAGCGTCTTCTCGAACAGCTCGACGCCGGTGAACCGCGAGCGCTTCCACTCGCCGTTGCGCAGGGACGCGTGGGCCGCGCTGACCTGGCGGGCCGCGGCCAGCAGCAGCGCGATCGCCAGCTCGGCCGCGCTGACGATGTTGGACGTCGGCGCGTTCACCACCATCACGCCGGACTGGGTGGCAGCCCGCACGTCGACGTTGTCCAGACCGACACCGGCGCGAGCGACGACCTTGAGGTTCTTGGCGGCCGCGAGTGCCTCGGCGTCGACCTTGGTCGCGGAGCGCACCAGGACCGCGTCGACGTCGACGATCGCGGACAGGAGCTCGACGCGGTCGGCGCCGTTGCAGTGCCGAATCTCGAAGTCGGGCCCCAGTGCCTCGACGGTGGCGGGGCTGAGCTCCTCGGCGATCAGGACGACGGGCTTGCTCACAGCAGCGTGACCTCGGTGGTGTGAAGGTGAGGGAGGGGCACGACGCTGTGCCCGCACGACTCTACCCGACCGGCAGGAGCGTCCCGAGGCCGTCCGGATACAGAGGCAGCACGCCGTCGCCGCCCTCGACCGGAGCGTCGACGGGCCGCCACTCGACCCACATCGGGACGCCGACGTCGTCGTACCACCCACCCTCCAGCGGTACGACGTCCCCCTCGGCCAGCCGCCCGGCATACACGAAGACGACCTCGTGCCCCTGCTCGCCGTCGTAGGTGAAGACGTTCTCGACGACACCCAGCAGCCGCGGGTCGACCAGCGTCGCCTGCAGCTCCTCCCCGACCTCGCGCACGATCGCCTGCTCCGACCGCTCACCGAGCTCGATGCCGCCGCCGATCAGCCGGTGGAAGACGCGGTCCCCGCCTGGATCGTGTCCGCGGAGCACGGCGTGGTGCGTGCCCGCCGCGTTGGGCAGGTAGGCCATCGCCTTGACGCGGATGTAGGAGCGGTCGACCATCCCCCGAGTCTTCCACCGCCGACCTGGCGATCGCGTCACGTCGTACGGCGCCGACCTGGCCACTGCGTCACGCCGTACGGCGCCGACCCGGCGTCAGGTGAACAGGCCCTGTCCGACGTACTCCCCCGCCTTCGTGCCAGGAGGTACGGCGAAGATCGCGGAGCTGGTGAACTGGAGGTACTCCATCATCGCGTCGTTCCCGGCCATCTTGCTCTGCAGCGGGATGAAGTGGGTGCGCGGGTCGCGGACGTAGGCGATGAAGAAGAGCCCGGCGTCGAGGCCGCCGAGGGCGTTCGAGCCGTCGACGAAGTTGTAGCCGCGACGCAGCATCCGTACGCCGTTGTTGCGCTCCGGGCTCACCACCGCGACGTGGGAGTCGACCGGGATCAGTGGTCCCTGGCTGCCCTTGGCAGTCAGGTCGAGCGGAGTGAACTCGGTGCCCCCGGAGAGCGGAGCGCCGGTCCCCTTGGTCCGCCCGACCACGTCCTCCTGGGGCTCGAGTCCCTGCCGGTCCCAGGTCTCGATGTGCATGTTGATGCGCCGAGCGAGCAGGTAGGAGCCGCCGGCGAGCCACGCCTGGTCGTCGTCCTGACCGACCCACACGTACGACGACAGGTCGTCGGTCTGCTCCGCCTTGACGTTGAGGGTCCCGTCCTTGAACCCGAACAGGTTCCGCGGCGTCGACTGCGACGTCGAGGTGGTCGACGTGCGGCCGAAGCCGAGCTGCGACCAGCGCACCGCCACCGTGCCGAAGCCGATGCGGGCCAGGTTGCGGATCGCATGCACCGCGACCTGGGGGTCCTCCGAGCACGCCTGCACGCAGAGGTCGCCCCGCGACTTCGCAGGGTCGAGCTGGTCACCGGCGAAGTGGGGCAGGTCGCGGAGCGCCTCCGGCTGACGCTGGGCAACACCGAACCGGTCCCGTCCTCGGTCGTCGCGGAACAGGCCCGGCCCGAAGCCGAACGTCAGGGTCAGACCGCCGGGCGACAGACCGATCGCCTCGCCCGTGTCATCGGGCGGCACCAGCGGTGCGCCCTCGGTCGGTCCGACCGGACCGGCAGGCAGCCCCTGGGTCATCCGCTCGGCCGCGGCCGTCCACGCCTTCAGCATCGACACCAGCTGGGCGCGGGAGCCGGTCGTGATGTCGAACGCCGCGAAGTGCAGGCGGTCCTGAGCGGGCGTGACGATGCCCGCCTGGTGCTCGCCGCGGAACGGGTACGTCGCGGGCGCGGCCGTGGCACCGGCGTCGGTAGTCCGGTCGTCGGCGTACCAGGCACCGCCGGCGACCCCCACGGCGACGCCGGCGACCCCGGCCGTACCGCCGATCAGGCCGCGTCGGGAGATGTTGCGCTCGGGAATGGCAGGTGCCTCCTCAGCTCCGAGGTCGCCCGGTCACGGCAGCACCGCGGCCGTCAGGTGCGAGAGGGGCTCGGACAGCCCGTTCACCGCGTCGGCCAGGCGCTTGATCTCGGCGGGGGTCAGCTGGGTGTAGAGCACGTAGCCGTTGCCCGACTTCTGCTGGACCAGGAGCCGGTCGATCTCGGCGAACCGCTGCGTCAGCGTCTTCGCCAGCGCGGGGTCACGCTTCTCGAGGATCGGCTTCACGTCCTCGAAGGCGACCTCGGCACCCTTGACGTTGGCGGCGAAGTCCCAGAGGTCGGTGTGCGACCAGTACTCCTCCTCACCGGTGACCTTGCTCGTCGCGACCTCCTCCATCAGCCCCGACGCGCCGTTGGCGATCTGGTCGGTCGTGAAGGTCAGCGTGCTGATCCTGCTCTGGAGGATCTTGGTGTTGTCGAGCAGGTTCTGCGCGTACTTCTTGCGTTGCGCCGGCGAGAGCGGCCGATACGACGGGTCGCGCTGCGGCCAGAGGTCCTTCTCGATGCGGTGCCAGCCGGTCCACTGCTGACCCTTCTCGAGGTCGGCCTCGCGCAGGTCGAGCTCGGGGTCGAGCTTGCCGAACGACTCGGCCACCGGCTCGATGGCTTCGTAGTGACTGCGCACGACCGGGTAGAGCGCGCGCGCCTTCGCGTCCTGGCCGGCTTCGTACGCCGCGACGAACCTCTCGGTTCCGGCGCGCAGGAGGTTGGCCTCCCGCTGGACGTACACGCGGTACTTGTTCTGCGCGCGGCTGATCAGGACGGCGTCCTCACTGGGCGCCTGGGAGCCGGCGGCCGGCTCGGTCACGGTGAAGGCGGCACGGATGCCGTCCCCGGCCATGCCCGGCCGGCACGAGGTCTCGTAGCTGCCCTCGTCGGCCGTGACGATCAGCTTGCCCTGCAGCCCCGGTCCGATGTTCTCCACCTCACCGACGATCCGCTTGCCGTCGGCTGAGTAGAGGTAGAACTCGGTGACCTTGGACCCGGAGTTGGTGACGTCGAACTGCAGGCTCCCCGCCGGGGCGGCCGCTGTCGACACCTCGCACGAGCTGTCGGACGAGGTCACGGTGATGGGTCCACCGGAGCCCGCCGCGCTGCTCGAGTCGGTCGTGTTCGACGTGCATGCGGCGAGGAACGGAAGGGTGGCAAGTGCTGCGACAGGCAGGACGAAGCGCATCGGGTCTGTCATCTTTCGGCTCGGAGCGGTCGAGATCAGGCGGGTTGCTTGTCACGCGACTGCGCGGCCGGCGAAGGCTGCGCCCGGCCGCGCCGGCGTACGCCGCGGAGGAAGAGGGACATCGTCACAACCAGGTAGAGGGTCCAGGCGACGGCTTGCAGCCACGTCGTCTGCGGGGAGAAGTTGAAGACTCCCTTGAGCACCGTGCCGTACCAGCTGCCCTCGTCGATCGTGCCCGAGACGTCGAAGGCCAAGTTGTTCAGCCCGGGCAGGACGCCGGCCTCCTGGAGGTCGTGGAGGCCGTAGCCCAGGACACCGGCGGCCACGACGATCAAGAACGCGCCGGTCCAGGCGAAGAACTTGGCCAGGTTGATCTTCACGGCGCCGCGGTAGAGCAGGTAGCCGAGCACCACAGCCGTCGCGATGCCGAGCACCGCGCCCGTGATCGGCTGCCAGGCCGGCACCGTCGAGACGGTGTGGGCACCGGTCGCGGTCTGCGTGGCCGCCCAGAGGAACAACGCCGTCTCGAGACCCTCGCGCCCGACCGCGAGCATCGCCACGACCACCAGCGACCACCGACCGGCGTCGGCAGCGCGGTCGATCTGCCCGCGCAGCTCGCCGCTCAGGCTGCGCGCGGCGCGGGCCATCCAGAAGATCATCCAGGTCACGAACGCGACCGCGATGATCGACAGCGTGCCGCCGATCGCCTCCTGGGCCTGGAAGGTCAGCCCCCGCGGGCCGTAGGTCAACAGGGCCCCGAAGCCGAGGCTGACCAGCACGGCGAGACCGACGCCGCCCCAGATGCGTGGCAGCAGATGACGGCGGTCGGTCTTCACGAGATAGGCGACCAGGATCGTGACGATGAGGGACGCCTCGAGGCCCTCGCGCAAGCCGATCAGGTAGTTGCCCAGCATGGCCGTCATGCTACGACAACGACTTAGGTTTGCCTAACCTACCCCGGCCGCCGGACCTCGAGGGGTGATCCTCCGAAGCGCCATCTCGGCGCCGACCCGGGCTGCGCTGGAGGACATCCGGCACCCGCCTCGCCCGTCACGAGGATCGCGTCACTGCACCCTGATCACGAGCTCGCCGTGCAGGATCGAGATCCAGCCGTCCGGATGTGCTGCCCAGGCACGCCAGGCGTCGGCGAGCGCGCGCAGCTCTCCCGGCTCGGCGAGGCCGTCCCGACGCAGCTGCTCGGCGAGCGCGGAACCGGTGACGCGATCGGCCCACATGCCTCCCCACCACGCACGCGTCTCGGGAGTCGCGAAGCACCAGCTGCTCGAGCCGGCAGCCACGTCCTCCAGACCGGCCGCGTGTGCCCAGGCCAGCAGATGGCGGCCGGCGTCCGGCTCACCTCGGTTGGCCCGCGCCGCCGCTCGATACAGGTCGCGCCAGCGCTCGAGCCCCGGTAGTTCGGGGTACCACGCGAACGCCGCGTAGTCGCTGTCGCGCACGCCCACCACACCACCGGGACGCGTGACCCGGGCCATCTCCCGCAGCGCGGCCACCGGGTCGGCCACGTGCTGGAGCACCTGGTGGGCGTGGACGACGTCGAACTCGGCGTCGCCCAGGTCGAGGTCCTGGACGTCCCCGACCCGCACCTCGACGTGGCCGATCCCCTGCCGCCCGAGCTCGGCGCGGGTCAGCTCCGCGGCCTCGTCGCTGATCTCGAGCGCGACCACCTCGCGCACCCGCCTCGCCAGGTCGGCCGTGATCGTGCCCGGACCCGAGCCGACGTCGAGCAGCCGGTCGCTCGACGACAGGTGCGGCAGCAGGTACGCCGCGCTGTTCTCCACCGTCCGCGCGCGATGCGAGCGGAGAACGCTCTCCGCGTGTCCGTGCGTGTACGTCATTCCGGCATCACCTGGCGTTCCCTGGAGCGCTGGCTCAACGCTCGCTCAGCGCTCGGGCAGGGTCGCGGGTGGGGGGTCGGGCACGAGGTCGTCCAGCCGCATCTCGAGCACACGACACAACGCGAGCAACGTCGACAGGCGCGGGTTCAGCGGCGTCCCCGGACGCGACTCACCCTTCTCGAACTTCTGGTACGTGTAGGACGCGATCCCCGCCAGGTGGGCGGTCCGCTCCTGGCTCAGCCCGTGCTTCTCGCGGGCTCGCTGGAGCCTGACCCCGATCTCCCGGCCGAACTCCTCCCAGGTCGGCTCCGTGCGCCGCTGTCTCGACATGCCTCCGATTGTGCTGGGCACCTGCGCTGGGCATGGTCATACTCGTATGGCAATTCACAGGTGATCGGGCTTCCCCTGTGGACAACCGGCTGCACGGTCGGCCGGGTGTCGGACATCGCCTCTAGCGTGCCGACGGGGTCCGATGGACGGGGGCAGGATGCAGGACCACACCGACGACACCGCGGCGCACGACGGATGTCCTCCCTGGTGCGGACGCGACCACTCACCAGGCGCCCACGCGGACGACCGGCACCACGCGAGCCGCCCCCGAAGGGTCGCCGTCGTCACGGCCCGGACCACGCTCGACCGCGACGACCTCGCTGCCGGCAGCGCCGTGGTCGCCCGCCTCTTCCGCAGGAACGACGGGGACCTCACCTGGGTCGAGGTGGTCTCCGAGGAGGGGCGTGACGTCCGCATGGTCATCACCCTCGACTCGGCTCGCCGGCTGCTCACCGTCGTGCACGAGCTCGTTCGCGCAGCACCCGACTGAGCTCGTCCACATACCTTCGTGACCATCTATACATGGTCATCTTGGTATGGCACGATCCCGGCATCGGAGATGTTCCTCCGATCTCGGGAAAGGACCCAGCGATGACCCCCTCACCGCGTGCCCGTCGGGTGCGCACCCTCGTCGCCGTACCGGTGGCGGCGGCTCTGACGCTGCTGACACCCGCGGTGTCCACGGCACGACCGGCCGACCGTGTGCCCCAGGCCAAGCACCGGATCCTCGGCTCGCACCTGACCAACCACCACACGCACGTCGAGACGTGGATCGTGGGCTACTACCACTACGGTCGCCGCGTGCGTATCCACGGGCACCTGCGCGCCAAGCGGTTCTACGGGCTGCGGGTGTCTGCTCAGCACTGCAACCGTCACCGCTGCTGGGGTCGCACGGTCAGTGGCCGGCTGTGGTCCCCACACCAACCGGGCCGGCCGTTGCGGCGTTCACGGGCCGGCGGTCGATCGGCGACGCTCGCGGCCGGGGGCGACCTCTGCATCCAGGGCTCGACCGCGTGCGCCGCTCCGTGGAACTGGTGGGCCAAGTACGTCGACACCCGGCAGCGCGAGCTCGTGCACCGGTTCATCAACCCGTGTGCGAAGGGGTCGCTCGAAGGCGGAGGCGTCGTCGCCGCGAAGGACCTGTCCGCGCGGATCCTCTTCGAGGGTGGCGTGCTCACCGCGGCCCGCACGGCGTCGGTGTTCGAGGGTCCCCCCGGGATCGCGCTCGGCGCACTGGCCGGGTGCATGGTCGGCGAGGGTGCCGGCGGCATCCACACGGTGAAGGCCCTACTCGGCCGCTTGAACCCGTTCGTCAGAGTGGTCCCCGATGGGAGCTAGGTTCCGGCGCATCCGTGCCACCCCGCGCACCCGCGAGCTCGTGTCCTGGACCATCGGCGTCCTCGCCGTGCTGGCGGTGACATTCCTCGTCGGCGCCGTGGCCGATCATCTCGGCTGGTCGTGGCCCTGAGCGCGACCCGAGTCGCGTCCGTCCTCACCACGGACGGGAGCAGCGACGGAAGTGTCCCAGCGGAGAGGACCACCTGGTTCTACCAGCTCGAGCAGCAACGGGGTGAGTGGAGACTGGTCAGCGGAGGCTCAGGCCCCTAGTCCGACACCACGGTGCGGCTGTTGCCGCCGCCAAGAGCGCTGGTCAGTTGCGGGCGCTGCTGCCTTCGACGTAGTCGCTGTCGTGGCCCTTCACCCACGCCATCAGCTTGCGCAGCTCGCGGCCGGTCCCTTCGATGGGGTGCTGCTCGCCCTTGGTGCGCAGTGCCTGGAACTCCGGGCCGCCGGCATCCTGGTCGTCGATGAACCGCTGGGCGAACGATCCGTCCTGGATCTTCGCCAGCACCGCCCTCATGTTGTCCTTCACGTGGGGGTCGATCACGAGAGGGCCGGAGACGTAGTCGCCGTACTCCGCGGTGTCGGAGACCGACCAGCGCTGCTTGGCGATGCCGCCCTCGTACATCAGGTCGACGATCAGCTTCAGCTCGTGGAGGCACTCGAAGTAGGCGACCTCCGGCTGGTATCCGGCCTCGGTGAGCACCTCGAAGCCGTACTGCACCAGCTGCGACGTTCCCCCACAGAGCACGGCCTGCTCACCGAAGAGGTCGGTCTCGGTCTCCTCGGTGAACGTCGTGCGGATCCCGCCGGCGCGGAGGCCGCCGATCGCCTTGGCGTACGACAACGCCACGTCCCACGCCTTGCCCGACGCATCCCTCTCGACCGCGACGAGCACCGGTACGCCGCGGCCGTCGACGTACTCGCGACGGACGAGGTGACCTGGACCCTTCGGCGCGATCATGATCACGTCGACACCCTCGGGCGGGGTGATGTACCCGAACCGGATGTTGAAACCGTGCCCGAACACGAGAGTGTCGCCCGGTGTGATGTTGGGTTCGATGGCCTCGGCGTACAGCCTCCGCTGGGCCGGGTCGGGCGCGAGGATCACGATCACGTCGGACTCCTCCACCGCCTCGGCGGGAGTCATGACGCGGAGTCCCTCCGCCTCGGCCTTCTCCCGCGACCGCGAGCCCTCCAGCAGGCCGACGCGCACGTCGACCCCGGAGTCTCGCAGGGAGAGGGCGTGCGCGTGGCCCTGGCTGCCGTAGCCGAGGACCGCGACGTTCTTGCCCTGGAGCACGGACAGATCGGCGTCGTCGTCGTAGAACATCTGGGCCACGGTGGGCTTCTCCTTCGTCGGTGCCCGGCGGCCGGGCGGGACTGTGGGGGTGACGGGCTCGTGCGGTCAGGATCCCGCAGCGGTGGAGACCGCGATCGGACGGGGGGTGCGCTCGCTGATCGAGCGGGAGCCGCGGCCGATCGCGACCATGCCGGACTGGACCAGCTCGCGGATGCCGAAGGGCTCGAGCACCCGCCGGAAGTCGCTCAGCTTGTCGACGTTGCCGGTGACCTCGATCGTCACCGCGTCGGGGGCCACGTCGATCACCTTGGCGCGGAACAGCTGCACCGCGTCGAGGACCTGACCCCGGGTGGCGGCATCGGCGCGCACCTTGACGAGCATCAGCTCGCGGTTGACCGACTGGGGGCCGTCGAGCTCGACGATCTTGATCACCTCGATCAGCTTGTTCAGCTGCTTGGTGACCTGCTCGAGCGGAGAGCCCTCGACCGCGACGACGATCGTCATCCGCGAGACCTCCTCGTGCTCCGTCGGGCCGACGGCCAGCGACTCGATGTTGAAGCCTCGGCGGCTGAACAGGCCGGCGATCCGAGCCAGCACGCCGGGCTTGTTCTCGACCAGGACGGACAGGGTGTGGATCGTCATCGCTCAAGCCTCGTCCACGTCGAAGTCGGGAGCCAGGTCCCGGGCGTATTTGATGTCGTCGTTGCTGGTGCCCGCAGCGACCATGGGCCAGACCATCGCGTCGCGGTGCACCCGGAAGTCCACCACGACGGGACGGTCGTCGATCTTCATCGCCTTCTCGATGGTGGCGTCGACCTCCTCCGGAGAGTCGCAGGCCAGGCCCTCGCACCCGTAGGCCTCGGCCAGCTTCACGAAGTCCGGGATCCGCTTGGAGTCCAGGTCGGTGTTGGAGTAGCGCTCGTTGTAGAAGAGGGTCTGCCACTGGCGGACCATGCCGAGGGACTCGTTGTTGATGATCGCGACCTTGATCGGGATGTCGTTGATGGTGCAGGTGGCCAGCTCCTGGTTGGTCATCTGGAAGCACCCGTCACCGTCGATCGCCCACACCGTGGACTCGGGACGGGCGACCTTCGCGCCCATCGCCGCCGGCACGGCGTACCCCATCGTGCCGAGTCCCCCGGAGTTGATCCAGGTGCCCGGCTTCTCGAAGTCGATGTAATGGGCGGCCCACATCTGGTGCTGGCCCACTCCCGCGCAGTAGATCGTCTCCGGGCCGGCGATGGCGCTGAGTCGCTCGAGGACGTACTGCGGTGCCAGGCTCCCGTCGGCCGGGGTGTCATAGGCGACCGGGTACCGCTGCTTGATGCCGATGATGTAGTCGACCCACTGCTCGTAGTCGCCGGTGTGGCCGGCGGCCGCCTCGGTGCGGAGCAGGGTGGTCAGGTCGGTGAGCACCTCTCGGCAGTCGCCGACGATCGGGACGTCGGCCACCCTGTTCTTGCCGATCTCGGCGGGGTCGATGTCGGCGTGGATCACCAGGGCACCGGGGGCGAACGAGTCGAGGTTGCCGGTGACCCGGTCGTCGAAGCGAGCACCGAGCGAGATGATCAGGTCGCTGCGCTGGAGTCCCGCGACCGCGGCCACGGTGCCGTGCATGCCCGGCATCCCGAGGTGCTGCGGATGGCTGTCCGGCAACGCACCCCGGGCCATCAGCGTCGTCACGACCGGGATCCCGGTGAGGTTCGCCAGCTCCAGCAGCTCACGTGACGCACCGGCACGGATGGTGCCGCCGCCGACGTACAGCACGGGCCGCCGGGCCTCGAGGATCAGCCGCACGGCCTCCTTGATCTGCTTGGCATGCGGCCGCGTGATCGGCCGGTAGCCGGGCAGGTGCAGCTCGCTCGGCCACGCGAACGTCGTGGTGGCCTGGAGCGCAGACTTGGCGACGTCGATGAGGACCGGCCCGGGCCGCCCGGTCGACGCGATGTAGAACGCCTCCGCCACGATGCGTGGGATCTCGTCGGGGTCCGTCACCAGGAAGTTGTGCTTGGTGACCGGCATGGTGATGCCGCGGATGTCGGCCTCCTGGAAGGCGTCCGTGCCGATCGAGCTGGCCCCGACCTGCCCGGTCACCGCGACCACCGGGACCGAGTCCATGTGGGCGTCCGCGAGCGGGGTCACCAGGTTGGTCGCGCCGGGACCCGACGTGGCCATGCACACACCGACGCCCCCGGTCGCTGCGGCGTACCCCTGGGCCGCGTGACCGGCGCCCTGCTCGTGGCGGACCAGGATGTGCCGGATCGAGGAGTCCATCAGCGGGTCGTACGCCGGCAGGATCGCGCCGCCCGGGATGCCGAAGATGTGCCGCGTGCCCGCTGCCTCCAACGACCGGATCAGGCTCTGGGCACCGGTCGCCGTCTCACCCGCCTGCTGCGTCATGACCGTGTCCTGTCTCTGTCGGGCCGTGCTCATCCGGGGGAACAAAAAACCCCTCGGCCGAGGACGGCGAGGGGCGACGCGTGGACGAG
>DATBDF010000028.1:0-4163 GCA_036270075.1 Nocardioides sp.
CAGGTGGTCAAGAGCGCCCGGGTGATGAAGAAGGCGGTCGCGCACCTCATCCCGTACATCGAGGAGGAGAAGAAGAACAATCCCGAGCTCGCCCGGCAGAAGGACACCAACGGGACGATCGTCACGGCCACGGTCAAGGGCGACGTGCACGACATCGGCAAGAACATCGTCGGCGTCGTGCTGCAGTGCAACAACTACGAGGTGATCGACCTCGGCGTCATGGTGCCGGCGCAGAGGATCCTCGACACCGCTCGCGAGGTCGAGGCCGACGCGATCGGGCTGTCCGGCCTGATCACGCCGAGCCTGGACGAGATGGTGGGGGTCGCGTCGGAGATGCAGCGGCAGGGCTTCACGATGCCCCTGCTGATCGGCGGCGCCACCACCTCGCGCGCCCACACCGCGGTCAAGATCGACCAGAAGTACGACGGTCCCGTGGTGTGGGTGAAGGACGCGTCCCGCTCGGTGCCGGTCACCGCCGCGCTGCTGCACGAGACGCAGCGGGTGAAGCTGCTGGCGGACGTCAAGGCCGACTACGACTCGCTGCGCGCACGTCACGCGGCCAAGAACGACCGGCCGCTGGCGACCCTGGAGGAGGCTCGGACGGCGCGCACGCCGATCGAGTGGGACGGCTACCGGCCTCCACGGCCGCACCTGCTCGTCCAGCAGGACCGCGACTTCTCGCCGATCACCGGGCGCCCCGGCACGACGCAGCACGTCCGGGTCTTCCGGAACGCCGACCTCGCCGAGGTACGCCGCTACATCGACTGGCAGCCGTTCTTCAACGCCTGGGAGATGAAGGGCTCGTTCCCCGAGATCCTGGACGACGCCGAGTCCGGTGAGACCGCCCGCAAGCTGTACGACGACGCCCAGCGGATGCTGGACCGCGTCATCGAGGAGCGGTGGCTCAGCGCGCACGGGGTGGTCGGCCTGTTCCCGGCGAACTCGGTCGGCGACGACATCGAGGTCTACCTCGACGAGAAGCGCGGCGAGCCGCACGCCGTGCTGCACCAGCTCCGGCAGCAGGGCGCACACCGCCCGGGTGTGCCGAACCGGTCGCTGGCCGACTACGTCGCGCCGAAGGAGACCGGGCTGCGCGACTACGTCGGCCTGTTCGCCGTCACGGCCGGGGTCGGCAGCCAGGAGAAGATCGCCGAGTTCAAGGCCGAGCTCGACGACTACTCGGGCATCCTGCTCGAGTCGCTGGGCGACCGGCTGGCCGAGGCGTTCGCCGAGCGCATGCACGAGCGTGTACGCCGGGAGCTGTGGGGCTATGCGCCCGACGAGCACCTCGACAACCGGCAGCTCATCAAGGAGCAGTACCACGGCATCCGGCCCGCACCGGGCTACCCGGCCAGCCCCGACCACACGGAGAAGAAGACGCTGTGGGACCTGTTGGACGTGACCACCCACACCGGCATGCAGCTGACCGAGTCGATGGCGATGTGGCCCGGGGCCTCGGTGTCCGGCATCTACTTCAGCCACCCCGAGTCGCAGTACTTCGTGGTCGGCCGGCTCGCCCCGGACCAGGTCGCCGACTACGCGGAGCGCAAGGGCTGGACCCTGGCCGAGGCCGAGCGCTGGCTGTCACCGAACCTCGGCTACGACCCGGAGGACTGACCGGGTGACCACCTCCGACGGAGGCCCGGACTCGCCGGGACGCCGGATCGACTCGTACGCCGCCGTCCTGTGGGACATGGACGGCACCCTGGTCGACACCGAGCCGTACTGGACCCTCGCCGAGCTCACCCTCGCCGAGAGGTACGGCGGCACCTGGTCGGCCGAGCGGTCGCTGGAGGTCGTGGGCTTCGACCTGCTGGACGCCGCACGTCACATGCGCGAACAGATGGGCATCGATCTCGCTCCGGAGCTCATCGTCGAGGAGATGCTCGACGGCGTCATCGCCCAGGTCGAGCGCGAGGTGCCGTGGCGACCGGGTTCGCGCGAGCTGCTGAGCTCGCTGGGCGAGGCCGGCGTCCCGTGCGCGCTCGTGACCATGTCGTACGCCCGCTTCGTGAAGCCGATCCTGGACGGTCTCCCGCCCGGCACCTTCGACACCGTGGTCACCGGCGACGCCGTGGCCCGGGGCAAGCCGCACCCGGAGCCGTACCTCACGGCCGCGCGTGACCTCGACGTGCTCGCCGGCGAGTGCCTCGCCATCGAGGACTCCGACACCGGCGCCACGTCCGCCGCGGCGGCGGGCTGCACGGTGCTCTGCGCACCGCTGCACGTGACCGTCCCACCGGGTCCCCGGCGGGTCTTCACCGACTCGCTGGTCGGCCTCGCGGCGACGTCGGTGCTGCCCGGGTGACGACCGGGCGGCTCCACGCCATCGTTGGACCGTTCCAAGGCGCCGCTCCAGGCGCATCCGACTGTTCACGTCCCGTAATCGTTGCCGGATCGCGACCGTTCCGGGGGCATCCGGTGATGGACCCGATCCCCGCCACAGGCTAGGTTCTGCGGCTGAAACCGCGTTCTCGGGTCCTCCGAGTCCGCTGGGACCCTGGAGGGGTGAACCTTGATCCGACACAAACTCGCGGCGGTGCTCGGCGCCGGCGTGCTCGCCGCGGCGCTTGCCGGCTGCGGCGGTAGCGACAGCAGCGGCGCCGACAACGCGGCTGCCGGCGGGACCGGTGAGCCGTGGATCCTCGGCACCACCGACACCGTGACGGCCCTGGACCCCGCCGGGTCCTACGACCTGGGCTCGTCGACGCTGGAGTACAACCTGTACCAGACCCTGGTCACGGTCCCGCCCAACTCGAGCAAGATCGTCGGCGACGCCGCGAAGTCGTGCACCTACGACGACCCGACGACCTTGACCTGCAAGCTCAACCCGGGCGAGAAGTTCTCCAACGGGGACCCGCTCACGTCCGAGGACGTGAAGTACAGCTTCGACCGGGCGATCAACATCCAGGACGCCAACGGCGCGGCGATCTACCTGCTCGGCAGCATCACCGACACGGCCAAGGACGGCACGGTCACGATGAACAAGGGCGCCATCGAGACGCCCGACCCGCAGACGGTCGTGTTCCACCTCGACCACCCCGACACCACGTTCCAGTACGTCCTCACCTACCCCGGTGCCGCGGCGATCGTGGACCACAAGGTGTTCCCGGCCGACAAGAAGCTCCCCGACGACCAGATCATCGGCTCGGGTCCCTACAAGCTGAGCCAGTACAAGTCCGGCGAGCAGGCCGTGCTGGAGCTGAACCCGAACTACTCGGGTCAGAACACCGGCAAGGCGCCGCAGGTCTTCGTGAAGTACTACACCGAGCCGTCCGCGCTGAAGCTCGCGGTCCAGAACGGTGAGGTCGACGTCGCCTGGCGGAGCCTCAGCCCGACCGACATCTCCTCCCTCAAGAAGGACAGCAACGTCACGGTGTCCACCGGCAAGGGCTCGGAGATCCGCTACTGGGTCTGGAAGGTCGACGGCCCCGTCGGCAAGCAGCTGGCCATCCGGCAGGCCGCGGCCCAGGTCTTCGACCGGGAGGCGATCGCGAAGGACGCCTACGACAACACCGTCGACCCGCTGTACTCGATCGTGCCCCCGGGCTACGGCGGCCAGAAGGACTCGTTCAAGGAGCAGTACGGCGCTCCCGACGTGGCCAAGGCCAAGCAGATCCTCCAGCAGGCCGGCATCAGCACGCCGGTGAACCTCACCGTGGGCTGGACGCCGACGCACTACGGCCCGAACGCCGAGGACGAGGCGAACGAGCTCCAGCGCCAGCTGGACTCCAGCGGACTGTTCAAGGTGACCCTCAAGAGCACCGAGTGGGACCAGTACCAGACGATCTACAAGCAGGGCGCCTACGACCTGTTCCTGCTCGGCTGGTTCCCCGACTACCCGGACGCCGACGACTACCTGTCGCCGTTCCTGGTCGACGGTGGTTTCTTCCAGAACGGGTACAAGAACCCTCAGGCGAACAAGCTCGTGGCCGAGGAGCAGGGAACCGACGACCAGGCGAAGAGGCAGCAGATCTTCGGACAGCTGCAGGACATCGCCGCGAAGGACGTTCCCTTCATCCCGTCGTGGGTCGGCCAGAACACGGCCGTCTACGGCAAGGGCATGACCGGGGTCGAGAGCACGCTGGACCCGTCGTTCATCTTCAGGTTCTGGCTGGTCACCAAGAACGGCTGAGCAAACCACAACACACGGACGTGGGGGG
>DATBDF010000029.1:0-3735 GCA_036270075.1 Nocardioides sp.
TCGTAGATCACCGAGCCCGCGAGCTGTCGGCCGGTCCAGGACTGGTCCGTCCAGGTGAATGTCGACGCGTCGTAGGTGCGCGACATGCCGTGCACGTCGTACTGGCGCCGGGACCGGGGGTCGGGGTAGTCGTGCCCGTCCTCGTCCAGGACGAAGCCGTAGTCGACGTACGCCTCGGCCAGGATCCGCGCCACGTGCTCGCGCTCGTCGGGCTCGGGCACCCACCAGCCGTCCTCGGTGCGGACCATCTCCATGACTCCGCCACCGGGGCCGTCCACGACCAGCCGCACCCGCTGTCGGTCGGGCGCCCAGACGGCGAGTGACCGGTCGGTCACGCCAGCTCCTGGATCAGCAGGGCTACCGGGTACTGGCCCAACATGTCATGAAGCGGCGTGTCGCCGATGTACTCACGCCCGCTGAGCAGGTCGGCCCACGCGCCGTCCGGGAGTGGGAGAGACGTGTCGTCCCAGCCGTGCTCGGCCAGCCCGACGGGCATCCGCGTGGCGACCGTGAGGGCACCGCCGCGGTCGAAGGCGAGGACGTGGGCGGCCGCCGGTCCTCGCGGCCGGACGGGCTCGTACGTCGTGAACCGGTGCGGCTGGTGGCGGCGGAGCGTCAGCGCCGTCTGCGTGACCAGCAGCTTGGCGTGGCCTGGGTCGTCGACGTAGGGGGTGAGCACGGGACGCTCGCCGGCGAGCACGCGGGCGAGGACCTCGCGGCGTACGCCGAAGTCGACGGGGCGCCGGTTGTCGGGGTCGACGAGGGACTGCTCCCAGAGCTCACTGCCCTGGTACACGTCCGGCACTCCGGGCATCGTCAGGGCGATCGCCTTGGCCGACACGGCGTTGCTCCACCCCGGGGCCGCGACGAGCATCAGCAGCTCGTCGAGGACGGCTCGGATCCTCGAGTCGTCGAAGGCGGCGTCCACGGCCGCGTGCACGGCGGCTTCGTAGCTCCCGTCCGGAGCGGTCCACGTCGTCCGGTCGCCAGCCTCGCGCATCGCCTTCTCGGCGTACCGGTGCAGGCGCTCCCGCGATGCCGGCCACGTACCGAGGACGGCCTGCCAGAGCAGGTTCCCGAAGGACGGGTCGGGCAGAGGGACGACCGCGAGCAGGCGGTCGAGCGCGTCGGCCCAGACGTCGGGGATCTCGGCCAGCACGGTGATCCGGGCCCGCACGTCCTCGCCGCGCTTGGTGTCGTGGGTCGAGGTCGTGGTCATCGCGTGCGGCCAGGACCGCTGCCGCTCGGCCATGGCGGCGTGGAACTCGTCCACCGTGAGCGACCACTCGCTCGGGTCGCCACCGACCTCGGTCAGCGAGCTGAGTCGCGAGGTGCGGTAGAAGGCGCAGTCCTCCACGCCCTTCGCCATCACCGCCCCGGTCGTCTGCTGGAAGCGCAGCGCCGCCGGGTGCGTCGGGTCGCCCAGCACGGGCTCCAGCGCCTCGAGCGTGTCGGCGAGGTCCGGCCTCCGGCGGCGTGCGTCGGCGAACGCCCGGTCGAGGTGCTCGCGTCCGTCCGGCAGGTAGGAGCGGTAGACCGGGAAGCAGGCCGCCAGCTCCGCCAGGGCGTCGAGGAGCTGGTCGTCCGCGGCGACGCCTTCGGAGGCGTGGACCTCGCGGGCCACTCGCCTGATCTCCGAGCCGAGGATGCCGTCGGCGACGTCTCGCTTGGTGTCGTGGACGAGCTCGCGGAAGTCGAGGAGCGACCCTCGGAGTCGGGACTCGAGAGCGGTCAAGTGCGCTTGTCCGTCCGGGGCCATGAGGACGCGGTCGATCTCGCCGAGGGCGTCGTACCCGGTCGTCCCGGCCGTGGCCCACGAGGAGAGCAGCGACTCGCCCGGCTCGAGGATCTTCTCCACCAGCACGTACGCTCCGCCGGTCAGCTCACGCAGGTCCTCGAGGTACGTCGCCGGGTCCCGCAGGCCGTCGGGATGGTCGACGCGCAGACCGTCGACGAGACCGTCGTCGAACCAGCGACGGATCTCGACGTGCGAGTCGTCGAAGACCTGACGCTCCTCGACGCGCACGCCCGCGAGGGTGTTGACCGCGAAGAAGCGGCGGAAGTTGAGCCCGGTGTCGGCGACGGTCCAGTGCGCGAGCTCGTAGTGCTGCTCCGCCAGGGTCGACGTGCCGGGGGCGAGGGGGAAGACGTGGTCGTGGTAGCGCACGACCTCCGTATCGCGGTCGATCTCGACCGCCGCGACCCCGTCGTCACCCAGGACCGGGATGCGCACCCGACCCTCGCCGGCGTCCCAGTCGACGTCGAAGGCGTCGGCGTGCTCGGACGCGCGACCGTTCCGCAGGACGCCCCACCACCACTGGTTCTCGCGCGGGGTCGCGATGCCCATGTGGTTCGGCACGATGTCGACCAGGACCCCCATGCCGAGGCGTCGAGCCTCGGCGGCGAGAGCGGCCAGGCCCTCCGCGCCACCACGGTCCGGGTCGACGACGGCGTGGTCCACGACGTCGTACCCGTGGTTGCTCCCCGGCTCGGCCTTCAGAAGTGGCGAGAGGTAGACCCAGTCGACGCCGAGGTCGTGCAGGTAGGCCAGGGTCCCGGCCGCGTCGACGAGGGTGAAGTCCGCGTTGACCTGAAGCCGGTAGGTGCTGGTCGGGACCCGCGAAGCCGGGCCGTACCCCGACGGCCGGACGGTCATCCCGACGCCGTGCCCTTGTTGCTCTGCTCCTGTGCCGCGACCGAGGCAGCCGCGGAGCTGTCCGGAGCGGCGGCCGGAGTGCTGTGCTCACGCAGCACGAGGACACTCCGGGAGGCCACCTTCGACCGGACGCCGGCCCTCATCGGGCCCTTGCGCCGGCGTACGGCTCCGGTGTCGATGACGACGTCCCATGCCGCGGCGTACTCCTCGGGGGGAAGGGTGAGCGGGACGTCGTCGGCACCGGCGTTGAAGTACAGGAGGAAATGGTCGTCCTCGACGTGGTGCCCCCGCGAGTCCGGGCTCTGGATGCCGTGACCGTTGAGGTACATCCCGATCGACCGGGCGTCCGGCGCGGTCCAGTCCGCGTCCTCCATCGGCCTCCCGTTCAGGTGCAGCCAGACGATGTCGTTGAGACGCTCACCCTCGCCACTACCGGTGCGGACCGTGGAGCCGGTGAAGAAGCGGCGGCGCCGGAACGTCGTGTGCTCGCGACGCAGCTGCGCGACGCGAGCCGTGAACTCGACCAGCGGCTCGTCCAGCTCGTCCCAGTGCACCCAGGAGATCGGGCCGTCCTGCGCGTAGGTGTTGTTGTTGCCGTCCTGCGTGCGGCCTCCCTCGTCGCCGTGCAGCAGCATCGGCACGCCCTGGCTGAGGAGGAGCGTGGTCAGGATGTTGCGCTGCTGCTTGGCGCGCAGCGCGAGGATCTCGGGGTCGTCGGTCGGTCCCTCGACGCCGTGGTTCCAGGAGCGGTTGTGGGTCTCGCCGTCGTTGTTGTTCTCGCCGTTCGCCTCGTTGTGCTTCTCGTTGTAGGACACCAGGTCGCGCAGCGTGAAGCCGTCGTGCGCGGTGACGAAGTTGATCGAGGCGACGGGGCGGCGTCCCGACTGCTCGTACAGGTCGCTCGAGCCGGCGAGACGGCTGGCGAACTCGCCCAGCGACGGCTCGCCGCGCCAGAAGTCGCGGACCGTGTCGCGGTACTTCCCGTTCCACTCGCTCCACTGGGGCGGGAACCCACCCACCTGGTAGCCACCCGGCCCGACGTCCCAGGGCTCCGCGATCAGCTTGACCTGGCTGACCAC
>DATBDF010000030.1:0-11142 GCA_036270075.1 Nocardioides sp.
CCCGATCGTCGGGACCCGGGTCGGGGGGACCGAGGAGGTCCTGGTCGAGGACGGCGCATGGCCGATCGCCGAGGACGAGGGGGCCGAGGCCTACGTCCGGGCGATCCAGGAGGTCCTGGCCGATCGCCCGGCCGCCCGCGACCGGGCCCGCGCGCTGCGCGGCCTCATGCTCCGGGAACGCACGCCCGAGGCCTTCGAGTCGCATGCCGTCGACGTCCTCCTCCGCGACCGGTCCGATGGGACGCCGCGATGAGCACGACGGTGGACCTAAGCGTGGTGGTGACCGTGCACAGCGAGACCCTGGTCTGCGGCCCGACCATGGACTCGGCCGAGCGCGCCGTCGCCGCGGCCCGGGCGGCGGGGCACACGGTGCAGCCGATCATCGCGCTGGACAACCCCACCGACGCGACGTCCGACTACTTCGACCAGCAGGGCTTCGACGAC
This sequence comes from Nocardioides sp., assembly GCA_036270075.1. GTDB lineage: Bacteria > Actinomycetota > Actinomycetes > Propionibacteriales > Nocardioidaceae > Nocardioides. The sequence continues at coordinate 445 of DATBDF010000030.1, forward strand.
TGGGAGCGCCGCCTCATGCACGAGGACGACCCCGGTCGCGTGCGCAACGCGATCGTGCCGGAGACCGCCGGCCGCTTCACGGCGTTCCTCGACGGCGACGACCTGTTCAGCGAGAACTGGCTGGCGGACGGCGTCACGCGGCTGAAGGAGGCCGAGGCGCAGGGGTCCCGCGTCATCGCGCATCCGGAGCTGAACGTGATCTTCGACGGCGGCACCCAGCTGAACCACAACCTCGGGCAGGACTCGCCGCTGTTCACCCCGCACTTCCTCTACGTGCGCAACTGCTACGACACGCTGTGCCTCACGCCGCGGGACGCCCACCTGGCGGTGCCCTACGGCAAGCGCGACATCGCGCACGGCATCTCCCGGGAGGACTGGCAGTTCGGCGTCGAGACGATGGCACGCGGCTGGCGGCACGTCATCGTGCCGGACACCATCATCTTCAAGCGCCGCCGCGACTTCTCGATGATGGTGGAGAGCACCGGACGTGGAGCCCTGCTCCGGTCCCTGCCCGAGATGAGGATCGACCGCATCCGCGACCTCGGCCGCGAGCCGGACCCGGCCACCCCCGTCGCTGACTGATCGCCCCGGCGAGCAGCCGACGTGGCCCGCCGACGAGTTTCGTCAGGCCGGACGCTCGGCCGCTCGCGGCGTCGGCATCGTGCCGACGCCACTCGGCGCCGGCGTCGAGCTGAGGCGATGGAGCGCCACCAGCTGGAGGACCAGGCCGACCACGACGACCAGGATGAACCCGGTCACCAGGGCCTTGCCGGCGGTGAACCCACCCAGCTCGACCCCGTGGACCAGCGTGTGGAACCACCCGCCGTCCGCCGGTAGGCGCCGTCGGCGCAGCTCGGCGACAGCAGCGGCGACCGACCCGACCGACAGGAGAGCCGTCAACGACGTCACCAGGTAGGCGAACAGCCGCGCGGGGCCGGCCAGGAACACCGCCGTGCCACCGATCGCCCAGAAGCCGATGCCGTTGAGCAGGTACCGCTGCGAGTCGCCGCCCTTCTGGGACACGTGCCACGCCATCTCGACGTACGCCGCTGCAGCCACGAGCGCCAGGCACACCAGGATCCAGCGGGCCGGGACGTCGAGCAGGTCGCGGAGGGACCCCCGCCTGCGTGCCGCCGCGACGACACCGAACAGCAGGACCGCCACCGCCGCGACTCCCACCACGGGATAGATCGCCGCGGTGTGGCCCGCGAGCGGCACGATCCCGCCGCCGAGCTGCTCGATCTGGTCCCACCACGTCGACGGGCGGAGCATGAAGGCGAGCGGCCCTTGCTGGGCGCCCGGGAGGTACGCACGGTCGGCCACGATCGGGTAGGCGGCGGAGCCGCCCGTGAGATCGCCGTAGCGATGGAGGCTGAGGACGTAGAACCAGCCCGCGCCCAGCAGGGGAGCGAGGAGCACGACGACAGCCGACAGCACCGCACGACGCAGGACCGCAGCAGTCGGCCGGCGTGGGCGCAGCAGGGGCCACAGCTCGAGCACCGCGACCGCCGCGACGGCCAGCAGCCACACCGGCAGGAACGAGATCCGCGTGAGCATTCCCAGGGCGCAGAGTCCGGCGACGAGAGCGACCGTCGCCGGACGTTGACCGCCCCGCGCGGCACGCGCCAGCACCAGCAGCGTGAGACAGGTCAGCAGCACGGCCAGCGCGTCGTTGCGGATGCTGGACGACGACCCCACCATGGCCGCGAGGGAGCCCGACAGCCCGGCCGTGCCGATCATGGCGAGGGCACGCTCACGCGGTCGTCGGAACACGGTGGCCGCGGTGGCGACGAGCGTGAGCACCACCGCTCCCCCGATGCAGGCGGTCAGGACCCGCGCAAGCATCAGGAAGATCCGCGGGTGGTCGCTCGCGGCGGCGACCCGCACCAACGGCCCCACGAGCGCGTGGTACGCCGGAGGGTGGTTGGAGGTGTACTGGTAGTCGCCTCGTTGCCCGAGCTCGGGGAACTCATGGGCCATCGGACCCCCGGCAACCGGGATCCGGCCGTGCGTCACCTGGTAGGCGTAGTCGACGTGCGACGACTCGTCACCGGTGAGGAACAGCGGTTGCGTGACCATCCACAGCAGCACGAGGCCCGTGTAGACCAGCAGACCTCCGAGGAGGCCGATCGCGACCGGATGGCGGACGGAGTGGCGGATCGAGCGTCGAGCGGCGGGCGACGACTCGGCGGACATGCAACTCCTGAGACCTGGCGTGACGGCTCTCGTACTGTAACCGGCCACGTGCGAGGAAGGCCGCGCCGACGACGCGGCCCGGTCACTCGGACCGGGCCGCGATCGTCTGCGTTCGCGCGGGTCAGACCGACGCGGCGGCTTCGGTCTTCTGCTCCTGCGCCTGCGCGCGGGCGGCAGCGGACTCGTCGCTCCAGACGGAGATCGCCGGGATCTTGGTCTGGTCGCAACGGTCGGCGTACTTCTTGGTCACCTCGACGACCTCCTCCATCAACCCCTCGCTGAGGGTGATGGGGCTCAGGCCGAGGTGGAGGAACCGGTCGTTGGCGACGTGGAGCTCGTTCTCGTCCGCCTCGTTGCGCGGGTTCGGCACGTTCATGACCTCGACACCGGTGCGGTCCGAGATCATCTGGGCCAGGTCACGGACGCGGTGCGTCTCGGTCATCTGGTTCATGATCTGCACCCGGTCGTCGCGAGCCGGCGGGTTCTCCAGGGCGAGCTGGATGCACTTCACCGTGTCCTGGATGTGGATGAACGCGCGCGTCTGGCCGCCGGTCCCGTGCACCGTCAGCGGGTAGCCGATGGCCGCCTGCATCAGGAACCGGTTGAGCACGGTGCCGTAGTCGCCGTCGTAGTCGAAGCGGTTGACGAGCCGCTCGTCGAGCTTCGTCTCCTGGGTCTGCGTGCCCCAGACGATTCCCTGGTGCAGGTCGGTGACCCGGACGTGGTCGTTCTTGTTGTAGTAGGCGAACAGCAGCTGGTCCTGGGTCTTGGTCAGGTGGTAGATGCTGCCCGGGTTCGCCGGGTAGAGGATCTCCTGCGAGACCAGGCCCTCGTCGGTCTGCACCTTCACCTCGAGGTAGCCCTCGGGGATCTTCATGCCGGCGGTGCCGTACCCGTAGACGCCCATCGTCCCCAGGTGGGCGACGTGGATGTCGAGACCGCTCTCGACGACCGCGGCGAGCACGTTGTTGGTCGCGTTGAGGTTGTTGTCGACGGTGTACCGCTTGTGCCGGCTGCTCTTCATCGAGTACGGCGCGGCCCGCTGCTCGGCGAAGTGCACGAGCGCGTCGGGCTTCCAGTCCTCGAGCAGGTCGAGCAGACGCTGGTAGTTCACCGCCACGTCGATGTCGTGGAACGCGATGTCCTTGCCGGACACCTCCTTCCACGCGCGCAGCCGCTCCCCCATGTGGCGGATCGGCGTCAGCGACGAGACCTCCAGCTCGATGTCGATCTTGCGGCGCGAGAGGTTGTCGACGATGGCCACCTCGTGACCCCGCGCCGACAGGTGCAGGGCCGTGGGCCACCCACAGAACCCGTCGCCTCCCAGAATGAGTACCCGCATCTTCTTCCCTTCGTTGTGCGTCTCGTCGTGCGTCGCCGCGGGGAGCGGCTCCCTCGGCGTGAGCTCCGTCTCGCTCCCAGCCGTTCCTACGTCTTCGCTCGCAGCAGCAGCCTCTGCGTCTCCGGCCTCGCCGGCCACGGATCCGTCCGCGTTGGTGCGCACCATGCGTCCGACCGTCGGGTCGAAGTGGATGCCGCACTCCTTGGCGGTGTCCATCTCCCACCACCATCTGCCGGCGCGGGTGTCCTCGCCCGGGGAGATGGCGCGGGTGCAGGGAGCGCACCCGATGCTCGCGTAGCCGCGATCGTGGAGCTTGTTGTAGGGGACCCGGTTGTCCTTGATGTACGCCCACACCTGGTCGGTGGTCCACTCGAGCATGGGGTTGAACTTGTACAGGCCGTAGGAGTCGTCCCAGGTCTGCTCGGTGAGGTCGCTGCGCAGCTTGGACTGCTGCTTGCGCAGCCCGGTCAGCCAGGCGTTCTTCCCCTTGAGCACCTCGCGGAGCGGCTTGACCTTGCGGATCTCGCAGCACTCGTGCCGGCGCTCGACCGAGTCGTAGAAGCCGTTCTGGCCGTTGCGGGCGGTCCACTCGCTGATCTCGGCCGCATCGGGGCTGACCATCCGCACGACCGGGCCGTAGCGCCGGTGGACGCTGTGCGCAACGGCATGCGTCTCTTCGGGAAGTCGGCCGGTGTCGATGCTCACGATCTCGATGTCGAGATCGTGCTGGGAGATGAGGTCGGTCATGACCATGCTCTCCGGGCCGAACGCGTTAGCCAGCACAGCCGGCCTGTGTTCCGAGGCGATGGTGCGCAGGAGGGCCAGCGTGCCCGACAGCACGTCGCCGTAGTCCACGCATTACTCCTTGTTGGTGGCGGCTGTCCAGTGCCCCACGATGCTACACCGGGGGCCGCCAAAACCCTGATTCGGCGCCTTCACGGGCCAGTCGGGGGCGCGGCCGGGTGTCAGGCAGTGCCCAGGCGGGCCGGCCGACGTCGGCTCAGGTGGTCGCCGCGGCGAGCGAGGCTCCCCGCTGAGCGAAGGCGCTCACTTGGTCGCCTCCATCATCTGCCGGAGCTCCTTCTTGAGGTCGCTGATCTCGTCGCGCAGGCGGGCAGCGACCTCGAACTGCAGCTCGGCGGCGGCCGCCCTCATCTGGTCGGTCAGCTCCTGGATCAGGGAGGCGAGCTCCGCACTCGGCAGTCCGGAGATGTCGGCGGCGTGCTCTCCGGCGTTCAGCTGGCCCAGCGCTGGCACCGGCTGCCCGACGCGGGGCTTCACACCGCCGGCCCGGCCCTTCGCCTCGGTGCCGGCCCAGGTCGCCAGCAGGGCCTGGGTGTTCTCGTCCTCGCGCGCGAGCATCTCGGTGATGTCGGCGATCTTCTTGCGCAGGGGCTGGGGGTCGAGACCCCGCTCGGTGTTGTAGGCGACCTGCTTGGCGCGACGACGGTTGGTCTCGTCGATCGCCGCCTCCATCGACGGGGTGATCTTGTCGGCGTACATGTGCACCTGGCCGGACACGTTGCGCGCCGCACGCCCGATGGTCTGGATCAGCGACTTGTCGGAGCGCAGGAAGCCCTCCTTGTCGGCGTCGAGGATCGAGACCAACGACACCTCGGGCAGGTCGAGACCCTCGCGCAGCAGGTTGATCCCGACCAGGACGTCGTAGTCACCGAGCCGGAGGTCGCGCAGCAGCTCGATCCGCTTGAGCGTGTCGACCTCCGAGTGGAGGTAACGGGTCCGGACCCCGGCGTCGAGCAGGTAGTCGGTCAGGTCCTCCGACATCTTCTTGGTCAGCGTGGTGACCAGGACCCGCTCGTTGCGCTCGACCCGGAGGTTGATCTCGTGGATCAGGTCGTCGATCTGACCCTTGGTCGGCTTCACCACGACCTCGGGGTCGACCAGGCCGGTCGGGCGGATGATCTGCTCGACCACGTCGCCGCCGACCTTGTCCAGCTCGTAGTCGCCCGGGGTGGCCGAGAGGTAGATGGTCTGCCCGATCCGCTCGAGGAACTCCTCCCACCGCAGCGGCCGGTTGTCCATCGCGCTCGGCAGCCGGAAGCCGTGGTCGACCAGGTTGCGCTTGCGGGACATGTCGCCCTCGTACATCCCGCCGACCTGGGGCACCGCGACGTGGGACTCGTCGATGACGAGGACGAAGTCCTCCGGGAAGTAGTCGAGCAGGCAGTTGGGCGGCGTGCCGTAGTCGCGTCCGTCGATGTGCATCGAGTAGTTCTCGATGCCGGCGCACGAGCCGACTTGGCGCATCATCTCGACGTCGTACGTCGTGCGCATGCGGAGCCGCTGGGCCTCGAGCAGCTTGCCCTGGCGCTCGAACGTCGCGAGCCGCTCCTCGAGCTCGGCCTCGATGCCGTTGATGGCCCGCTCCATGCGCTCCGGACCCGCGACGTAGTGCGTGGCCGGGAAGACGTAGAGCTCGTCGTCCTCGCTGATCACCTCGCCGGTCACCGGGTGCAGCGTCATCAGCCGCTCGACCTCGTCGCCGAAGAACTCCACCCGCACGGCGTGCTCCTCGTAGACCGGGAAGATCTCGAGGGTGTCGCCGCGCACCCGGAACGTGCCGCGGGTGAAGGTCATGTCGTTGCGGGTGTACTGGATCTCGACCAGTCGCCTCAGGATCCCGTCGCGATCGCGCTCGTCGCCGACCTTCAGCTTGAGCATCCGGTCGACGTACTCCTGCGGCGTGCCGAGGCCGTAGATGCAGGACACGGTCGACACCACGATGACGTCGCGCCGGGTGAGCAGGGAGTTCGTGGCGGAGTGGCGCAGCCGCTCGACCTCCTCGTTGATCGAGGAGTCCTTCTCGATGTAGGTGTCGGTCTGCGGGACGTACGCCTCGGGCTGGTAGTAGTCGTAGTAGGAGACGAAGTACTCCACCGCGTTGTGGGGGAAGAGCTGACGCAGCTCGTTCGCGAACTGGGCCGCCAGGGTCTTGTTGGGCTGGAGCACCAGCACCGGTCGCTGGATCTGCTCGGCCACCCAGGCCACGCTCGCCGTCTTGCCGGTGCCGGTGGCACCGAGCAGGACCACGTCGCTCACCCCGCCCTTGATCCGGCGGACGATCTCCTCGATCGCGGCCGGCTGGTCACCGCTTGGCTGGAAGTCGGAGACCACCTCGAACGGCGCCACGCGGCGCTCCAGGTCGGTCACGGGTCGCATGCGTCCCAGCGTAGACGCGGCCGGGGACAGTCCCCCCTGCGCGGCCGGGCGGACCTCCCCGGCACCGGTGGTTCAGGAGGTCTCGAAACCACCGTCACGTCACACGCCGGCCCTGGCACGAGGGTTTCGAGACAGGGCGCTGGCGCGCCCTTCCTCAACCAGCAGAACTCCGGTGGTTGAGGAGGTCGTCCCACGACCGTCTCGAAACCACCGTCACGTCACGCGCCGGCCTGGGCACGAGGGCTTCGAACAGGCGCTAGCGCGCCTTCCTCAGCCACCAGGGCTGGGCGCCTTCCTCAACCACCGAAACTCGCGCCGTTGTCAACCACCAGACCTCCGGTGGTTGAGGAGGTCGTCCCACGACCGTCTCGAAACCACCGCCACGTCACGCGCCACATGGGCGAGGAGGGGTTTCGAGACAGGCGCTAGCGCGCCTTCCTCAACCACCAGGGCACGCGCCTTCCTCAACCACCGGACCACCGCGCCTTCCTCAACCACCGGACCAGGCGCCTTCTTCGAGCACCTCCAGCGCGGGAGTACCGTCGCCGCGTGGGAGGCAGCGAGCTCGAGCGGGGGCGAGCGGCGTACGACGAGCGCCGGTGGGACGTCTGCGTCGAGCACCTGCTCGCGGCCGATGCGCACCATCCGCTCGACGGTGACGACCTCAAGCTGCTGGGACTGTCGCTCTACATGACCGGTGCCGACGAGGCCAGCGTCGAGGTCCTGGAGCGCGCGCACCGGTTGGCCCTGGCCCAGGAGCGCTGGCCCGAGGCCGCGGAGACCGCCTTCTGGTACGCGTTCATGCTCGTCAACACCGGCGAGCCGGCCCGTGGCGGCGCGTGGCTCGCCCGGAGCCGGGCCATCATCGAGGAGCACGCCGTGTCCGGGCCGATGGCGGCATTCCCCGACGTCATCGAGGCCCGGGGGCTGGTCCAGGCCGGCCGCGTCGACGACGGCATGGCCCTGGCGACCTCGGCCGCCCGCGTCGGACAGCTTCATGGCAACGCCAACCTCGAGGTGCTCGGCCGGCTCGTGATCGGGTGGGCACTGCTCCGGCAGGGACGCAGCGAGGAGGCTCTGAGGTCGTTCGACGAGGTGATGCTCACCGTGTCGGCGAGCGACCCCTACCCGACGGTCGCCGGCCTCGCCTACTGCGCGGTGATCAGCGCCTGCATGAGCCAGCTCGACGTGCCGCGTGCGCAGGAGTGGACCGGTGTCCTCTCGGACTGGTGCGACTCGCAGTCGGGCCTGGTGCCGTACCGCGGCCAGTGCCTGGTGCACCGCAGCCAGCTCCGGGCGATGCGCGGCGACTGGGTGGGAGCCCTGGACGAGGCCCGGGCCGCGTGTGAGCGGCTGGGGGGCACCGCCATCGGTGACGCGTGGTACCAGCTGGGCGAGCTCCACCGGCTCCGCGGCGAGTACGCCGAGGCGGAGTCGGCGTACCGCCACGCCAACTCCCAGGGCCGGCAGCCCGAGCCCGGGCTCGCGATGATGCGCCTCACCCAGGGACGCGTCGACACAGCCGTCACGACGTTCCGACGTCTCTACGCCGAGCCCGGACGGATCGACCGCGCCGATGTGTTGGCCGGCTACGTCGAGGCCATGGTCACGGCCGGGGATCTCGACGCCGCCCAGGTCGCCGTCGACGAGCTGACCACGGCCAACCAGCACGGCTCGCCGGTGCACGAGGCCCGCGCGGCGGAGGCCTGCGCCTCGGTGCTGTTCGCGCGCGGCGACGCCCCTGGTGCGCTGGCGCACCTGCGCCCGGCCCTCGAGGTGTGGCACAGCCTCGAGATGCCGTACGACGGGGCTCGGGTCAGGGTGCGCATCGGCGATGCCTGCCGGTCGCTCGGTGACGAGGCGTCGGCAGCCCTCGAGTACGACGCCGCGCGCGAGACGTTCGCCCGCGTGGGGGCGATCCCCGACCTCCAGCGCCTGGACGGAGCGGCCCGCGCCGGCCAGCTCACCGCCCGCGAGGTCGAGGTGCTCCGCCTCGTCGCGGCCGGGCACACGAACCGCGTGATCGCCCGCGAGCTCGTGCTCAGCGAGAAGACGGTGGCCCGGCACCTGTCGAACATCTACGCGAAGCTCGGCATCGGCTCGCGGGCGGCGGCCACGGCGTACGCCTACGACCACCAGCTGGTCTGACTCGCAACAAGCCGACCGGTCGGACTACACAGAACGACCCATGCCCCCCGGACCGGAGATGGGTGCCTCGGCCGACGCGCCGGACCCGGGCCGCTCCCTAACGTCGCGGCATGACCAACACCACGACCGTCGACACCACCGACCCGACCACCCAGCCCGCCGGACGTGAGCGCGTCCCGACCATCATCATCGGCGCCGGACAGACCGGCCTCGCCACGGCGTACTTCCTGACACGGCGCGGCCACCGCTGCCTGGTGCTCCACGAGCACACCCGCGTCGGCGACGTGTGGCGGCGCCGCTACGCCTCGCTCCACCTCAACACGCCCGCACGGTACGACGGGCTGCCGGGCATGGCGTTTCCCGCTCCGCGCAACTCGTTCCCGAGCGGAGCGCAGATGGGCGACTACCTCGAGGCGTACGCCGAGAAGTTCTGCTTCGACGTGCAGGGGCTCACGCGAGTCTCGCGGGTGGAGCGGACGGACACCGGCTTCGTGGTGACCACGTCGAGCGGCGTCCTCGAGGCCGACCAGGTGGTCGTCGCAACAGGCGGCGAGCACCACCCGCGTGTCCCCGAGCTGGCCGACCGCCTCGATCCCGACATCCGCCAGCTCCACTCGGGCGACTATCGCGACCCGTCCCAGCTGCTCCCGGGCCCGACCCTCGTGGTCGGAGCCGGACAGTCCGGCGCCGACCTGGCCCTGGAGATCGCGGGCGCGGGACACGAGACCTGGCTCTCGGGCACGCCCGCCGGCGAGATCCCGGTCGAGCTCGACTCCCCCAAGGCCCGGATCGTCGGGCCGGTGCTGTTCTTCATCGCCCACCACGTCCTCACCGAGCGGACGCGCGCCGGGCGTCGCGCGCGGGACCGCATCCGCTCGGGTGGCGCCGCACCGCTGGTCCGCGTCAAGCTCCACCACCTCGCGGACGCCGGCGTGCACCACGTCCCGGAGCGCACGACCGACGTCGTCGACGGGCAGCCGGTCCTGGCCGACGGCACCGTGCTCGACGTCGCCAACGTCGTGTGGTGCACCGGGTACCGGCAGGACTTCTCGTTCATCCACCCCTCGCCGATGGGCGAGGACGGCTGGCCGCGGGACGTCGGCGGCGTGATGGAGGACCTGCCCGGCCTCTACTTCATGGGGCTGCTCTTCCAGCGCGGCTTCTACTCGATGCTGGTGGGCGGCGCGGGGCGCGACGCGAAGTACATCGCCCAGAAGGTCCTGGCGCGCGCCCGGGTCACCGATCGGAGCGCAGCGTGAGGTAGTCCTCGACGAGCTCACGCATCCGGTCGCCGTCGAACGAGTTGTCGTGACCGGGGTGGACCATGGCGACGTCGACGTCGAGCAACCGGCGCATCGACTCGACGTACGTCGGGATGTCGGCGCCGTACATCTCGTCGTACACCTCCCCGTCGCAGAGGACGTCGCCGGTGTACAGCCAGCGGAGGTCCTCGTCGAGCAAGACGATGCTGCCCGGCGTGTGACCGGGGAGGTGCAGCACGCGGAGCCGGCGGTCGCCGAGGTCGATCACGTCGCCGTCACGCAGCGACCGCGTCACGGTGGCCGGGCGGATGGCGTACGCCGCCGGGTCGTAGTCCGGGGTGGGGAGCCCTTCCAGGAGGGAGTCCGGCAGCTTCGCGGGGATCGCCAGACCGAGGAGCTCCATCTCCGTGCGGGGATCCAGGCTCACCGGCGGAGGCTCGGCGATGGCGTCGGCCTCGATCTCGTGGACCGCGACCCGGTCGAACTCGTGGGCGCCACCCGTGTGGTCGAGGTGCGTGTGGCTGATGACGGACATCGTGTCGTGCTCGAAGATCTCGGGCAGGTGGTCAC
>DATBDF010000031.1:0-4220 GCA_036270075.1 Nocardioides sp.
CGGCATGGGGGTGCGGGCCGAGGTCGGCCGCACACACGAGGGACAAAGTTACCAGCGGTCCTCCGAGCCGGCCAAAATCACGATCGGGCGACCCAGCCCGCCCGAGTCCGCACGCCGGTTGTCTGTGTCACCGGAGCCGCCGCGCAGCCGCGGCCAGGAAACGTCGGGCCTCCGTGCGCCGGAACTCGTTCAGCGTGGGCAGCCCGATGTCGGCCGAGCCTCGGGCCGAGCGCCAGGCGAGGTAGGCGCCGAAGGCGACGAGCCAGCCGGTCACATGGTCGTCACCCACCTCGGCGATCGCCGGTGAGCTCGCGATCGAGGCGTCGAACCACGGCCGGTCCACGCGCTCGAGCCTCGCCAGGAGCGGGTCGACCCAGGACGGGCCCACCGCGGCTGCTCCCCAGTCCACGAAGACGATCCGCCCGACGGCCGGCCGCAGCAGGTTGTCGATGCGGATGTCCCAGTGCAGCAGCTGGTCGGTGCCGCCGTCCGCGAGGCGGGCAACGAGGTCGCGGAGCAGTCCCTGCCGACGGCGCATGGACTCGGGGAACAGGTCGTCGGGGAGCTCGTCGAGGTGGTCCAGAGCGGAAGCCCAGTCCCGGAAACGGGCCCGAGCGTCGATGAGTCCCGGTTGGCTGAGGTCCGATGCCGTGACGCCCGCGGGCAGCGGAACGTCGGCCAGCCGCGCGACCAGGCGGTCCGTCGCGGTCAGCAGGTCGGCCATCTGCTCGTCGTCCGCCAGGTCCGGATGACCGCCGGGCACGTCCTCGAGGAGCAGCGCCACCCAGCCGTCCTCGTCGTACGACGCACGCAGCGACGCCCAGAGGGGGTCGTCCCCGATCCGGGTCAGCACCTCGACCTCCCGCCGGAACAGAGTCGGGGAGTCGGGGTTGAGCTCGCTCCCGAGCGCCTTCGCGAAGGCCCGGGTCCCGTCGGCTGTCACGACCCGTGTCGCACAGCCGGGCGACATGCCGCCGACCTGTTCCGCCCAGCCCGTCACAGGGGACCCGAGTGTCCGGTCGACCCAGGCCCTCACCCGGACGGGGACGTCGGGGTACGGCAGCCGGACACCGACCGCGCGCGGTGTGGTCACCGCCAGCCCCGGCGCTCGCAGAGCCAGTCCCAGACCACCTCGCCCTGCCAGCGCTGGGCATCACGGAGGTGGGGCGAGTTCGACGGGACAGGCTCGGCTCCTCGGCTGAGGAGGTAGCCGGCGAGCAACGCCAGGACGCGGTCGACATGGTCGGCGGGGACGTTGCGCAGCAGGGGGCGTTCGGCGATGACCCGCTCGACGTCGACGCCGTCTCCGCGGGGCGAGACCAGCAGGATCAGCGAGTCGAGCCACGAGGCGCCGACCACAGGCCAGTTCCAGTCGCAGAACAGTGCGCGGTCGCGGGTCAACAGCACGTTGTCGTCGCGGATGTCGGTGTGCACGAGCGTCCCGCCGCCCACGACGTCGGCGAACGTCGCCGCCAGCGCGCCCGCCTCGTCCGCGTGCGGCCTGCGGTCGCGGTCCGGCACGGAGTCCCAGAGCCCGGGCCAGTCGGCCAGCTCGACGGCGAACGGGTCCAGGTCCAGACCGTCCGGCACCGGCGTGAGCTGGTCGGCGACCACCTCGAGCGCGTCCAGGCAGAGGTCGAGCTCGTCGGGCCGCCAGGGCCGCCGCGGCGCCCGCGCCGCGACGTACTCCAGCCCCAGCACGACCCAGGCGCCGTCCTCGACCCACAGCAGCCGCGGCGCGGGGACGGACTCCGGCAGCGCGCCCAGCTTGCGGGCCTCCTCCCGGTAGGAGGCGGCGAACACCCGCTGGGCCGCGGTCGAGGCCGCCTTCACGAAGTGGCGCGACCCGTCCTCGCAGATGAGGACGGAGGCGAAGCCCGGGGTGAACCCGCCACCCTGCGACTCCGCCTCGACGACCGGGGACCCGCACCTCTCCTCGATGCGCGCTCGCACGGGCGGCGGGAGGTGTGCCCATTCCAGCCGGCGCGCGGTCCGGCCATGGGGGATGGTCGAGGGGAACGCCGGAGTCACCGCCGCATCCTCTCAGTGCGCTCGGGCCCCGGCAGGCCGAGGGCGGCCGCGGGGTTACGGTGAACGGGTGACGAACCGCGACGACGAGCTCGCCGTGCTGAGCCGTGGCCTCGACCAGGCCACCTCGCTGCTCGGCTCGGTGGGCGACGACGACCTGAGCAGCCCCACGCCCTGCCACGAGTGGACGACCGCCGAGCTGGTCGACCACCTGGTCGCGGCGCCGGCCAACTTCGCGCACATGATCCGCGGCGAGGAGGTGGACTGGTCCGCGCCGACACCCCATGTCGGGGGCGAGCGCGCGGATGCCTTCCGGGCCAATGCCGACGACCTGATGGCGGCGTGGCGCGATGTCGGTGACGGTGATGGCCCCATCGGACCGGAGTGGCAGGCCGCCGAGATCGCCGTCCACACCTACGACCTCACTGCCGCTCTCGGGCGGCCCACGGGCGACCTCGACCAGGAGGTGGCCGAGCGCGGGCTCGCGTTCATGCAGGCCAACCTGACGCCGGAGAACCGCGGCCACGCGTTCCAGGCCGAGCAGCCGGCACCGGACGGCGCGGACGCCTACCAGCGCATCGCGGCGTTCGCCGGGAGGACCGTCACTCCGGGCTGACGACCGCCGTGCGGCGTCCGTCGGACTTCGTCTGCACGACCGAGCCGCGGGTCCCTAGGTCGCGAGGCGGTCGAGCCGGTCGAGGTCCTTGACGATGATCCGTCCCCGGCTCACGGCCAGCAGACCCTCGTCGACGAGCCGTCGTAGCACCTGGTTGACCGACGGCCTCGCGCCACCGACGAGCTGGCTGAGCTCGTCCTGGGTGAGCGGGATCGTCACCTCGGGTGAGGACGTCGCGTAGGTCACGGCCAGCGCGGAGAGGCGGCGTACGACGCGGCGCTCGAGGCTGTCGTACATCGCCTCGACCAGCTGGGCGGAGAGCTCGTCCACCCGCCGAGCCAGGATCGTCGTGACCAGCTGCTCGAGCCCAGGGTTCCGCTCGCGGAGATCGCGGAACACCGTGGCCGGGATGCTCAGCGTGCGGACCGGCTCGAGCGCGACGATGCTCGCCGTGCGCAGGGGGTCGACCCGGCCGAGCAGCGAGACCTCGCCGAAGTGCGAGTCGGGGCCGAGGACGTTGACGATCGCGCTCTCGCCCGACGGGGTCGTCACCTGCACGGCGGCATGCCCGTCGAGCACGATGTGGAACGAGTCGGCGACGTCGCCCTCCTGGACGAGCAAGTCGCGCCGAGCGTAGGTGTTCGTCCTCCCCGCCCGGAGCAGGAGCTTCGCGTCAGGATCCGGCAGGGACTGGAGCACCTTCGGGACCTTCACATGGTCAGTCAACCATCGGCGGGAACACGATCCGGTCGCCTGCAGCCTCGGCGGGTGGCGGTCGGTACGGTTTCCCGCGTGACCACGGCGCCCGGAGTCGACCCCGCCCTCGAGCGTTGCGTCGAGGCCGTCCGCGCCCTCTTCAGCGCGGCCGCGTGCTCGATCGCGCTCGTGGACGACGACGGCGGCACGCTCGGGTTCGTCGCTGCTGACGGCGCCGGAGCGGTCGAGATCGTCGGGGTCAGCATCCCGGTCAGCCGCGGCATCGCGGGCTGGGCGGCGATGTCGGGTCAGCCGATCGCCGTCCGCGACGTCCAGACCGACGCGCGGTTCGCTCGGGACGTGGCCGAGGCGACCCACTACGTCCCGACGGCGATCTACGCCGCGCCGATGCTCGACGTCGACGGAGAGGTCCTCGGGGTGGTCTCCGTCCTGGACCCGGTCGTGGACGAGACCAGTGACTGGACCCTGCACGTGCTGGGCACCATCGCCGGTCTGATGGCCCTGGTGACAGCCGCCGGCGCGGACTCCTCCGTCGCGCCGTCGCAGCCGCTGGCACACCTCGGGAGCGAGGTGCTCAAGCTCGTCGCGTCGTGGCAGGCCGGGGAGTCCGGCCGACCGGGGTGAGCACGACACCCGCCTGGTCGGGCGCGTTCGACCGGGGGTCGCTGCAGGAGGTCATCGGCCTTCCGATGGAGGACGTGCGGGCGTGGGCCTTCGGCGGGTCGACCGGCGCCGGCGTCAGGGTGGCGGTGGTCGACAGCGGGATCGACGGCGAGCATCCGCGCGTCGGCGGGATCGCGGGAGCCGTCGCCTTCGAGCTCGACCCGAGCGCGGAGCTCGGGTACGTCGAGCGTGAGGG
>DATBDF010000032.1:0-3060 GCA_036270075.1 Nocardioides sp.
GGTAAGGTGCCGCGGCAGGCCTGGCAGGCCTGGGAGGAGAGCTACAAGGTCAGCTACCCGGAGTACGTCGCGACCCAGCGGGAGAAGGAGAGCTCGGCGTACGCGGTGAAGGCCGCGCTGCAGCGCTCCACGGCGTTCGACAACCTCGACGAGGGCTGGAAGTCGGCCACGAAGATGCACTTCGGCGGCGTCGCGCTGGTCGAGTACGCCGCCGTGCTCGGTGAGCTGAAGATGGCCCGCTTCGGGCTCAACGCCGCCTGGCGCAACATGGCCACCTTCGGCCAGCTCGACGAGCTGCGGCACGCCCAGATCACCACGTTCTTCGGCCACGAGTTCGTCGGCCGCGACGCGCAGTACGACTGGACGCAGAAGACGTTCCACACCAACGACTGGGTGCCGATCTCGCTGCGCAACCTGTTCGACAACATGATGATCGCGCCCAACGTGGTCGACATGGCGATCGAGCTGCCGCTGACCTTCGAGACCGGCTTCACGAACCTGCAGTTCGTCGCACTGGCCGCCGACGCGCTCGGAGCGGGCGACGTCAACTTCGCCAACATGATCTCCTCGATCCAGACCGACGAGGCGCGCCACAGCCTGCAGGGCGGCCCGACGCTGGAGATCCTCGTCGAGCACGACCCGGTCCGGGCCCAGTGGGTGATCGACAAGAGCTTCTGGGGGTCGGCCCGCGCGTTCGCGGCCCTGACCGGCCCGGCGATGGACTACTACACCCCCCTCGAACACCGGAAGCAGTCCTACCGGGAGTTCATGGAGGAGTGGATCATCGACCAGTTCATCAGGACAATCGAGGACTACGGCCTCAAGAAGCCCTGGTTCTGGGACGAGTTCATGCGCGGCCTCGACACCTGGCACCACGGGCTGCACATGGGGCTCTGGTACTGGCGGCCGACGCTGTGGTGGCGGCCCAAGGCCGGGGTGAGCAAGGACGAGCGCGCCTGGCTGGTGGAGAAGTACCCCAACTGGGAGGCCGTCTACGGCGACAAGTGGGACGTGCTGATCGACAACGTCAACGTCGACAACATGGAGGCGACGCTGCCGGAGACGCTGCCCTGGCTGTGCAGCACCTGCCACCTGCCCACGTGCAACGCGACGCAGTCGCGGGACGGGACGTGGCGGGTCCGCAACTGGCAGCTGCGCTACGACGGCCGCACCTACCACTTCTGCACCAACGCGTGCCGCCAGATCTTCTGGAAGGACCGCGACAACGTCAACCACGAGACGGTGATCGACCGGTTCCTGGCGGGGCAGATCCAGCCGATGGACGTCGGCGGGATCCTCGGCTACATGGGCCTGACGCCCGACGTGATGGGCGACGACCCGGACTACCCGGCCTGGACGAAGGAGTACCTCGGTCGCCCGGTCGAGGGCCTCGCGACCGGAGGCCGGTCGTGACCGCCGAGCTGCCGGTGCAGGACCAGGCACCCCAGCTCGTCCCGCTGAACGCGATCTTCGCGACGGACTTCGTGGAGATACTCGTCCCCGTCACCACGGCGCACACGATGCGCGAGGTCGCCGCCGCCGTGGCACACCACGTCGAGGGGCGGCGGGTCCGCGCCCTGCCCTACACCAAGGTCGTCATCGTCGACGGCGAGCGGCTCCCGGCGGAGCTGACCGTCGCCGAGGCGGGTCTGCGACCGCTCGACCACGTCACGGTCGAGTACGACATGCAGGAGCCGACGTGAAGAACCCGGTGGGGCCCGTGCTGCGCATGGGCGACGAGGTCGAGCAGATCATCGCGGCCATCGAAGACGACAACCCGGACACCCCGATCGAGGTCATCGACCGCGGCGCCTACGTCCGCATCCAGGGCGAGGACCGAATCACGCTGACCCAGGAGACCCTGCGTCACTACTTCGGCCCGGACTACGAGATCCGCTCGATCGAGACGCTGATGTCGGCGTTCAACGGGCGTGTGATCACCGCGAGCGACACCATCACCTGGCAGAGCATCAGCCAGTACAAGGCAGAGCGGAAGGCAGCGACGCCATGACCGACACCCCGGCCCGCAAGCCCCGCCCGCGGCGCACGTTCAGCGCGTTCGGCGACGTACGGCGGATGCCCAGCGACTACGAGATCGTCACCCACCAGCAGAACTGGACGCTGCGGCAGAACCGGCAGGCGACGTTCGAGCAGAACCCGTCCTCGCCGGCGAACCTGTGGTTCCTGACCTACCGGGACCGCTCACCGCTGCAGGCGCAGGACTGGGACGCCTTCCGTGACCCGGACTCGCTCACCTACCGCGGCTACGTCACGCTGCAGTCGGAGGCGGAGACGTCGCTGCAGAGCACGCTGGAGGCGCACGCCGGGACGGGCACCGACGCCGCGCTGTCCGATGCGTCGGTCGCCCTGCTGGCCAGGGCCTTCACCCCGACGCGCTTCCTGTGCCACGGGATGC
The DNA here is from genome assembly GCA_036270075.1 of Nocardioides sp. GTDB lineage: Bacteria > Actinomycetota > Actinomycetes > Propionibacteriales > Nocardioidaceae > Nocardioides. Next base: position 2,417 of record DATBDF010000032.1, read on the forward strand.
AGCAGGTGCAGGCCTACATCGGCTACCTGGCGCCCAGCTCGTACATCACCAACGCGGCGGGCTTCGCCACCGCGGACCTCCTGCGCCGGGTGACCGCGATCGGCTACCGCACGCGGGAGCTGCAGATCAACCGGCCCGGGTCCGGCATCGGCACCGCCGAGCGGGCGCTGTGGCAGGACGATCCAGGATGGCAGCCGGCCCGGCGGGCCATCGAGTACGCCCTGGCCAGCTACGACTGGGGCGAGGCCTTCACCGCGCTGAACCTGGTGCTCGGCCCGACACTGGACGACGTGCTGCTCACCCAGCTCGGCCTCCTCGCCCGCACCGGCGGCGACGACCTCACGTGGATGATCACCACGAACCTGGCGGCCGACTCCCGACGCCGCGAGAAGTGGAGTCGGGCACTGGTCGACATGGTCGTCGCGCAGCGGCCGGAGAACCGGGCAGTGCTGCGCCGCTGGATCGACCGCTGGTCGGTCCGGGCCGACGAGGCCGCCGAAGGCATCGGTGCGCTGACCGGGTCCGGCGCCGACATCGCCGCGCACGCACGCGCGGCCCGCACCCGCTTCCTCGCCGGGCTGCTGGACCCCGCCGAAGCGCAGCCCGCCTGAGATGGAGACCGCCATGACCGCGCGCTGGCGCGC
>DATBDF010000033.1:0-2978 GCA_036270075.1 Nocardioides sp.
TGTCCTCGCCGATCGGTCTGGGTCACGCACGCCGCGACCTCGCCATCGCCCAGGAGCTGCGCAGCCAGCATCCAGGGCTGGAGATCGAGTGGCTGTCGCAGTCGCCGGTCACCGACTTCCTGGAAAGTGCGGGAGAGCGGATCCACCCCGCGTCGGCGTGGCTGTCCAGCGAGAGCGGCCACATCGAGTCGGAGTCGGGCGAGCACGACCTGCACGCGTTCCAGGCGATCCGGCGGATGGACGAGATCCTGGTCGCCAACTTCATGGTGTTCGACGACCTCGTGCGCGAGCGCGAGTACGACCTCTGGATCGGCGACGAGGCCTGGGATCTCGACCACTTCCTCCACGAGAACCCGGGTCTCAAGCGCGCGCCGTTCGCCTGGATGACCGACTTCGTCGGCTGGGTGCCGATGGCCGACGGCGGCGACCACGAGGCCTTCCTGACCGCCGACTACAACGCCGAGATGGTCGAGCACGTCGCGCGCTACCCGCGGCTGCGCGACCGGTCGGTGTTCATCGGAGACCCCGAGGACCTCGTCGGCGAGCCGCTGGGACCCGGCCTCCCGTCCATCCGCGACTGGACGTTGCAGCACTTCGAGTTCAGCGGCTACGTCACCGGAGACCGCCCCGATCCCGCGGACCGAGGGCGCCTCCGCACGAGGCTCGGGTATGGCGACGACGAGGTCGTCTGCTTGGTCAGTGTCGGCGGCTCGGGCGTCGGAGCACCCCTGCTTCGCCGCGTCATCGAGGCCTACGCCGCCGCGGAGGTCCGGGTGCCGGGACTCAGCATGCACGTGGTGACCGGCCCCCGGCTCGACCCGTCGGCGTTCCCGGCACCGCCGGGTGTCCACGTCCACGGGTTCCTGCCGGACCTGGACCTGCACCACGCCGCGTGCGACGTGGCGGTCGTGCAAGGGGGGTTGTCCACGACGATGGAGCTCACGGCCGCGGGGCGTCCGTTCCTCTACTTCCCGTTGCGGCACCACTTCGAGCAGCAGGTGCATGTCCGGCACCGTCTCGAGCGCCACCACGCCGGCCGCGCGATGGACTACGACACCGCCGACCCGGACACGCTGGCTCGCGCGCTCGTCGAGGCGCTGTCGAGCCCACCCGACTACCTGCCCGTGCCGAAGGACGGCGCAGGTCGCGCGGCCGCCCTGCTGGGAGAGCTCCTGTGACCGAGGCCCCGTGCCGCCTGGGACCATCTCGGGCGCAACCGGGGCCGCTCGAGCGGGACCGGTCGCGGGGTTCGGTCAGTACTGCGAGGCACCTCGGATCGGCCCCGGCCGGCCGTCGGGATCGTGCAGGACGTCGAGGGGGACCTTCGCCCACATCCGGGTGAGGCGTGACAACGGCGGGAGCGGGATCGGCCGCAGGCGACCCGGCGGCCGGTCCCCCACACACCCACCGTCGTGCCAGGCCTGGAGGCGGGCTGCGCAGGCGGCGTACGCGTCGTACATCTCGGCGGGGTCGACGCAGTCGGCCATGACCTCGTGCAGACCGCGTTCCTCGACCTCGGGGAGCCGGTCGAGGTGCTCGGCGGCCAGGGTCAGCCGCAGGTCCCGGGCGTACCCCTGGTCGAGCACCACCGCGCTGAGCTCGGAGTCGTGGGTCCAGGACCGGCGGTTGAAGTTGTCCGAGCCGGTGCTGGCCCACGCGTCGTCGATCACGCACACCTTGGCGTGGATGTAGACCGGCGTGCCCGCGTGGTTCTCGATCCCGTACGCCGCCACGCGACCGGGCGCTGCTCGCGTCAGCCGGAGGATGGCCCGCTCGCGCCCGAGGTACTGCGGCACGCGGTTGAGCCCGGCGATATCCGGCACCAGCGGGATGACCACGACCACGCGCAGCTCGGGATGCCGGCGCAGGGACTCCTCGAACGGCTCGGCGACCCCGTGGCCCCAGAAGTACTGGTCCTCCGCGTAGACGATCCGCTCCGCTCGGGCGATGGCCTTCGAGTAGCCGCGAGCGACGCTGCGCTCGCCCCCGCGGGCGAAAGGGTAGTCGCGCCCGTGGCGGAGATCCGGATACGTCCGCACCAGCTGGACCACGTGCGGGCCGGCCTCGGGAGGCGGTGGCCACCGCTCGGGCAGGCCGTCGGGGGACGTGTCGTGGTGACGCCAGAGGTCGGCCAGCTTGCGGATCGGGTTCCGCGAGAGCGGGGTCGGGTCCTCCCAACGTTCGCGGAACACGGTCTCGACGTCGTACACGGCTGGACCGTGGATCTCGACCTGTACGTCGTGCCACGGCGGGTGCTCGCCGTACTCCTTCGTCAGGGTCTGCGGCTGCGGGTCTCCCCCGTGGTCGGCGTCGTCGCGGCGGTTGTGCGCCAGGTCCATGCCGCCGACGAAAGCCACGTCGCGGGCGGGGTCGTCGCGGTAGCGGATCACGACGAACTTCTGGTGGTGGGATCCACCCGTGCGGACCCGCATGTCGAGCAGCACCTCGGCACCCCTGTGCTGGAGCTGCTCGCCGAAGTGACGGTTCTCCTCGGCGAAGAAGCCCGTGAGGTCCGCGTGCGACCGCCAGACCAGGCCCCGGACGTCGACCCCGCGCTCGTCGGCGCGGCCGAAGACCTCGACGACCTCGCTCCCGGGGTCGCCGGTCAGCCGCTCGTCCGCATCCCCCTGCCAGTCGGTGAACAGCACCAGGTCGCCCGGCCGGGTGGCCTCGACGGCGTCGTACAGGCGCCGGAAGTACGTCGAGCCGTGGATCAGGGGCCGCACCAGGTTGCCCGTGGACCAGGCCTGCTCACCGTCGTGACCGTCGTCGAGGACGGTGCTCGGGTTGCCCCGCTCGGTCTGAGTCAGCAGCCACTCCGAAGGATCCACCTGGTGCACGTGCCCAGATCGCGGTCTCCGCAATCGTCCCCGCGCGTCGTCCGCCCGCCTCGCCCCGGGGCGGTGAGCCAGCCACCGTTCCGCGGACCACAACCGTGGACAGCTCACCGCCACCCGCGAGTGCACGGGGTCAGACGG
>DATBDF010000034.1:0-17775 GCA_036270075.1 Nocardioides sp.
CTTCCGGACGGCACGCGGTGCGGATCGGGAAGTACGGCGACGTGCCCAGTCCCGCCGAGACGTGCAGCCAGGCCGAGCCCGCATCACCCGGCCGCGAGTCCGCGGGGTGGCGGTGCAGACCCTTGGCGCGGGCCGGCTCGAGGTCGCAGTTGGTGACCAGCGCGCCCCACAGCGGCAGGGCGATCTGGCCGCCGTGCGTGTGCCCGGCGAAGATCGCGTCGTAGCCGTCCGACGCGAACTGGTCGAGCACCCGCCGGTACGGCGCGTGGGCGACCGCCAGGCGGAGGTCGGCCTCCGCGTCGGCTGGTCCGGCGACCGCCGCGAGGTCGTCGTACCTCAGGTGCGGGTCGTCGACCCCCGCCCACGCCACCGTCAGGTCACGCACCGAGGAGCTGGCCCGGGTGTTGGTGAGGTCGACCCATCCGGCCGCGGTGTAGGCGTCGACCATCTCGCGCCACGGCAGCTTGGACGTGTGGACGATCTTGGTGCCGTCGACGGGGAGCAGGTAGCCGAGGGGGTTGCGCAGGACCGGCGCGAAGTAGTCGTTGGACCCGAGCACGAAGACTCCGGGCACGTCCAGCAGAGGGCCGAGCGCCTCGAGCAGGGACGGCAGCGCCTCGGCGTGGGCGATGCTGTCCCCGGTGTTGACGACCAGGTCGGGCTCGAGGTCGGCCAGCGACCGCACCCACTCCCGCTTGCCGGCCTGACCGGGCGTCAGGTGGAGGTCACTGAGGTGCAGCACCCGTAGTGGCGCAGCGCCCGCCGGCAGCATGGGCACCTCGACCGACCGCAGGGTGTACGCCCGCGCCTCCCAGACGGCGTACGCCGTGACGCCGACGCCCATCGCCGCGCCGGCACCCAGGGTGCGGGCGAGCAGGCGCGCGGGGGTCATCCGGCAAGGCTGCCACATGGTGGAGAAATTCGACGCTGCACAATGGCGCCATGAGCGAGCTCAAGGACCGGCTGCGCAGCGACCTGACCGGGGCGATGAAGGCGCGTGACGAGCTGCGCTCCTCCACCCTGCGGATGGTGCTGTCCGCGATCACCAACGCCGAGGTGGCGGGCAAGGTGGCCCGCGACCTCACCGACGACGAGATCATCGGGGTGCTGTCGACCGAGGGCAAGAAACGTCGCGAGGCCGCCACGGCGTTCGCCGAGGCGGGCCGTACCGAGCTCGCGGACAAGGAGACCGCCGAGGCGGCGGTGATCGCGGAGTACCTGCCCGAGCAGCTCGACGCGGCCGCGATCGCCGAGGTCGTCACCGCGGCCATCCAGCAGACCGGTGCCGCGGGCGAGGGTATGCGCGCCATGGGCAAGGTGATGGGCGTCCTCCAGCCGCAGGTGCGTGGCCGGGCCGACGGCGGCGCGGTGGCGGCGGAGGTCAAGCGGCAGCTCGAGCCGCAGTGAGCGAGCCTGCGAGCTCACTGATGAGCGCGAAATCCGGTGACGGTGCCTGGGGCGTCGCGCACCGAGTGGTCTCGAGACCGGGCGACGCCCGCGCCACCTCAGTGGGTGCCCACCTCAGTGGTTGCCGTGGCCGTGCCCGTTGCCGTGGCCGGGCCCGTTGTCTCCGCCGTTGTTCCCACCGGAGTGGTGCTTCGGTGGGACGTACGGCGTCCCGTCGGAGCGGTAGATCGTCACGGTGGTGCCGCTGGCGACCTGGGCTCCGCCTCCCGGGTCGGTGAAGGCCACGGTGTCCTTCGGGTAGCCGGAGTCCTGGTACCCACCGTCGGCCACGGTGAAGCCGGCCAGCTTGAGCTGCTTGGCGGCCCCGGCGTACCCCAGGCCGCCCACGTCGGGGACGGTGGTCAGGACGCCGTTGACGTCGTTGCCGTTCGGCGGCGTGAACGTCGCGTCGGGCAGGTAGTTCTGGATGACGCTCATGGCGGCGTACCACATCGGTCCGGCCGTCGTGGAGCCGTGCGCCGTCGCGGTGTACGCGCCGCCGATCACCTGGTTGTTCAAGGTGACCCAGTGGCCGAGTCGGTTGGCCCCGGCGACCATGGCGGCGGTGGCGAGGTTCGGCGTGTAGCCCATGTACCAGACCGACATGTTGTTGTCGTTGGTACCGGTCTTCGCAGCGGACTCCTGGTTGAGCATGAGGGCGGCACCGAATCCGGACGGGGACTGCACCCCGCGGAGAACGTCGTTGACGGCGTCGGCCACGGGTGCCGCGATCACCTGCTGGCACTGCTGCGGGTAGCTCTTGAGCTGGTGGCCGTTGGAGTCGTCGATCGACGTCACCGGCCTCGGGTCGCAGTGCAGACCGCGCGCCGCGAAGGTCGCGTAGGCACCGGCGAGCTCGAGCGGGCTCACGGAGGCGACGCCGAGGGTGAACGACGGCACCATCTCGCGGGGCGGGTCGTCGAGCTGGATGCCCATCTTCTGTGCCAGGTGGTACGGCTCGCAGAGCCCGGTCTGCAGCTCGAGCTTGGCGAAGAACGGGTTCACCGACTCCTGGGTGCCCTCGTAGAGGTTCATGGTCCCGGAGATCGTCGAGGTGTGGACGTCCCAGGTGTCGGTGCTGTAGAAGTGCTGGCCGCCGCAGGTGCGGTACTGGCTCATCGGGATCTGGACCTCGGCCGGGGCTGAGATGCGCTCGGTGAGCGGGATGCCCTGCTGGATCGCCGAGGCGAGGACGAACGCCTTGAACGTCGAGCCCGGCTGGAAGCCGGCGGAGTCGCCGTACTTCTGGGGGACGACGTAGTTGAGGAACGTCTGGCCGGCGGCCGCGTCACGACCCATCGGTCGCGACTGCGCCAGCCCCTTCACGTCGCCGGTGCCGGGCTGGATCATCGCGAGCGCACCGATCGCCTGGTCGGTGGGCAGCACGTGGTTGTGCACGGCCTTGTCGGCCGCTCGTTGGAAGCGCTGGTCGATCGTGGTGTGGATCGTCAGGCCGCCGGTGTAGAGCAGTTTGCGGCGGGCGTCCACGGACTTGCCGAGGGACGGGTCGTGCTCGAGGTAGTTGACGACGTAGTCGCAGAACCACGGGGCGCTGGAGTTGATGCAGCCGTTCGGCGTGGCCACCGGGTGCAGGCCGAGGGGCTGCTTCTTCAGGTGGTCGGCCTGGCTCTGGGGGATGACGTGCAGCTGCGCGAGCCGGTCGAGCACGACGTTGCGTCGCTGCAGGCCCTTGTCCGCGTTGCGGAGCGGGTCGTAGGCGGTGGGGTTCTTGACCAGGCCGGCCAGGGTCGCGCCCTGGACCCAGGTCAGGTCCTTGGCGTTCGTGCCGAAGTAGTGCCGGGCCGCTGCCTGGACGCCGTACGCGCCGTCGCCGAAGTAGGCGATGTTGAGATAGCGCTCGAGGATCCAGTCCTTGGAGTAGTGCTGCTCGAAGGCGATCGCGTAGCGCAGCTCGGTCAGCTTGCGGGCGTAGGTGTCGGCGGTGGCGTCCTTGCGCTCCTTGGCGGTCTTCGCCTGGGAGAGCAGGGTCATCTTCACCATCTGCTGGGTGATCGACGAACCACCCTGCACGACCCCACCGCTGGACTGGTTGGTGACCAGTGCGCGGAGCGTGCCCTTCAGGTCCAGCGCTCCGTGCTGGTAGAAGCGGTAGTCCTCGATCGCGAGGATCGACATGACCATCTTCCGCGAGATCTGGCTCAACGGGACGTTGATCCGGTTCTCGTCGTACAACGTCGCGACGGTCTGGCCCTCAGGGTCGACGATCTTGGTCTGCTGCGCGAGCGGCTGCGTCCGCAGCTCCGCCGGCAGGGACTCCACGGTGTGGGAGAGGGACTTGGAGGCGATCCCGAGCACGCCGGCGAAAGGGATCGCCAGACCTGCCACGACCACCCCCATCACGACCGCGACGACCGCCATCACGCCCAAATGGGAGGCGACTCGGGACGCGGGGAGGCGCTCCTCCGGGGGCACGGACATGCCGATGAGACTACGTGACGGGTCCGAAAGGTGCCCATTCTCGACCCCCGCCTACTAGTCCGATGGGACTACGGCGATCGATCCGGATGAGTCTGTCCCCGGTGGCCGCAGTTCTTTACCTTGGTGCTTCGACTGAAACATTCGTTCGGGCGAGTGGCTTCATGGGGAAGCGTCAGTCACTGACGATCGTGGGGACGTCATATGTGGAATCAAGATTGGGCTGCCCAGGCTGCGTGCCGTGGACAGCAACCCGACAAGCTGTTCGTTCGTGGAGCGGAGCAGAACAAGGCCAAGCAGGTTTGCGGTGCGTGCCCTGTGCGCACCGAGTGCCTCGCCGAGGCTCTCGACAACCAGATCGAGTGGGGCGTCTGGGGCGGGATGACCGAACGCGAGCGCCGAGCCCTGCTGCGGCGTCGTCCGAACGCTTCGTGGCGAGTCGTTCTCGAACAGGCTCGTGAGCAGCACTCCGGTGTGGTCATCAGCGCCTGAGCCGCGCTGACGAAGACACCGGCCAGCAGCACCGTCGGGCTTCCGGCGTCAGGTCGGCCGCTCCCCCGCCAAGAGCGCGCCGACCTGACGCAACCCGTCCAGGTCGTGCACGTCGCCCGCGAGGGCCGGCACGACCGCCGCCGGCACCTGCGGGTGAGCCGCCTCGAAGCGCTCACGCAGCCTGGCCTCTCGCTCCACCATCCGGACCCGGTCCGCGTGCAGGCGCAGCAGCCCCGCGGTCAGTGAGTCCGCGTCGTCCTCGCGCAGCCGCTGCGCGGCCGCCATCGCCGCGTCCGCGGTCACCTCGCCCAGAGGGAGCGGGCTCGCCCGGTTGATCACGAGCCCCGCCAACGGCATGTCGTCCTCGCTCAGCCGCTCCACGAAGTACGCGGCCTCGCGAAGCGCGTCGGGCTCGGGCGCCGCCACGACGAGGAACGCCGTCTTGTCCGCCTGCAGCAGCTCGAACGTCTTCTGTGCCCGGAGCCGGAACCCTCCGAACAGCGTGTCGAACGCGGCCACGAAGGTCTGCATGTCGCGGAGCACCTGCGCGCCCAGGACCTTGGTCAAGGCGTTCGTCACCATCCCGAAGCCGGCGGACATCAGCCGGGCCGGGCCCTTCGTCGGGGCCAGCAGCAGCCGGATGAAGCGCCCGTCCAGGAAGCTCGACAGCCGCTCCGGCGCGTCCAGGAAGTCGAGCGCGGACCTCGACGGCGGGGTGTCGACGACGATCAGGTCGTAGGTGCCGTCGCGCTGGGCGTCGGCGTGTATCTGACCGAGCTTCTCCATCGCCATGTACTCCTGCGTCCCCGCGAACGAGCTGGACAGGGCGATGTAGAAGGGGTTCTGCAGGATCTGCTGGGCTTTCTCCGGGCTGGCCTGGCTCGCGACCACCTCGTCGAAGGTGCGCTTCATGTCGAGCATCATGGCGTCGAGGGAGCCGCCGTTCTCGCCGACGCCGGGCACCGGTCGTGGTGTGTTGTCGAGCTGCTCGATCCCCATCGACTGGGCCAGCCGCCGGGCGGGGTCGATCGTGAGCACGACGACCTTCCGGCCGCGCTCGGCGGCACGCAGCGCCAGCGCCGCCGACGTCGTGGTCTTCCCGACGCCGCCGGAGCCGCAGCAGACGATGATCCCGGTGTGCGCGTCGTCGAGCAGGCCGTCGACGTCGAGGGTCCGGCCCCCGGAGAGCGACTGCGGCCCCACCCGGGCTCGAGCGCGCGTCATGCGGGCTCCCCGGCGGTGGTCATGCCAGTCCCTGGTCGCGGAGCAGAGCGGCCACCTCGTACAGACCGCCGAGGTCAACGCCGCCGACCAGCAGCGGCAGCTCGTACGTCGGCACGTCGAGCTCGCCGACCCGCGCGCGCTGCGCGTCCTCGAGCGCCCGGCGTTCGGCGTGGTCGCGAGCCTCGGTGAGCAGGCCCGAGACCAGGTCGGCGTTCCCGCTGAGGCCACCCCGGGTCAGCTCGGTCGAGACCTTGCGCTTGGTGACCTTGCCGGCCCGGATGGCCGTGAGGTCGTCCTCGTCCAGGTCGCGAGGACGGACCATGTTGACCACCACGCCGCCCACGGGCAGGTCGTGCTTGCGGAGCTCGGCGATGCCGTCGGTCGTCTCCTGCACCGGCATCTCCTCGAGCACCGTCACGAGGTGGACGGCGGTGCGCTCGGAGGCGAACAGCCGGGTCACCGAGTCGGCCTGGCTCTTGACCGGCCCCATCCGCGCGAGACCGGCCAGCTCGTGGTTCACGCCGAGGAACTGCGCGATCCTTCCCGTGGGCGGGGCGTCGAGGACGACCGCGTCGTAGGTGGTCGCGTGCTTGTTGCGCGCGTTGCGCTTGGTCGCCTCGTAGACCTTCCCGGTGAGCAGGACGTCGCGGACCCCCGGGGCGATGGTGGTGGCGAACTCCACGACTCCGAAGCGGTCCAGCGCCTTCCCGGCGCGGCCCAGCTTGTAGTACATGGACAGGTACTCCAGCAGTGCCGACTCCGGGTCGATGTGCAGTGCGTGGACGACTCCCCCCCGCCCCCCGTCCGGCTCCGGGAGCCCCGTGGCGATCCGGCGCTCGGCGTACGGCAGCGGCTCGACGTCGAACATCCGCGCGATGCCCTGCCGGCCCTCCACCTCGCACAGCAGCACGTTCTGTCCGGCCGACGCAAGGCCGAGCGCCAACGACGCAGCGACCGTCGACTTCCCGGTGCCGCCCTTGCCGGTCACGATGTGCAGGCGCACCTGGGGGAAGTCACGACTCGGCACCCCAGCAAGCCTAGAGGTGGGTGTGGCGCGTTTCGCGGTGTGCCCTCGCTGTGCCGTCGCTGTGCCGTCGCTGTGCCGTCGATGTGCCGTCGCTGTGCCCTCGGTGTGGCCCCCGTGTGGTCGCCCGCTCCGGGTGAAGGTTTGGTGAGACCGGTCGCGCCCGCGGCTCCCGCGCCCTACCGTCGTGCCCCGGGGGGAGCACGATGGACTGGAACAGGATCGAGGTCGCCGGGCGCGTCACAGCACTGGCGCGCGGCTTCTGCGCGGGTGTGGACACCGACGGCAACGCCTTCGTCGTACCGCTGCGCCTGCCGCACTCCTCGGTCCGGACCTACGACGGCCTCCTGTTGGACTCGTTCGGCGTGCTCGGGGTCGCCCAGGGGGAGCAGACCTGGCTGACCGGTCGCGGAGCCGACGGACGGCTGCATCTCTGGTCGGCGTACGCGGACGGCAGCATGTTCGTCCCGCACTCGCTCGAGGCCATCGGGGCGGTCTGGGCGGCACCCGTGCTCGACGCCCATGCCGAGCTGGTGCTCTCGGCCCACCTCGACGACGGATCGTGGCGGCTGCGCGTGCACCAGCGGGAGACGGCCATCCTGGGCGGGCGCCCGCAGGCTGCCGACCTCACCATGGCGACCGACCCCGACACCGCGTTGGCCTTCGCCTTCTACGAGCGCGAGCCCCTGGTCGTGGCCGGGCCGCTCGGTGAGGCGGGGGCGCCGCGCGCCTGGTCCCTGGGGAGGACCGACGCCGAGTGGCGCCGCATCCACCTCTCGCCCACGCCGACGGCGCTGTGCTCGGTCGGCACCGGACAGCTCGGCCGGCACTGCTGGGTCGCGGGGCACGTGGAGGGGCGGCCGGTGATCTACCAGGTGCTGCCGCTGCCGTTCCGTGGCTTGCTCCGCACCGCCACCGTCGAGATGCCTCCGCTCCAGCTCTCCGAGGACGTGCTCGCGGTCGGCGAGCGTCCCGTCGTACTCGTCGATGAGCACGAGCGTGACCAGCCGGTCTTCGTGGCCGCGCTGTCCAGGGGCAACCGGCTGTGCTGGCACGACGGAACCGAGTGGAAAGCCCACCCGGCGCCAGACGGGCGCGTGCGCGCCGCGTGCAGCTCCGGCGGGGCCGTGCACGTGCTCATCGACGGGGCCGTCTGGTCGATGTCCGACCCCACGTAGCCGCCGGTCGACCCGGACGGGCCGCAGGTCTGCCCCGTGGCAGGATGCGCGGAGGAGGTGCGTGGATGGACAAGGTGGTGGGGAGCGCCGCTGAAGCGGTCGCCGACGTCCCGGACGGTGCGACGCTCGCCGTCGGCGGATTCGGCCTGTGCGGGGTGCCGTCGGTGCTGATCGACGCGCTGCTCGAGGCCGGGGTCAGCGACCTCGAGGCCGTGTCGAACAACTGCGGCGTCGACGAGTGGGGCCTGGGCCGGCTGCTGATGTCGAGGCGGCTGCGGCGGATGATCTCGTCGTACGTCGGGGAGAACAAGGAGTTCGCCCGGCAGTACCTGCACGGCGAGCTCGAGGTCGAGCTCACGCCGCAGGGGACGCTCGCCGAGCGCATGCGCGCAGGCGGCTCCGGCATCCCGGCGTTCTTCACCGCGACCGGCGGCGGCACCCAGGTGGCCGAGGGCGGCCTGCCCTGGAAGTACGACGCCGAGGGCAACGTGATCGTCAGCTCGCCGCCGAAGGAGACCCGCGACTTCGGGGGCCGCGAGTACGTCCTCGAGGCCGCGATCGTCGCCGACTTCGGTCTGGTGCGCGCCTGGAAGGGCGACCGCCACGGCAACCTCGTGTACCGGGAGTCGGCACGCAACTTCAACCCGCTGGCCGCGATGTGCGGCCGGGTCACCATTGCGGAGGTCGAGCACCTCGTCGAACCGGGCGAGATCAAGCCCGAGGACGTCCACACGCCCGGGGTGTACGTGCAGCGGGTGGTCGCGCTGACGCCGGAGCAGGCCGCGGACAAGAAGATCGAGAAGCGGACGACGCGACCGCGGCCGGACGGCTGGCAGGCCGCCGCGGCCGGCGTCACGGGGACGGAGGCCTGAGATGGCATGGACCCGTGAGCAGATGGCCGCGCGGGCGGCGTCCGAGCTGACCGACGGCTCGTACGTCAACCTCGGCATCGGGCTGCCGACGCTGGTGCCGAACTACGTCGCCGACGACGTCGAGCTGGTCCTGCAGTCCGAGAACGGCATCCTCGGTGTCGGCGCTTATCCCTACGAGGGCGACGAGGACCCGGACCTGATCAACGCCGGCAAGGAGACGGTCACCCTCCGCAAGGGGGCGTCGTTCTTCGACTCGGCCACGTCGTTCGGGATGATCCGCGGCGGCAAGATCGACGCCGCGATCCTCGGCGCGATGCAGGTGTCGGGCAAGGGCGACATCGCGAAATGGATGATCCCCGGGAAGATGGTCAAGGGGATGGGCGGCGCCATGGACCTGGTCCACGGCGCGAAGCGGGTGATCGTGCTGATGGAGCACGTCGCCAAGGACGGCTCGAAGAAGATCCTCGACGAGTGCGACCTGCCGTACACCGGCCGGGCAGTGGTCGAACGGATCATCACCGACCTGTGCGTGCTCGACGTGACCGACGACGGGTTGCGACTGGTGGAGCTCGCGCCCGACGTCACGTTGGACGAGGTGCGTGAGAAGACCGAGCCGGAGATCCTGACGTGAAGATCCGCATCCGGAACGGCTCGGCGATCCGAGGTGCTGGCGTCACGTTGGCCTGCCTGATGCCCGGCCTCCCGCGCCGTACGGGCCTGATCGCTACGACGTACGCCGCCGCCTGGCCGGTCGACCGGCCCGGGCTGCAGTTCTTCACCGTCATCCCGGACGAGGACGAGGAGGCCTGGCGGCGCACGCTCGTACCCGTGCTGAGCTCGGGTGCCTCCTGGACGGTCGTCATGTCGCTCGCCGCGCTCGGTGCGCGCCGGCTCTCGCTCCCGACGCCCGTCGCCGCCCTGCTGCTCGGTCTGGGTGTCACCGCCGCCGACTCCGCCATGGAGGGCTGGGCCGAACGCGCGCGCGCCAAGGCGCTGGCCGCGGCCGCCGCCCGCGATGAGTCGGCGGGGGCAGCCGAGGAGGCCGGCCTCCCCGGCTGACCCGGGACCACCCTGGAAGCCGGGACATCCGGCCGTTGTTCGTCCCTCGTGTCACGACGTTCGTGGGGTTTCCTGGGGGTTGTTGTGGGTTGCAACCCCCTCGAAGGTCCGGTTCCCCCGCTCAGGCGGGGGAATCGGGAAGCCCCACGCATCCGCCCGCAGCTCATCCCACCCGCCACAACGTTCGTGGGGTTTCCGGGAGGTTGGTGTGGGTTGCAACCCCCTCGAAGGTCCGGTTCCCCCGCTCAGGCGGGGGAACCGGAAGGCACCCCCGCCCATCCGCCGACCGCCCGGCTCCGAACCGCCTGTGGCGCGCCCCACACCGGCGGCGCCCCAGGACAGGGGAGGGCTCTGATGAGCGACACCAGTAGAAGGAAGCTCCTGGCCGTCACGGGAGCGAGCGTGGCGGCCGGCACCGTCGGTCTGGCCATAGGCCCGGCCGAGGCGGCCGAGGCGCGGCGTTCGGGGACCAGTGCGCGGGAGTCGGTCGTGGCGTACGTCCACGACCACCGTTCCAACGAGGTCCGGCTGATGGTCGGCGAGCGGGAGATCGTGGTGCACGACCGCGACCTCGCGACCCGCATCCTGAACGCGGCGGGAGGCCAGTGAGATGTCCTCGCACCGCGAAGCTCCCGAGATGGCCAAGGACCCGGTGGCAGACAGCACCGACGTCTACGCCTTCGTCAGCCCGGACCGTCCCAACACGGTCACGCTGATCGCGAACTACATCCCGTTCCAGGCCCCGGACGGCGGGCCGAACTTCTACGAGTTCGGCGACGACGTGGCCTACGACATCCACATCTCCAACAAGGGCAAGGGCGAGGCGGACCTGACCTACCGCTTCCTTTTCCACACCAAGGTGCGCGACGACAAGACGTTCCTCTACAACACCGGGCCGATCAACAACATCGGCGACGCCACGTGGAACCGGCCGCAGTTCTACTCGGTCATCCGGCTCAAGGGCGGCAAGGCCAAGACCCTGGCCCAGCACCTGCCCTGCCCGCCGGTCAACATCGGCCCGCGCAGCACGCCGAACTACCCGCACCTGGCGGCGCAGGCCGTGCACACGATCGGTCCGCGCAAGGTCTTCGCCGGGCAGCGTGCCGATGCCTTCCACGTCGACCTCGGCAGTGTCTTCGACCTCGGAACCCTTCGGCCCTTCGAGCACCTGCACCTGATTCCGAGCGCCGACGCGGTCGGGCGGAACTCGCTCCAGGCCTTCAACGTGCACTCGATCGTGCTGCAGGTCCCGATCAGCGAGGTCACCCGCAGCGGGCGCCGGGCCACCGACCCGTCCAAACCCGGTTCGGTCATCGGCGTGTGGTCCTCGGCCAGCCGTCGCAAGTCCCGCATGTACGACCGGTCCGAGGGCAAGTACGTCGGTCACGGGCCCTGGCAGCAGGTCTCGCGCCTGGGCAACCCCTTGTTCAACGAGGTGATCACCCCGATGGCCCTCAAGGATATGTGGAACTCCCACTCGCCGAAGAACGACGCCACGTTCGCCAAGTACGTGAACCACCCGGAGCTGGCCCGGCTGCTGCCGGTGCTCTATCCGGGTGTCTTCCCGCACCTCGCGGCGTACCACAAGTCGCGGGCGGACCTGAACGCGATCCTCCTCACCGGCATCCCGTCGGGCGTCGTCCCGGGCTTCCAGAACTTCACCGGGACCGTCGAGTCGGACATGCTGCGGCTCAACCTGGCGATCCCTCCCGCGAGCAGCCCGAACAGCCTGGGTCTGATCGGCGGCGACGCTGCCGGGTTCCCCAACGGACGCCGGATCGGGGACGACGTCGTGGCCATCGAGCTCCGGGCCGTGGCCGGCGTGACCATCCCGCTCGTGGATCCGTCGTTCACGCCCGACGCGGCGGCCGGTGTCCTCACCGACGGCACGACCGACACCAATGGCGGAACGACCGCGACGTTCCCGTTCCTGGGCAACCCGGGCGGTGGCTACCAGACCGAGCCCGGCACCACCTCGGTGGCATGACCGAGAACGCGTGGGCCGGACAGGGGGCCGTCCTGCTGGACATCGGGGGCGACGTCGGCGCGCTGGTGGTCGGGATGCCGACGTCGACGGTCGGGCTGGAGGTCGAGATCCGGCCGCTCGACGGGCAGCAGGTGGGTGCGCACGCACACGACCACGACCACGACGACCAGCACGAGCACGCCCACGGGCGCGACCATCAACACCGGCACGAGCACCTCGCGCATGTCGCGGTGGTGGCGCGGCCGGCGGGGGAGGAGCGTGTGCCCTCGCTGGTGTTCGGTGAGCTCCTCGCCGGTCGCTACGAGCTGTTCGAGAAGGGACGCCCGGACGCCGTGGCGCTGCGGGTCGACGTGGCCGGCGGTGCGGTCACGATGTCCGACTGGCTCGACTGGCCCGACCGGTCCGAGTGACCGACTGAACCGTCTCGGCTCGGCGACGAGCACGGCCCGACCGCCTCTTCCTGGGCGGTCGGGCCCGGTCGGCTGCGGGTAGGGTCGCGCCATGGCTGAGACTCAGAGGTGGGAGTACCTCACGGCGCCGATCCTGGTGCACGCCGCGAAGCAGATCCTCGACAACTTCGGGGCCGACGGGTGGGAGCTGGTGCAGGTGGCTCCCGGGATGAACCCGGAGAACATGGTCGGGTACTTCAAGCGGCCGGTGAGCGACTGATGGGGGCCGTGGAGGACCGTCTGTCGGAGCTCGGGCTGACGGTTCCCGATGTCGCGAAGCCCGTCGCGTCGTACGTCCCGGCCGTGCGGAGCGGATCGTTCGTCTACACCTCGGGCCAGCTGCCGATGCGGTCGGGCGAGCTGATGACCACCGGCAAGGTCGGTGACTCGGTGTCGCCGGAGGACGCCGCGGAGTGTGCCCAGCAGTGCGCCCTGAACGCGATCGCCGCCGTCAAGGCCGAGGTCGGCGACCTCGACGCCGTCAAGCGGGTCGTGAAGGTGGTCTGCTTCGTCGCGTCGGAGCCGGAGTTCACCGGTCAGCCGCAGGTCGCGAACGGCGCCTCCGACCTGCTGGGCAAGGCGTTCGGCGACTCCGGGGTCCACGCGCGGTCCGCTGTCGGCGTACCGGTCCTGCCGCTCGACGCCCCGGTCGAGGTCGAGATCATCGTCGAGGTCTGAGATGCGGGTGGCTCTGCCGCCTCAGCTGGTCGAGCACGCGCGCGAGTTCGCCGAGGGACGCCGTACGCCGGCCGAGCCGCGGGACGCGGCGACGGTCGTCCTCATGCGCGCGGGCGACCGCGGGCCGGAGCTGTACCTCCTGCGCCGCCAGACCTCGATGGCGTTCGCCGGCGGGATGTGCGTGTTCCCCGGCGGCGGTGTCGACCCACGCGACTTCGACACCTCGGTGGCGTGGTCGGGACCCGCGCCGGAGATCTGGGCCTCGCACGTGCAGACGTCGGCGGAGATGGCGCGGGCCCTGGTGTGTGCGGCCGTGCGCGAGACGTTCGAGGAGTCGGGTGTGCTCCTGGCGGGTCCGTCCGCTGCCGAGGTCGTCGCGGACACCACCGGTGACGACTGGGAGGCCGACCGCCGGGCCCTGGAGGCCAAGGAGCTGGCGTTCACGTCGTTCCTCCGACGACGCGGGCTCGTGCTGCGCTCGGACCTGCTCGGCGGCTGGGCCGCGTGGTGCACGCCGGAGTTCGAGCCGCGCCGGTTCCGCACCTGGTTCTTCGTCGCCGCCCTGCCCCCGGGCCAGCGCACCCGCGACGTGTCCAGGGAGTCGGCGTCGGTGACCTGGATGCCGGCGCTCGGTGCCTGCGACGCCGCCGACGCCCAGGAGATCGGGATGATGCCCCCGACGTACGTCACCTGCCTCGAGGTCGGTCAGTACGCCGACCCGGAGGCGGTCCTGGCGGCGGCCCCACGGCGCGACCTGACGATGTTCACGCCCGCCGTCGAGCCGGACGCCACCGTGTCGGTGCCCGCCCGGGTCCACGGGCTGCTGGAGGCGCGAGATGGCTGACGCGGGCTGGACCGGCGGGGCGTTCGGATCCGTCGCCCGCTGCGTGCTGGCGCCCAACGCGTCGCCGATGACGCTGGACGGGACGAACACCTGGGTGCTGCGTGCGTCCGACTCCTCGCGGTCGGTGGTCGTCGACCCCGGGCCGTCCGACGCCGGCCACCTGGACGCGGTGGCGTCGGCCGCGGGGGAGGTGGCGGTGGTGCTCCTGACCCACCACCACCTCGACCACTCCGAGGCGGCGCGGGCGTTCGCCGAGCGGATGGGGTGCGGCGTACGAGCGCTCGACCCGGCGTACCGGCTGGGGTCGGAGGGCCTCGGCGAGGGCGACGTGGTGGCTGTCGACGGGTTGGAGGTGCACGTCGTGGCGACGCCCGGGCACACCGCGGACTCGCTGTCCTTCGTGATCCCGGCGGAACGAACGGTGCTGACCGGCGACACGGTGCTCGGTCGGGGTACGACGGTGGTCGCCCACCCGGACGGGCGGCTCGGGGCGTACCTGGACTCGCTGGACCGCCTCCATGCCCTGGCCGAGGCGCACGAGATCGCCTCGATCTGGCCCGGTCACGGGCCGGTCATCGACGCGGCCCTGCCCGTTCTGGACTCCTACATCTCCCACCGGCAGGAGCGCCTCGACCAGGTCCGCGACGCCCTCCGGACCCTCCACCGCGCTGCCCGCGACGGCGTACCCCTCGACCACGACACTCTGCCCCGCCGCATCGTGGAGATCGTGTACGCCGACGTCGACCCGGTGCTCTGGCCCGCCGCCGAGCTGTCCGTCCGCGCCCAGCTCGACTACCTCCGAGCAGGCTGAGGCCGCTGAGCCCGGCCGGCCGGGCTCGTCGACGAGGGCGCCTCAGCGAGCGCGGCGCCGGAGGCGGTCGATGTCCATGATCACCACGGAGCGGGGCTCGAGGCGGAGCCAGCCCCGGGAGGCGAAGTCGGCCAGGGCCTTGTTCACCGTCTCGCGGGAGGCGCCGACGAGCTGGGCCAGCTCCTCCTGGGTCAGGTCGTGGTGCACGTGGACGCCGTCGTCGGCGGTGCGGCCGAACCGGTCGGCCAGGTCGAGCAGGGCCTTGGCCACCCGGCCGGGTACGTCGGAGAAGACCAGGTCGGCGTTGACGTCGTTGGCCTTGCGAAGCCGCGACGCGATCTGCGCCAACAGCCCACGCGCGACCTGGGGTCGACCCTCGAGCCACTTCAACAGGTCCTCGTGCGAGAGCGCCGCGAACGACGCGTCGGTCACCGCGGTCACCGTCGCCGAGCGCGGACCGGGGTCGAACAGCGACAGCTCGCCGAACATCTGGCCGGGGCCGAGGATGGCCAGCAGGTTCTCGCGACCGTCGCTGGAGGTGCGGCCGAGCTTCACCTTGCCGTCGAGCACGATGTACAGCCGGTCACCCGCATCGCCCTCGTGGAAGAGCACGTCGCCGCGCCGCAGCTTGGACTCGCTGAGGGAGCCACGCAGCGCCGTCGCGGCCTCGTCGTCGAGGGCGCTGAACAGCGGCGCCTGGCGCAGTACCTCGTTGTCCACGACGTCCTCCCGGTCATGTTCAGAGCCGCCCGCTGCACGCCGTCGGTCGGTCGCGACGCGTCGGTCGGATTGATCCTAGCCAGTGGCGCGGGTCACACCTACCAGTCGGGCGGCAGCCAGGAGGGTCGGCACGCCACCGTAGGCTGACGGCGTGTCAGCCGTCGCGCGTGTGGGAGGGCCCGAGACCCGCACGGGTCTGGTACGCCGCGCGCGGCGGATCAACCGGACGCTGGCCGAGACCTATCCCGACGCCCGCATCGAGCTCGACTTCGAGGATCCGTTCCAGCTCCTCGTCGTCACCGTGCTGAGCGCCCAGACCACCGACCGGCGGGTGAACGCCGTGCGGCCCACACTCTTCGCGGCGTACCCCGACGCCGCCGCCATGGCCGCCGCACCCCGTGAGCGTCTGGAGCAGATCATCGGGCCGCTCGGGTTCTTCCGTGCCAAGACCGACGCCCTGCTCAAGCTCAGCGCCGCCCTCGTCGAACGGTACGACGGACAGGTGCCGCCGCGCCTCGACGATCTCGTGACCCTCCCCGGCGTCGGCCGCAAGACGGCCAACGTCGTGCTCGGCAACGCGTTCGGCATCCCGGGCATCACGGTCGACACCCACTTCGGCCGGCTCGCCCGTCGCTTCGGCTGGACCGACGAGACCGACCCGGTCAAGGTCGAGCACGCCGTCGGCGCACTCTTCGAGAAGCGCGACTGGGTGATGTTGTGCCACCACCTGATCTGGCACGGCCGTCGCATGTGCCACGCCAAGAAGCCGGCCTGCGGGGTGTGCCCGGTCGCGCGCTGGTGCCCGTCGTACGGCGCCGGGCCGGTCGACCCGGTCGTGGCGGCGGCCCTGGTGAAGACCGAGGGACCGGCGTGAGGCGTGTGCTCCTCGCGGGCGCGCTCGGTCTGATGGTCGGGCTCCTCACCGCGTGCTCCGGCGTGCATCCGAGCGACTTCGTGGCCGGGAAGTCCCGGGTGAAGGTGGACTCCCCGTCGTTGGTGGCCTTCAAGAAGAACACGGACATCCCGAACTGCCCGAAGGTCTCGTCGACGTCGGTCGAGGACGGGATGCCGGACGTGACCGTCCCCTGCCTGGGGGGCGGCCGCTCGGTCGACGTCGCGGGGCTCCGGGGCCCGATGATCGTGAACTTCTGGCAGTCGACCTGCCATCCGTGCCGCCAGGAGATGCCGGCCCTCGCGGCGTACGCACGCGGGCAATCGGCGGTGCAGGTGCTCGGCATCGACATCCTTGACGTACAACCCGCGGCTGCCCTCCAGCTGGCCCGCGACAGCTTGGTCGGCTATCCGCTGGTGGCCGACCCCGCGGGGAACCTCGTGGGGCAGAAGCCAGTTCCGCGCAACATCGGCCTGCCGTTCACGGCGTACGTCGACGCCTCGGGTCGCGTGGTGCACGTGGAGGCCGGCGCCATGACCTCCGAGAAGGACGTCGCCGAGGCCGCGCAGAAGTACCTCGGGGTCGGCGGGTGATCCCCGACTGGCTCGAGCCCGTGGCCACCGCGGCCGAACAGATGACCGTCGACGACCTGACCCGGTTCGTCCCGCCTGACGGCGCCACCTCGCGTCGGGGAGCCGTCCTGCTCCTCTTCGGCTCCGCACGCGACCTCCTGCTCACCGAGCGTGCCCACGACATGCGCTCGCATCCTGGGCAGGTCTCGTTCCCCGGCGGCTCGATCGACCCGGGCGAGTCGGCCCGCGAGGCGGCGCTCCGGGAGGCCGAGGAGGAGACGGGCCTGCGCGCGGACGGCGTCGAGGTGTTCGCGGAGCTCCCGGAGCTGTGGCTGCCGCCGTCGAACTTCGCGGTGACGCCCGTGCTCGGCTGGTGGGCCGCGGAGAGCCCGGTGGGCGTCGTCGACCCGGGCGAGGTGCACGCCGTCTACCGCGTTCCCATCGAGGAGCTGCTCGACCCGGCACACCGCGTCTCGGTGCGCCATCCCAGCGGGTGGGTCGGTCCGGGCTTCCTGATCGGGCCGCAGCACGACGTCGTCCTGTGGGGGTTCACCGCTGGGATCGTCTCCCGGCTGCTCGACTACGTCGGCTGGACGCGCCCGTGGAACGAGGCCCGGGTGCGTGACCTGCCGTCGTACATGCTGCAGGGTTATCCCCGCCCGGCGGCGCCACCCCGGGTCGCACCATCCTCCGAGGAGCGCCCGTGAACCTGCTGGACTGGGTGCTCCTCGTCGTCGTGGTGCTGTACGCCGTCTCGGGCTACTGGCAGGGCTTCATCACCGGAGCCTTCGCCACCGTCGGCCTGCTGCTCGGCGGGCTGCTCGGTGTCTGGCTGGCGCCCACCGTTCTCGGCAACGCCACCCCGTCGATCCTGGTCTCGCTGGCCGCGGTCTTCATCGTGATCGTCTGCGCGTCCCTCGGGCAGGCCGTTCTGCAGGTCGGTGGCGCCCGCATCCGCGACCGGATCAAGTGGCGGCCGGTGCGTTCCCTGGACGCCGTGGGCGGCGCGATGCTCAGCGCGGTGGCGGCCCTGCTGGTGGCCTGGGCGCTCGGCGTCGCCCTGTCGGGCTCGGGGCTGCGCGGCATCACGC
>DATBDF010000035.1:0-5325 GCA_036270075.1 Nocardioides sp.
TACCTGCTCGACCTCGCCCCGAAGGACCTGGAGAAGGTCATCTACTTCGCGGCGTACATGATCACCTCCGTCGACGAGGACGCCCGCCACCGCGACCTCTCCTCCCTGGAGAACAAGGTCGGCCTGGAGCGGGAGCGTCTCGAGAAGCGCCGCGACGGCGCCCTTGACGACCGCACCAAGAAGCTCGAGGAGGACCTCGCCACCCTCGAGGAGGAGGGCGCCAAGGCCGACGCCCGCCGCAAGGTGCGCGACGGTGCCGAGCGTGAGATGAAGCAGATCCGCGACCGGGCCCAGCGTGAGCTGGACCGGCTCGAGGAGGTCTGGAGCACCTTCAAGTCCCTGCAGGTCCAAGACCTCATGGGCGACGAGATGCTCTACCGTGAGATGAAGAACTGGTTCGGCAAGTACTTCGAGGGCTTCATGGGCGCGACCGCGATCCAGCGTCGCCTGGAGGACTTCGACATCGAGGCCGAGGTGGCCTCGCTGCGCGACACCATCGCCAACGGCAAGGGCCAACGGAAGGTCCGCGCGCTCAAGCGGCTCAAGGTCGTCGACGCGTTCCGCAAGACCGACAACAAGCCCCAGGGCATGGTGCTCGACGCCGTCCCGGTCATCCCGCCCGACCTGCGCCCGATGGTGCAGCTCGACGGCGGCCGGTTCGCGACGTCCGACCTCAACGACCTCTACCGCCGGGTCATCAACCGGAACAACCGCCTCAAGCGGCTGCTCGACCTCGGTGCGCCGGAGATCATCGTCAACAACGAGAAGCGGATGCTCCAGGAGGCCGTCGACTCGCTGTTCGACAACGGCCGTCGCGGGCGTCCGGTCACCGGTCCGGGCAACCGGCCGCTGAAGTCGCTGTCCGACATGCTCAAGGGCAAGCAGGGTCGTTTCCGGCAGAACCTGCTCGGCAAGCGCGTCGACTACTCCGGCCGCTCGGTGATCGTGTCCGGCCCGCAGCTGAAGCTGCACCAGTGCGGTCTGCCCAAGCAGATGGCGCTGGAGCTGTTCAAGCCGTTCGTGATGAAGCGCTTGGTCGACCTCTCGCACAGCCAGAACATCAAGTCCGCCAAGCGGATGGTGGAGCGCGCGACGTCCGGGCTGTCCCGGTACGCCGTGGTGTGGGACGTGCTCGAGGAGGTCATCACCGAGCACCCCGTCCTGCTCAACCGGGCGCCCACGCTGCACCGCCTCGGCATCCAGGCCTTCGAGCCCCAGCTGATCGAGGGCAAGGCGATCCAGATCCACCCGCTGGTCTGCACCGCGTTCAACGCCGACTTCGACGGCGACCAGATGGCGGTGCACCTGCCGCTGTCCGCCGAGGCGCAGGCCGAGGCACGGATCCTGATGCTGTCGACGAACAACATCCTCAAGCCGTCCGACGGCCGGCCGGTGACCATGCCGACCCTGGACATGGTGATCGGTCTGTTCTTCCTGACGACCGACCGCGAGGGCGAGCCGGGTGAGGGTCGGGCGTTCTCCGGCGTGGCCGAGGCGATCATGGCCTTCGACCGTGGCGAGATCTCGCTGCAGAGCAAGGTCAAGATCCGGTTCGACGACATCATCCCGCCGCTCGAGCTCGAGGTCGGCGAGGACTGGGAGGAGGGTCAGTCGATCACGCTCGACACGACCCTCGGCCGGGCCATGTTCAACGACACCCTGCCGGCCGACTACCCCTTCGTGAACTACGAGGTGGGCAAGAAGGCCATGGGCGCGATCATCAACGACCTCGCCGAGCGCTACACCAAGGTCGAGGTCGCCGCGTCGCTGGACGCCCTGAAGGACACCGGCTTCCACTGGGCCACCCGCTCCGGCGTGACCGTCTCGATCGACGACGTCACCACGCCGCAGAGCAAGGCGCAGATCCTGGCCGAGTACGACGGGCAGGCCAGCAAGGTCCAGAAGCAGTTCGAGCGCGGTCTCGTCACCGACGAGGAGCGTCGCCAGGAGCTCGTCGAGATCTGGACCCAGGCCTCGAACGACGTGGCCAAGGAGATGGAGAAGTCCTTCGACCGGACCAACCCGATCTTCATGATGGTCGACTCGGGCGCCTCCGGAAACATGATGCAGATCCGCCAGGTGGCGGCGATGCGTGGTCTCGTGGCCAACCCGCGAGGCGACATCATCCCGCGTCCGATCAAGGCGAACTTCCGCGAGGGCCTGTCCGTGCTGGAGTACTTCATCTCCACGCACGGTGCCCGCAAGGGCCTGGCCGACACCGCGCTGCGGACGGCCGACTCCGGCTACCTGACCCGTCGTCTCGTCGACGTGTCGCAGGACGTCATCATCCGTGAGGACGACTGCGGCACCGAGCGGGGCATGGAGAAGCGGATCGGTGTGCGCAACGAGGACGGCTCGGTCCGCAAGGACGACAACGTCGAGACCTCGGCGTACGCCCGCACGACGGCGGTCGACATCGTCCACCCGGAGAATGGCGAGGTCCTGGTGGCGGCCGGCGACGACCTGGGCGACATCAAGATCGGCGAGCTGGTCGCGGCCGGCATCGAGACCGTGCGGGTGCGCTCCGTGCTCACCTGCGAGGCTCGTACCGGCACGTGCGCGAAGTGCTACGGCCGGTCACTGGCCACGGGCAAGCTCGTGGACATCGGCGAGGCCGTCGGCATCATCGCGGCACAGTCGATCGGTGAGCCCGGCACCCAGCTGACGATGCGGACGTTCCACACCGGTGGTGTGGCCTCGGCCGACGACATCACGCAGGGTCTGCCGCGTGTCCAGGAGATCTTCGAGGCGCGCATCCCGAAGGGGCGTTCGCCGATCTCCGAGGCCGCCGGCCGGATCGAGATCGAGGAGACCGACAAGGCCCGCAAGGTCATCGTCACTCCCGACGACGGCTCGGAGGTCCTGGAGTACCCGGTCTCGAAGCGGTCCCGGCTCCTGGTCGGCGACGGCGACCACGTCGAGGTCGGCGACATGCTGACCGTCGGTACGCCGGAGCCGCACGAGGTGCTGCGCATCCTCGGTGTCCGCAAGGCGCAGGAGCACCTGGTCGAAGAGGTCCAGGCGGTCTACCGCAGCCAGGGTGTGTCGATCCACGACAAGCACATCGAGATCATCGTGCGGCAGATGCTGCGCCGGGTCACGGTGATCGAGTCGGGCGACACCAACCTGCTGCCCTCCGACCTGGTCGACCGCGTGCGCTTCGAGGAGGAGAACCGTCGGGTGGTATCCGAGGGTGGCAAACCGGCCTCGGGACGTCCGGTGCTGATGGGCATCACGAAGGCGTCGCTGGCGACGGAGTCGTGGCTCTCGGCCGCCTCCTTCCAGGAGACGACCCGGGTGCTCACCGACGCGGCGATCCACGCTCGCTCCGACTCGCTGCGCGGGCTCAAGGAGAACGTGATCATCGGCAAGCTGATCCCGGCCGGCACCGGCCTCGAGCGTTACCGGAACATCCGGGTGGAGCCGACCGAGGAGGCGCGCGCCGCGGCGTACGCCGTCACCGGTTACGACTCCTACGACTACGAGTTCGGCAACGCCGGGGCCAGCCAGGCCGTCGCGCTCGACGACTTCGACTTCGGTTCGTACCAGAACTGATCGAGTCCCTGGAAGGGCCGGGTCCGCGTGAGCGGGCCCGGCCCTTCTGCCTCTCACCCGGCGTTCGGGTCACGTCGTAGGGCGCTGACCTGGCGATCGGAGCACGCCGTGGGGCGCTGACCTGGCGTTTGTGTCACGTCGTTCGACGCTGACCTGGCGATTGGGGCACGCGGCGCCGCGCTGACCTGGCGTTTGTGTCACGTCGACCGGCGTGGAGGGGTGCGCGATCGCCGGGTGGGCGTGTCTGAGTGGTACGCGATCGCCGGGTGGACGTGTCTGAGCGGTGCGCGATCGCCAGGTCGACGTGCCTGTCGACGTGCCTAGGGTGAGCGCATGCCGTTCCCGGACGAGCCGTTCGCGACACGGGTCGAGGTGGTGGCGTCGGATCCGGGCTGGGCGAACGAGGCGGCGGCGTACGCCGACCTCCTCCGCGAGGCTCTTCCGGCGGCCGTCGCGGTCGACCACATCGGGTCCACCAGTGTCGCGGGGCTGCCGGCCAAGGACTGCCTCGACCTGATGGTCCAGGTTGCCGAGCTCGACGAGGACGTCGTCGCCGCGGCCATGGCGGCGCACGGCTACCGACGGCGAACCGAGCCGTGGAACGTCGACGAGGTGACCGACGGCGTCAGCCACCGGAAGCTGGTGTTCGCCGGTCCCGTGGGCTCGCGCTCGGTCAACGTCCACGTACGCGTCGCCGATGGCCGCAACGTGCGGTACGCCCTGCTCTTCCGCGACTTCCTGCGTTCGGATGCGACAGCGCGGACCGCCTGGGGCGGGTTCAAGACGCGGTTGGCGCAGAGCGTCACCGACCTCATGGACTACGGCCAGATCAAGGCGTCGGTCCAGCCGCTTCTCATGCAGCGCGCTGAGATGTGGGCCGCCGAGACAGGCTGGCGCGAGACGTGAGCGGTGCGGTGCTCGGGGTCGACGGGTGCCGGGCCGGGTGGGTGGGCGCGCTGCTGCTGGGTACGGCGTACCACGTGCTCGTGGCGGGGGACGTCGCCGCACTGGTCGAGGCGTCGCGACGCGAGGCGCCCGGGCTGACGGTCGTCGGCATCGACATCCCGATCGGGCTGCCCTATGAGCGGATCCGGCGGACCGACATCTTGGCGCGGAGCCGACTGCCCGTCGGCCGCAAGTCGTCGGTGTTCCCGACTCCGTCGCGCACCGCGGTCCGGCACACGACTCACCAGGACGCCTCGGCCGCCAACCGCGAGGCGCTCGGCGTGGGGCTGAGCATCCAGGCGTTCCGCCTGATCCCGAAGATCCTCGACGTCGACGCCTTCGTCCGGTCCGGGCCACCCGTGACGGTCATCGAGGTGCACCCCGAGGTCAGCTTCGCCGAGATCGACCCGACCGCCGTCGTCCCCTCGAAGATCACCCCGGTAGGCGCGTCCGCACGCCGGGAGGCGCTCCGCGGCGTCGGGCTCGAGCCGCCGGCGTACACCCGCGGCCAGGGGTACGTCGCCGACGACCTGCTCGACGCCTGCGCGGTGGCCTGGACGGCCGCCCGGTACGCCGCCGGCTCGGCGTACTCCCTCCCCGACCCACCCGAGGTCTTCTCCGACGGCATCCCCGCCGCGATCTGGGTGTGAGGGGACAGTCCCTGACGAAATGGTCGCGTTGGAACGATCCAACCAGCCATTTCGTCAGGGACTATCGCCACGGCGGCCACGATTGGGGAGGGTCGGGACGCCCTGCCAGAATCGGGGCATGACCGCGCGGGAGGAGGCCGACGTCCTCGTCGTCGGCGCCGGGCCCGCGGGATCG
>DATBDF010000036.1:0-7732 GCA_036270075.1 Nocardioides sp.
CGTGGAGATAGGGGCCGTTGTCGGTCTGGGGCTGGAGGTCGACGTACTGCTCACCGACGGCGGAGCGGTTGCCGACCACCGCAAGGGTGTCGGCGGGGATCCTGCCGTCCCAGCCGTGGCCGATGTCGAGGTAGGCGTCGACGCCGTCGCGGGTCAACACCAGCTTCTGCACGTCACCGACGCGCACCCCGCGGTACGACACGAGTCCCCCGGCGTACATCCCACCGGAGTCCTGGAAGTGCGCGACAACGGTGTACGACGTGTCGTAGAAGAGGCGGTTCAGCTGGGCGTACTTGGCGCCCACGAAGGTGACGCCCACCATCGTGATGAGGGCGAAGATCGCCAGCTGGACCTTGGTACGACGAGTGATCACCGGCCCACCACCATCCCCGGGACGAGCAGGTCGACCAGCGCCGGGTCGTACATGCGCGACAGCTGCCGCATCGTCGGCCCCCGAGGCCCGAACCCCGTCCGGTTGACGCCCAGCACCCCACCGCCGCCGAGAAGGGTCGGCAGCAGGCTGGTGGGGATGCTCAGCGACGGTCCGTCGGTCGGGATGCTCGGGAGGGAGTTCAGCACCTGGCAGACCGGGTTGTCCTCGTGCTTCTTCTTCTTGCACCGCGCGACCAGCCGGACGAGCTCCTGCGGGTCGCCCAGCACCTTCTTGCAGGCCTTGCTGGTGATGTCGCCGCTCTGCAGGCACTTCGCCACGTCGCCGAGGATCTTGGTGATCTCGGACGTCGGCAGGTTCGTCGGCAGCTGGGTCGGCAGGTTCGTCGGCAGCTCGCTCGGGAGCCCCGTGGGGATCGGCAGGCTGCCGTTCTGGTCGAGGGAGATGTCGAGCTTGATCGACAGGTTGGTGTAGTCGCCCATCTGCAGGTTGCGGGCCACCTGCGGATCCCGTCCGACCACCTCGTCGACGAAGGGGTAGGTCAGGGCGACGTTGAAGGCGTTGACGAAGTTCTTCCCCGAGGCCTGGAGCTGGCTCAGCACCGGGCTGAGCTGGCGCAGGGTGGCGATGGTCGAGTCCTTGGACAGCCGGATCACCCGCGTGCCGACGCCACTGAGGTGGTCCAGCGCCCGGAGCATGCGGACGAGGTCGTCACGCTGGGTGTTGATCGACCGCAGCGCTCCCGGGAGCTCGTCGAGGGTGGCGTCGATCGTGTCGCGCTGCCGGTTCAGCTGACCCGACAGCCGGCTCAGCGCGTCCAAGGCGTCCACGATGTCCTTCTTGTGCCGGTCGAGCCGGCCGCTGAAGGTGCGGATCTGCCGCAGGACCGAGCGGGCGTCGCCCTCACGGCCGTGCAGTGTCGTGTTCAGCTCGCGGGCGATCGTCTGCAGCTGACCCACGCCGCCGCCGTTCAGGAGAAGGCTCAGGGCGCCCAGGACCTGCTCCACCTCGGGGTTCTGCCCGGTGCGGTCGATGGTGATGACGTCGCCGGTCCTGAGCGGGTTGGGACTCGGGTCGGAGGGAGCCGCGAGCTCGACGAACTTCTCGCCGAGCAGGCTGGTCTGCTGGATCGACGCGACGGCGTTGTCGGGCAGCCTCGTGTCGTTGCGCAGCTGCATGGTGACCAGGGCGTGGTAGCCCTGGAGCCGGACGTCGGTGATCTTGCCGACCGTGACGTCGTTGACCTTGACGGTCGAGTCGGGGACGAGGTCCAGCACGTCGCGGAACTGCGCCGTCACCGTGATCGGGTCGCTGCCCACGTCCGGGCCGCCGGGGAGCGGCAGCTTGTAGGGGTCGAACGAGCAACCGGCCAGCACGAGCGCCGCCGCCACCATGGCGACCACGACTCTCGGGCACGAGCGCAGCGCGGCACCGCGGCGGGTCATCGGCCGGCCTCCGCCAGTCCGGCGAGGGTCGGGTCGGTCCGCTCGATGCCGGACCGGCCGAGACCTCGCGACGAGCCGCCCCAGGCAGGGCGGTCCCGGGCGAGCAGCCGCTGGACCGCCTGGCACGCCTGCCCGCCCTGGTTGGCCTGGTCGAGGATGCCGCACAGGAAGGTGGCCGGGTCCGAGGTGATCTGGTGGCCGAGCTCGCCGAGGTTGGCGCGCGTGTCGAGGGTGCCCGCCTGCGGGTTGTAGGCCAGGGCCAGGTTGTTCAGCGCGAGGGGCGCGTCCCGCAGCGTCTCGGAGAGCGCGGCGCGCTGCTTGACCAGGATCTGGGTGATGTCGTCGAGCTCCGCGATGTTCTTGCCGAGCAGCCCGCGGTTGTTGCGGACGAAGCCGGACACGTCCCGCATCGCGATGCCGAGGTTGTGCAGGGACGCCGCGAGGTCACCGCGCTCGCCTTTGAGCACGCCGGAGACCTGAGCCAGCGTCTGGTTGAAGTCGCGCACCGTGTGGTCGTTGCGAGCGAGGGTCCGGATGAACCCCTCGAGCTGGCGCACGGAGCCGAACAGCTGGTCCTTGTTGTCGGCCAGCGTGCCGCTGAGCTTCCCGAAGTTCTCGATCGTGCGGTGGAACTTCTCGCCCTGTCCGCCGAAGTTCCGGGCCGTCGTGTCGAGGAGATCAGTCAGCGCGCCCTTCTTGTTCGCTCCGTTCGGGCCGAGCGCAACCGTGAGGTCGTCGAGGCTGGAGTAGATCTGGTCGAGCTCCAGCGGCACGGCCGTCCGGTTCTCGTCGAGGGTCGCGCCGTCGGCAAGGACCTGGCCCCCGGTGTACGCCGGGGTCAGCTGGACGAACCGGTCGCCCACGATCGACGGCGAGATGATCACCGCCTTCGCGTTCGCCGGGACCTGGACGTGCGCGTCGTAGTGCATCTTCACCACGACGTGGGACCCGGCCGGGGTCACCGAGTCGACCTTGCCCACGGGGACACCGAGCACCCGGACGTCACTGCCTTCGTACAGGGAGACCGCGCGCGGGAAGTCGGCGGTCAGCGTCTTCTCGTGAGGGCCGTCGAGCACGAACGACACCAGGGCTGCGACCGCCAGGGCGAGGACCACGACGGGAACGAGGATCTTGGCCAGCAGGTTCATCTCAGCCACCCACCTGCGGGACCGGCGGAAGGTTCTGGATGTAGGTGTCGAACCACGGCCCGCCACCCAAGGTGTTGGCGAAGACCCGGTAGAACGGCCCCATCAGCCGGATGCTCTGGTCGATGTTGTCGGAGTTCTTCTCGAGGACGTCGACGACGCGGCTCAGGTGCGTCAGTGCCGGGCTCAGGTCCGCGCGACTCTGCCGGACGAGCTTGGTCAGCTCCACGGACAGCTGGGACGTCGAGCTCAGCAGATCGTGGATCGCGTTCCGGCGCTTCACCAGCGCCTTGAACAGCACGGAGGAGTCACGCATCAGCCCGACGATGTCCTGGTCGCGGGCGTTCAAGGTGGTGGTGACGCGGTCGAGGTTCTGCAGCAGCGTGCCGATCTGCTCGTTGCGGGCGGCGAGGTTCGTGGACAGTGCCGACACCCCGGACAGCGCGTTCCGAAAGTTCTCCGGTGTGTTCCTGGTCAGGTCGGCCAGCGTGGTCAGGCTCCGGGCCAGCTGATGGGTGTCGATCTCCTCGGAGTGACGGGCGAGGCCCGAGAACGCCTGCACGACGTCGTACGGCGAGGAGGTGCGGTCCACCGGGATCTCGCTGCCCTCGGGCAGCTGCCCGGCCCCGGCCGGCTCCAGGGAGAGGTACATGGCGCCGAGCAGGGTCTTGACCTTGATCGCCGCTCGCGTGTCGGTCCCGAAGTCCGCGCCGCTGTCGATCCGGAACGCCACCTTCACGTGGTCGCCGTCCAGCGAGACCGAGTCGACCTTGCCGACCCGGACGCCCGCGATCCGCACCTCGTCGTTGGCCTTGAGCCCACCCGCCTCGCTGAAGTCGGCGTAGTAGGTGTCACCACCGCCGATGATGGGCAGCTTCTCGGCGTTGAAGGCGAGCAGGATCAAGCCCACGACGACGGTGAGGCTGATCGCCCCGACCACGACCGGGTTGCGCTCACGGAAGGGTGTGCTCATCCGAGGTTGCACCTGGCCGAGCCCGTGCTGTAGCGCACCGGGACGGCGTTCTTGCCGATGCGGATCTGCCCGGTGAAGTCGCAGAGGTAGAAGTTGAACCACGAGCCGTAGATGGCCGTGCGGCCCACCTTGGTCAGCTTGATCGGGAGCACCTGCAGGGCGCGGTCGATCTCGGGGCGGCCCCGGTCGAGGTTGGCCGCGAACCCGCGCAGGTGGTGGATGTCGGACACGAACGGTGCGCGGATGCCGGAGACCAGATCCGCGGTCTGCACGGACAGGGCGGAGATCTGGTCGAGCGAGCCGAGGATCGCGCCGCGGTCCTTCTTCAGACCGCCCACGAGCTGCTGGTACGTCGTGATCAGCTCGTTGAGCTGGTGGTTGCGCCGGCCGACGTGGTCGAGGACGGAGTTCAGGTTGGTGATCAGCCGGCCGATCACCTGGTCGCGGTTCGCCAGGGTCTGCGTGATGGACGCCGTGTGGGCGAGCATGCCGTTGAGAGTCCCGCCCTGGCCCTGGAACACCTGGATGATCTCGTAGGAGAGCTCGTTGACGTCGGACGGTGACAGGGCCTGGAACAGCGGCTTGAACCCGTTGAAGAGCACCGTGAGGTCGAGCGCCGGCGACGTGTGCGACACCGGGATCGTCGACCCGGCATCGAGCACGCCGGTGCTGCCGATCTCGTTGGTCAACGCGATGTAGCGCTGGCCGACGAGGTTGCGGTAGCGGATGTCGGCGCGCGTCGACCGGGTGAGGTCCGTGCTGCTCTGCACGTCGAAGGTCACCAGGGCCCGGGTGCGGTCGACGATCGAGATGTCCTTGACCGAGCCGACCTTGACGCCGGCGATCCGGACGTCGTCGCCCTTCACGAGCCCGGTCGCGTCGACGAACTCCGCCCGGTAGGTCCGGCTCGACCCGAACGTGATGTTGCCGATGATCATCGCCAGCACACTGGTGGCCAGGGCCGTGACCACCATGAAGATCAGCAGCTTGACCAGCGCGGAGAGCGTCTTGGTGTCCAGACGACGCATCGGCGCGGCCGCGCGGGCCCCACTCACGGAGCGAGAGCTCGTGCGCAGGAGGGGGATGGTCATCGCAGCGACACCTCCGCCCCGCGCGCCATCGGACCGACGAGCAGCACCCCGAGGTCGGGCACGTCCTGGGCGGAGACGCCGAGGGACGGCCCCAGCAGGCTCTTCAGTACGGCGGACTCGGCCGGTCCGCCGGCGTACCCGATGCCGCCGGCGTAGCCGGTGCCGGCGGTGAACCGGGCGCCGTACGGCGGCGCCACCCGGTCCGTGCCCTTGCCGGTCGGGCTGTCGACGCCGTCCTTGAAGTTCGGCTGGTGTCGCACCGGGTTGCTCTGGCTCCACGGAGCGTTCGGCAGGTGGAGACAGTGCGGTCCACGGTCGTCGGCGTACACCGGACGGTCGGCGGCGGTGTAGCCGCGCGGCTGGTTCGGCAGCGTCTCGAGGACGATGTGGAGCGTGAAGCCGCGGAAGGCCTCGGCCTCGCGCTTGCCGGCCTTCACCAGACCGCCGACCAGGCACGGGTACTCCGGCGCGTAGCGAGCCAGCATCGCGGCCTGGGGCCGGCTGACCTGGCCGAGCCGGATGATGTTGTCGCCGTTCTGCTGCAGGAAGTCGTGAGCGGTGTCGGAGAACGACGAGACGTTGGTGAACAGCGCCTGCAGCTGCTGATGGCGGTCCTCGAGGGTGCCGGCGGTCGTGATCGTGTTGTCGAGGATCTGCGCGATCGAGGGCATCACGTCGGCGTAGGTGTTCGAGACCGTCGTCGTGAGCCGGAGGTCCTGGACGATCTGCGGGATCTGGGGGTTGATCCGCTTCAGGTAGCGGTCGACGGTCACCAGGTCGCGGCCCAGGGCCTCGCCTCGGCCCTCGAGGGCGGTCGAGATGGCGTTGAGGGTGAGGTTGAGGTCGGCCGGCTGAACCGTCCGCAGCAGGGGGTACAGGTCGGCGAGCACCTTCTGCACCTCGACCGGAACGTGCGTGTGCGTGATCGTCTGCCCGGGCCGCAGTGACTGCGGCGACGGGTCGCTCGGGACGACCAGGGACACGTACTTCTCCCCGAACAGCGTCTTCGGCACGATCGCGCCCGTCACGTTGGCCGGGATGCTGTGCATCTGGCCGGGGTCGATGCCCAGCCGGACCTGGGCACCTTGGTCCGTCGCGCTGAAGCCGAGGACCTCGCCGACGATGACGCCGCGGATCTTCACGTCGGCCCGTTCCGGCATCTGCAGGCCGATGCTCGGGGCGTCGAGCGTCACCTCGTCGAAGTGGGTGAACTTCTGGGTGAAGACCCCGTAGGTCAGCCACATCCCCGCGAGCAGGAGCGCGAGGAACGCGATGCCCAACGCCTTGAGCTTCAGCGCGGCCGCCATCAGCCGGCCAGCCTCACGGTCGCGACCGCACCCCAGATCGCCATCGACAGGAACAGGTCGATCACGTTGATCGCCACGATGCTCGTGCGCACCGCCTTGCCGACGGCGACCCCCACGCCGGCCGGGCCGCCGGAGGCGTTGTAGCCGTAGTAGCAGTGGATGAGGATCACGGTGACGGCGAAGACCAGGACCTTGCCGAACGACCAGAGCACGTCCTGGGGCGGCAGGAAGGTGTGGAAGTAGTAGTCGTAGGTGCCGGTGCTCTGCCCGAAGAACCGGGTGACGGTCAGCCGGGTCGCGAAGTACGACGACACCAGCCCCACGACGTACAGCGGGATGATCGCGATCAGGCCGCCGACGATGCGCGTGCTGACCAGGAACGGCAGCGAGGGCACCGCCATCACCTCGAGCGCGTCGACCTCCTCCGAGATGCGCATCGCGCCGAGCTGCGCGGTGAAGCCACACCCCACCGTCGCGGCCAGGGCGATCCCGGCGACCAGCGGGGCGATCTCGCGGGTGTTGAAGTACGCCGACACGAAGCCGGAGAACGCGGCCGTGCCGATCTGGTTCAGCGCGGCGTACCCCTGGAGGCCGACCTCGGTGCCGGTGAAGAAGCACATCGCGGTGATGACGCCCACCGTGCCGCCGATCACGGCCAGTGCGCCCGAGCCGAGAGTGACCTCGGCCAGGATGCGCAGGATCTCCTTGCGGTAGCGGACCACCGTCTTCGGGGTCCAGGCCAGCGCACGCAGGAAGAAGGCCAGCTCGGCGCCCAGGTCGTCGAGGGTGCGGAGCGGCTTCTGGTAGACGGCTCGGATGTCGGCCATGACTCGCCGCCTAGCCCGTCTT
The DNA here is from genome assembly GCA_036270075.1 of Nocardioides sp. Lineage (GTDB taxonomy): Bacteria > Actinomycetota > Actinomycetes > Propionibacteriales > Nocardioidaceae > Nocardioides. The sequence goes on from DATBDF010000036.1 coordinate 7,202, forward strand.
CGGCGGGATGAGCTGGAAGTAGATGGCGCTCATCACGAAGTTGACGACGAACAGGAGCATGAAGGTCACGACGACCGACTCGTTGACCGCGTCGCCGACGCCCTTCGGGCCGCCACCGGCGTTCATGCCCTTGTACGACGCGACGATCGCAGCGATCAGGCCGAACACCAGGGCCTTGGCCATGCCTTGGTAGAGGTCGGGGAGCTGGGCGAGCGCGGTGAAGCTGGCGATGTAGGCGCCCGGCGTACCTCCTTGCAGGACGACGTTGAAGACGTAGCCGCCGGCCACCCCGACGACGCTGACGAGCCCGTTGAGGAAGACCGCGACCAGCATGCAGGCGAGCACGCGCGGCACAACGAGTCGCTGGATGGGGTCGATGCCGAGCACCATCATCGCGTCCAGCTCCTCGCGGATCTTGCGTGCGCCGAGGTCGGCCGCGATCGCCGAGCCACCGGCACCGGCGATGAGCAGGGAGGTCGCGATCGGGCCGGCCTCACGGACGACGGCCAGCACGGACGCGGAACCGGTGAA
>DATBDF010000037.1:0-12910 GCA_036270075.1 Nocardioides sp.
CACGGCGACGGCGAGGACCACCCAGACGCCCACAGTCCTCCACGGGTGACCGGCGGCCCAACGACCCCAGCGGTACAGGATGTGTGACATAGGAGGCTCCTCGGATCGGACTGCTCCGGACTCGTGCCCGGCTGCTCCACCGTCCCGCGCGAGGAGGCTCGGACGGATCGGCGTCGAGGCCGGACTCCGGTCCTCCTGATGGCCAGGGCGCGGCTCGTACTTTCAGCGGGTACGCCGAGGCACGCCGATCCCTAGGCTGGAGTCGTGGTCACAACCCGGCGCTCCATCTGGCACGAGCCCCGGCCCGCCGACGTCCCGCCGATCGGCCGTCTCGACTGGATCCTGGTCGGCGCGTTCGAGGCCGCTGCCCTGATCGAGGGAATCGTCCGGCCGGACGTCGCCCTGAGGCCCGTGGTCATCCTGCTCGCGATGGCGACGATCCCGGCCCTGCTCCTGCGGCGGAGCCACCCGCTGGTGGCCGCGGTGATCGGCTTCGGCGTCGCCGGCCTGCTCTCGATCCTCCAGCTGGTGGGGGACACGGGCGACCTGGGCCTCTACTCCATGATGGCGATCCTGATCCTCCTCTACTCCCTCGTGCGCTGGGGCTCGGGACGGGAGGTCGTCCTGGGGATGGCGTTCGTGAGCGTCGTGGTCGCGCTGGGGTTCTACGTCTCCTTCGTGCGCTGGACCGACGTGTTCGGCGGGACCGTCTTCCTGCTCCTGTTCGTCGCACTCGCCGCAGTGTTCCGCTACCGCGCGGACCTGTGGCGTCGCCAGGGACTCGAGATCCGCAACCAGGAGCGGGTGGCGCTGGCCCGCGAGCTGCACGACACCGTGGCTCACCACGTCTCCGCCATCGCGGTCCAGGCGCAGGCCGGCGGCGTCGTGGCCGAGACCCAGCCCGAGAAGGCGGTGGAGGTCCTGGCCGCGATCGAGTCAGAGGCCTCACGGACCCTGGCGGAGATGAGGTCCATGGTGCGGGCGCTGCGTGACGACGACGCGGTCGCCTACTCTCCGCAGCTGGGCGTGGCTGACCTGCCTGCCCTGGCGCAGGCCGACGCGATGCCCCGGGTCGATGTCTCGCTGGCCGGCTCATTGACCGGTCTCGCGCCATCCGTGGACGCCGCGGTCTACCGGCTCGCGCAAGAGGCCCTGACCAACGCCGTACGGCACGCGGAGGCGGCCACCCGCGTCGCGATCGACGTACGACGAGTGGGCGACGTGGTCAGGCTGCGCGTCACCGACGACGGGCGGACGGAACCGGGGTCGACCCCGAAGCCCGGGTACGGGCTGCTGGGCATGGCCGAACGCGCACAGCTCCTGGGCGGATCGCTCTGCGCCGGACCGAGCCCCGAGGGTGGATGGGCGGTCGAGGGGGTACTGCCGGTGGATGCGCCGGCATGAGCATCCGCGTCGTCGTGGCCGACGATCAGGACCTGGTGCGGACCGGGCTGGTGATGATCCTCGGGGCGCAGCCCGACCTCGAGGTCGTGGGGGAAGCGGCCGACGGGCTCGAGGCGCTCGACCTGGCGACCCGGCTACGCCCTGACGTTCTCCTCGTCGACATCCGGATGCCCGGCCTCGACGGCGTCGAGGTCACGAAGCGCCTGGCCGGGCCGGACGTGCCGGACCCGATGGCGGTCGTCGTGATCACCACCTTCGACCTCGACGAGTACGTCCTCGGGGCGCTGCGCGCCGGCGCCCGCGGCTTCCTGCTCAAGGACGCCGGGCCGGAGCTCCTCGTGCAAGCCATCCACGCGGCGGCCCAGGGGGACGCGCTGATCGCACCCAACGTCACCCGCCGGCTGCTGGCGACCTTCGCCGACCATGCGCCCGCGGTGTCGGTCCAGCCCATCGACCCCCTCACCGAGCGCGAGGAGGAGGTGCTGGCGCTGGTGGCGCGAGGCCGTACCAATGCCGAGATCGCCAGCGAGCTCTTCATCGGCCTGAGCACCGTCAAGACCCACGTCGCCTCGCTGCTGAACAAGCTCGGCGCCCGCAACCGCGTCGAGATCGCCATGTGGGCGTACGACACCAAACGGGTGTGATCCGGTTGCGTGATCAGTCGTCGACGATCCATGGCGTCATGGGCAACAGGAGGGGCTGCAGGAACCTACGTATGCCCGGCCTCTGGCGTGCCGCCATACGCAACGCCAGGCGACGTCCGCCCCCCGCCGGGGAGATGTGTCATACCGCCGGGTGTCGGCGTGACGTGAGCCGCGTCGCGCCGCCGAGTCCGGGGCGACCCCCTGGATGACAACGCTCGGTGCACTCCGCTCCACGGATTGCCGCAGGCTGCACGAAGTGCATGTCGAAGCCAGGAGTGGAAGATCGACAGGTGACCCGACTTCAATTCAACCCAAGGCCGGCGAGCTCGCCCCGAGAGGTGACCCCTGTCTTCGCGAAGACGTTGCGCAGGTGGAAGGCGACCGTCCTCGGGGAGATCCAGCACTGGGCGGCCACGTCCTTGTTCGACAGGCCCGAGCTGACGAGGGTGGCGATCTTGAGCTCCGTCGGCGTGAGGTCGACCAGTGTGGAGGGTTCCCGCTTGCGGGCGGTCTCGCCCGACGCCCGCAGCTCGTCTGCGGCACGGGTGACGAAGGGTTCGGCTCCGAAGTCGGTGAAGGACTCCAGCGCGGCCCGGAGCTGGGGCCGGGCGTCGACCCTGCGCCCGCTTCGTCGCAGCCATTCGCCGTACGCCAAGGCAATGCGCGCTGCGTGGTACGGACGCTGACCCTCGCGCTGGGTCAGTGCGCGCCCTAACAGCGTCGCCGACTCGGAGCGGCCTGCCTCATCCAAGGCATCGGCAAGGAGGGCGCGACCGAAGTCGACGACCGCCCTGGCCCATGGCCAGCCCGTGGCGCCCGCGAACCGCTCGAGCTCCTCGACCCAGGCCAGGGCTGAGGCCGTGTCGCCGGCTCGGACGGCGGCCTCGATCCGGTCCGGCGCCGCCATGGCGCTCACCGTCGGGAGTCGCATCTGGCCGAGGTGGTGTACGGCGGTCGCCGGGTCGCCGGCGGTAGCCGCACGTACTCCCTTCGCCCACCGGGTCAGGTCGCGCACGGGGTCCGCCAGGATGCCGAGCCGCGCGGACACCGTCACCTCCTCGACCTCCGCGAGCAACGTTTCGTAGTCAGCCCGCCCCTGGAGGGCACCGAGCAAGGTGAGCCAGGCCAGCGGCGTCGCCGCCAGGGTCGGATGACCGAGGCTGCGGGCGAGTGAGAGCGCCTCCTCCGCGTCGGCGCGGACCTCTGCCCACAGGCCTGCCACCACCTCGGGGAACGCCAACCGCTGGAGCGCGTAGATGACAGACATCCCCGCCCCCTGCTCGCGAGCGGTCGAGAGCATCATCGAGTAGAAGCGGTGTGCTGCGTCGTCATCGCCCAAGTGCAGGGCCGCGTTGCCGAGGTTGCCGAGCAGGTCGACGTCGGTGACCTCGATGCCGGCGTCCAGTGCGTCGTTCAAGGCTGTCCGAGCCGCTGCCCAATCGTGGTCGCCGGCCGCGGTCATGGCGACGAACAGCGGCTTGAGACACCTGACGCGTGGCGGGTCGTCGGGCGTCACCCGGACGTCGATGACGCCGGGCTCGAGGGACGCTCCGCTGTCCACGCCGTAGTTGTGCATCAGCGTTTCAGCGACCCCCATCTCGAGCGCCCGTGCCTGGTCCAGGTCGGCAACGGAGGTCGCGGCCTGCACGAGGATCCGGTGCGCGGAGACCGCGGATCCGACGTTGACCTCGATGCGGCCACGCAACCGGTCGATGTCAGCTCGCAGCAGGCGTGCGCCGGCATCACCGTCGGCTGGGTCGGTCACCGGTGAGGGGGTGAGGTCGCGCGCCGCGGCGACCAGCGTCGTGGCCCCGGCGGGGTTGCCCGCCGCCCAGGCCGTGCGGGCCGCGGCGAACAGTCGTGCCGCCCGGGCCTGGTCGCGGGCGGTCAGCGCGGCGGCTCGCTCGAAGGCAGCGGAGGCAGCCGCGTAGCCCCCGCGTCGTTCAGCGTTGGCGCCGATGGCGTCGAGGTCCTCAGCAAGTGACTCGTCCCACCCGTCGGCGGCGGCAGCCCGGTGCCAGGTCGAGCGGTGGTGGTCGCCGACCTCCTCCAGAATGTCCGCGAGGGCCTGGTGAACGTGCCGTCGTTCCAGGCTCGTGGCGCCCTGGTACACCGCCGAGCGCACCAGCGGATGCCGGACCGCGACGGTGTCCCCGTCGACGACGACGAGCGCCGACCTCTCGACGTCGCTCCACGCCGACATCTCGACGCCGAGCCGGGCGGCCGCCCGCTCGGAGGTCGCGACGCGGCCGCTGTCATCAGCGGCCACGACCAGCATGAGCTGTTGGGCCGGCGCTGGCAGGCGACGTACCCGGTCGAGGAAGACCCGCTCCACGCCCGACCCGACGCTGAGCTGGGAGGGCAGAGGGACGGTCCCGTTCAGCTGCTGGGCGGTGAGCCCTGCTGGCAGTTCGACGAGGGCCAGGGCGTTGCCACCCGTCTCCTCCCTCAGCCGCTCGGCGACCTCGGTGGACAGCCCCTCCCCTGCCTGCTGTGACAGCAGGCTGTGCGCCGCTGAGAGGTCCAGGCCTTCGAGCACCCAGTTGTCGAGCCCAGGGGCAGTGAAGGTACGTACGTCGGAGTCGCGCGCGGCGAACACGACGGCGACCGGATCCGCGTCCAGGCGCCGCGCGGTGAACAGGAGAGCATCGGCCGAGGCGTCGTCGAGCCAGTGCGCATCGTCGACGACGCAGAGGACGGCGCCCTCCTCGGCCGCCTCTCCGAGCAGCGAGAGGGTCGCCGCGCCGACCAGGAACGGCTCGACGTTCCCGTCCTCGGTGCCGAACGCGACCCGAAGGGCCCGTGCCTGGGGACCGGGGATCCGGGTCAGCAGTCCGGACAACGGCCGGAGCAGCCGGTGCAATGCCGCGAACGCCAGCGGGTGCTCCGACTCCAGCCCCTGCGTCGAGAGCACGCGGACCCCATCAGCGACGGCGGCGGTGACGAGATCGCCCAGCAGGGCGGTCTTCCCGACACCCGGCTCGCCGTAGAGGACGAGAGCGCCGGCTCGTCCGGCACGGGCACCCTCGACGATCGCACGCAGACGCTCGCGTTCGGTCTCCCTCCCGACGAGCACGACGCGAGGCTACCGCTCGGCCGCGCTCCGCGACCCCGGCCGTTTGGCCGGCGCCATGAAGCCCAGACGGGCCCAGAGTCTGAGCCGTCCCCCTCACCCCCAGGCCACCGGAGATCACGCGATGCCTCACCCACCCCGCCCGTCCGTGCCCGACCGCGCAGCCCGCCGACACATCGGCGTGCTTCTCTTCGACGACGTCGAGGAGCTCGACGCGGTCGGCCCCTGGGAGGTGCTCTCCGCGTGGACGCTCCAGCACCCGGAGGACGGGTGGGCTGTCAGGTGCATCTCGCGCGACGGCACACCTGTCCGCGCGGCCAAGGGACTCGTGCTGGGCGCCCATGACTCATTCGACTCGATGCCCCCGCTCGAGGTCCTGCTCCACCCCGGTGGGCCGGGCAGCCGGAGGTTACTGCGCGACCCGGACCACCTCGCCTGGGTGCGTGGACAGCGGGCCAACGTCCGGCTGATGACGAGCGTGTGCACCGGAGCGCTGGTGTACGCCGCCGCCGGGCTGTTGACCGGGCGCCCTGCCACGACTCACTGGGAGTCCTTGGACCTGCTCGCGCGGATCGATCCCTCCATCGCCGTGCGTCCAGGGGCCCGCTTCGTGGACGACGGCGACGTCATCACGAGTGCCGGCGTGAGTGCCGGCATCGACATGGCGCTGCACCTGGTCGCCCGCCTCGCCGGCCGCGACCGCGCCCGCGAGGTCCGCCGAGAAACCAGTACGAGCCCGGGCCCATCCCGGCCATCTGACCGGGGTGAGCGGACGGCATCGCGGCCAGGCTCGACGTCGTCCACACGAACACGAGAGCGAGGCCCGCGATGAAGCTCCACACCCACCCCACCCGAGGCGACGAGCACGCCCAGGCGCCCACCCGTCGTACCGGCACCGGATCGCCGGCCCGGAACATCGCGGGCTCCCTGGCGATCGGCCTCGTCCTCGCTCTCGTCCTCGTCGCCGTGGTGTTCCCCGGGGCGACCGAGAGCGTCGTCACCGGCTCGATCCTGGTCGCGTTCGGAGTCGGCTGGGGCGCGCTGGCCGCACTGACCAGCCGGAGGACCAGCCAGGCCCAACCGTGGGCTCGGGTCCCCGCGGCGGCCATGGGCGTCACTGGGCTCGCCCTCATCGTCTTCAGGCCGCAGAACGAAGTCCTCACTCTCCTGAACTGGGTGTGGCCCCCCCTGCTGCTCGCTCTCGTGGTCTGGATGTTCCGCCAGATGCGTCGATCGCTGACAGGGCGAGGCCGCTGGCTGCTCACGCCGATGCTCGTCGCACTGGCGCTCGCCGCGATCGGCGGCACCACGGCCGACGTCTCCGAGCTCCGGATCGCGCACGAGTACGCCGCCGCCCCGGGAGCGACGTACCTCGTCAACGGTCACCGACTCCACCTCGACTGCCGCGGTAGCGGAAGTCCCACGGTCGTGCTCTTCAGCGGGCTCGGTGAGTTCTCCCAGTCCTGGACCGGCGTCACCCAGCAGGTCAACCGGACGACGCGGGTGTGTGCCTACGATCGCGCTGGCCAAGGCTGGAGCGACGACGTCAGCACCCCCCAAGACGGCCTCACCGCAGCGCACGACCTGCACACCCTCCTCGCCGCGGCCGGCGAGCACGGCCCCTACGTCCTCGTCGGCCACTCGATCGGCGGCCCCTACGCCCTGACGTACGCCGCGCAGTACCCGGAGCAGGTCGCGGGCATGGTGCTCCTCGACAGCTCGAGCCCTCAGCAGATGACCGAGATCGCGAACTACTCCTCCCAGTACCCGATCATGCGACGCGGTCTGGCTCTGCTCCCCACGCTGACCCGCATCGGCCTCGGCCGGTTCCTCGGCACCGGGGCGGGCCTGCCCGGCAACGCCGGCGCGGAGGTCCAGGCGATGACGTCGACCGCACGCTCGGCCAGAAACGGCCGGGACGAGGTCTCGATCCTCCCGCGGCTGTTCGAAGAGTCGCAGGCCCTCACCACCCTGCAGGCCAAGCCGCTCGAGGTGGTGACCGCCTCGGAGAACCTCGGCACCGGAGGCTGGTCGGCCACCCAGGACCGGCTCACGGCCCTGTCCAGCAACCACCGCCACATCGTCGTGCAGTCCTCGCACGAGGGCCTGCTGATGGAGCTGACCGGCGCCATCGCGTCGGCCCACGCCATCGACGACGTGGTCGCGGCGGTCCGGAGGAGCTCTCCGGTGCGCTGACGCGCACCCCGCATCCGCACCGGAGAGCGAGGCTGCCATGACCGCCACGGCCGATCGAACACCGACGCCGACCACTCGGCCGGCAGGCCGTGACCGTCCTGCCGAGCGCTCCCATTCGCGGATCCGGCCCGTTCTTGACGTCATCGCCTTTGTCGCCGTGTGGGTCGCGCTGGGCTCGCACTTCCGGTCAGCTCCGAGGGCTACCTGCTGCTGGGCCTCCCGCTCACCGCCGGCTTCCAGCTGCTCGTCCGCCGGCGTCGCTTGCATGAGCTGTTCGTGCGCCCTCCGGACGGTACGGCGTTCGGTCGACGCGGGGTCCTGCTGACGGGCGCGTTGCTGCTGACCCGGCATACCTCGGTCTCAGCGCGTGGAATGGAGACAGCTGGTCGCTCCGAGGCTGGTGGCTCGCCACCAGGGTCGGTGCCGCACTGGGCGCCTTTCACGCTCCGGGCGAGCTCAGTCGCGGCGGTCCTGCGGTCGGCAGCCGTGCCGACCGTGATCGGCGCCGGCGCGATGGCCCTCATCTCGGGGGAATCCACCTGGTCAGCGGAGCGCGCCGTTCGACGTGCTAGTCGTGGCGGGGACGGTGGCGAAGTACCTTGCCGTCTACTTCCCCTCGCGTTCGTGCTCGAGGAGGCCACCTTCGGTGGCGCCCTCGACAGCAACGTGCACCGGGCCGGCGAGCCGCGAGGGTGGCTGACGGCGGTCCTGGTGTCCGTCCTCTGGGGCCTGTGGCACCTCCCGGTCTCGGGCGGGTTGCCCCTGCCCTATCTCGTCCTGGAGCTGGTCGCCTGGCACAGCCTGGTCGGCGTACCGCTGTCACTGGCGTGGCGCCGCAGCGGAAACCCTGGCCGGCCCGGCCCTCGCGGACGCCGCGATCGACGCCGTCCGCAACGGGATGTCGCTGGGCCTCTAGCGCCGCGCACGGGGGATGCAGGGGCCGAACCCGGCCATTGTGCCGGCGCGAGCAATCCCGGCGAACGGGAGCGTAGGAGCAGTGGCCGTTGGAGGCCGAAGAACCAATCCGAGGAGACCGAGATGTCGCACCACGCGCACAGGACAGTCGTTCAGCCCACGGCGGCAGACACCCACGGCACCGCCGACCACACCCACGTCGGCCACGCCGGCCACGGCCACGGCCACGGCACCAGCCATGGCCACGGCCACGGCACCAGCCATGGCGACCACGGCCCCGACGTACGGCGCCCCTGGACCACCCTGGCCGTGATGCTGATGGCCCAGTTCATGGTGATCCTGGACGTCTCGGTGGTGAACGTGGCCCTGCCCTCGATCGGGCGGTCGATGTCGTTCTCGAGCGGCGACTACCAGTGGGTCGTCAGCGCCTACGTCCTCCTGTCCGGCGGCCTGCTCCTGTTCGGAGGGCGCCTCGCGGACCTGTTCGAGCGCCGGACCGTGTTCCTGTCCGGCCTGGCGGTCTTCACCACCGCGTCTCTCGTCTCCGCGACCGCCTCGTCTGCTGCGACCCTCATCGTGTCGCGCGCGGCACAAGGCGCGGGCGCCGCCCTTCTCACTCCGGCCGCGCTGTCAATCATCGTGACTACCTACGCGGGTCGGCAGCGTGCCACCGCACTCGCAGTCTGGGGCACCATCGGCAGCATGGGCATCGCCGCCGGCGTTCTAGTCGGGGGCCTGCTGACCTCGTCGTTCGGCTGGCGCTCGGTCTTCTTCGTCAACGTGCCGATCGGTCTGGTCGCCGCCGCCCTGACCCTGCACAAGGTGTCCCGCGGAGCCGCGCGTCCCGGCGCCAGGAGCGTGGACCCCGTTGGAGCCGCTGCGCTGGTCAGCGGTCTGCTGGCCCTGGTCTACGCCCTCGAGAGCGCAGGCTCCCACGGCTGGACCTCCCCGAGGTTCGTGCTCGGGTCGACCGTCTCGGTCGTCGTCCTGACGGCGTTCTGGTCCATCGAGCGACGGGTGCCGGCTCCCCTGGTGCCGGCGCGCACCTGGCGCATCCAATCGCTGACCTCCGCCACCGCCGTGATGGCGGCGATCACGGCCGCGATCGTCGGCATCATCTTCGTCAGCTCGCTGTTCCTCCAGCAGGTCCTCGGGTCTTCCCCCGTCGTCACCGGGCTCGAGTTCCTCCCCCTGGCCGCCACCATCACGCTCGGCGCCGCCGCCGCCTCCCACGTGCTCGGCCACATCGGGCCGAAGGCCGTCATCGTCGTCGGGCTCCTCATCGTGGCCCTCGGGTCGACCCTCCTGGCGAACATGGACTCCGACCCCGGCTACCTGACCGACGTACTCCCCGGCTTCCTGGTGGTCGGGCTAGGCACCGGGCTGCTCTTCGTCGCCATCTCCATCGTCGCGATGGACGGGATCGACCATGCGCACTCCGGTCTGGCCTCCGGGGTGATGATGACCGGCCACGAGGTCGGAGCTGCCCTCGGCGTCGCCGCACTGACCGCCGTCGCCGGCGACTTGACCACCCAGGCCGGCCTCGTCGCCGCCTACCCGCGGGTGTTCACCGCCGTGGCCGTCGCGATGGTGGTGGTCTCGGCCTTGGCCGCGATCGCCCTACCCCGCGTGCAGGTCTCGGTGTCGGCCGGTGGACCCGGACACGGCCATGGCCTGCACTGACCCCCGGCCGCCGGCACCTTCCGCGCCCGACGACGCGACTGGCCACCTGACTCGGAAGCACGACATCCTCACCTCAACCGGCATCACCCAGGAGAAGACCATGAAGGCGATCACGCAGGACTCGTACGGCTCGGCAGATGTGCTCCACCTGAGGGACATCGAGCAACCCACACCCGGTGACCACGAGGTCGTGGTCAAGGTGGAAGCGGCAGGAATCGCCCGCGGCGTCATCCACGTCATGACCGGAGAGCCCTACCTGATGCGGATCATGGGCTTCGGGTTCCGCAAGCCGAAGAGCCCGGTCCTGGGCCAAGACGTCGCCGGCACCGTCACCGCGACCGGCCCTGGGGTCACCCGCCTCAAGGTGGGCGACGAGGTCTTCGGCATCGCCCAGGGCTCGTTCGCGGAGTACGCCGTGGCCCGCGAGGACAAGCTCACCCACAAGCCCGAGAACCTCACGTTCACCCAGGCCGCCGCGATGCCGATCTCCGGCCTCACGGCCCTTCGCGCGCTCGACGCGGCCGGCGTCACGGAGGGCTCCGACGTGCTCGTCATCGGCGCCTCCGGAGGAGTGGGGACCTACGCCGTCCAGGTCGCGGTCGCGCTGGGCGCCACCGTCACCGGTGTGGCCAGCGCTGCAAAGGCCGATCTGGTGACGTCACTCGGGGCGCACCGCGTCATCGACTACACCAGCGAGGACTTTGCCGACGGCTCGCACCGGTACGACGTGGTCATCGACACCGGCGGCATGACCGCGGTGACACGACTGCGCAGAGCGCTCGAGCCGAAGGGGACGTTGGTCATCGTTGGCGGGGAGAGCGGCAGCAAGTGGAGCCCGGGCATGGGGCGGCAGCTGCAGGCCTCGGCGATCTCGCCGTTCGTCTCCCAACGATTGACGTCGATCCTGAACAAGGAGCACTACTCCGGGCTCGACCGCCTCGCCGAACTAGCCATCAAGGGCCAGGTGGTCCCCTCGATCGAGCGGTCCTACCCTCTCGCCGACGTTCCCGACGCCGTCCGCCACCTCGCAGCAGGCAAGGTCCGCGGCCAGATCGTGATCGTTCCCTGAGTCGCATCCAGGTCGCAGTCTCCGGGTCTCCGAAGGTTGTCAGAGGGGCACCGTTGCGCCCCCGTCAGCGGGCTGGACCTGATCGTTCAAGGAACAGCAACACGTGTTGCCAGGGCGTGCGATGTCTTGGAGTTTCGTGGACATGAACGACGAGCGGGCCAGCAGCGAGCACGACGTCGCCGTCCTCGGCGGAGGGGCGGCGGGGCTGTCCGCTGCCCTGGTCCTGGTCGTGCACGCCGTCGAGTCGTCGTCATCGACGCCGGGCAGCCGCGCAAGGCACCGGCCGCACACATGCATGGATATCTCTCCCGCGACGGCATGCCGCCCGCTCAGCTGCTCGCCGCCGGCCGCGTGACCGTCGCCGAGCCGGGTCAGGGAGTTCGCCTTCAACCGCAACGGGCCGGGCATCGGCTCCTACACCTGGCGGTACGTGATGGAGCCGACGCCCGCGGGCACGCGGGTCACCGAGTCCTTCGACGCCGAGCGCCCACTCGGCGCGGCCATGACCTGGCTCACCGAGAAGTGGACCGGCAGCAGCAACCGCGACGCCGACCTGCGCCGAGGCATGACCGAGACCCTCTCCCACCTCAGGGTCGAGGCCGAGCGAGCCTGAGCAGCTGACCTCTGAGACACACCCGACTCATCACCGAAGGCACGCACCTCACAGCTCGTCCCTAGAGCAAACCCGGTGGAACGACGCGGCTCTTTGCTGGCTGCGACCGTGCAGCCAGTCGGCAAGGTGCGAGCCAGTGGTTGCCAGCGGGAATCGAGGGACGCGGCGTCCGAGCCGCTGTCGTGTGCTGGGGTGGCTGCGCGCTGGACCCGGCGATGCTCCTGAGCGCTCTGGTGGGTGGTGGGGCTGCCAGCTTCAGACGCCTGAGTCACGCCGATATCGGTCCACAGCGCGTCGTGCGCTGTCGTCCACCAGGTCATTGTTGACAGCTATGGCGGCGGCCGAGCCTTCCCCGGCGGCGGCTCGTGCCACCCGACGACCCGTGCAGGGTGTCGTCGACGTCGCCGTGGAGTTCGTCGACCACCTCGTGGGTCGGCCAGCGGCGTACCACCTGATGTTTCAGGGCACGGTCCCGGGATTCGAGCCCAGCCACCAGAGTCATGCTGTCGCCCTGACCGTGCTGGGTGAACTGGTCGACCGACTGGCCGCAGCCGGTGTCACGGCAGCAGTCGACCTCGCGCTCGTGCGCAGCGTGATGAGCGGGATCGTCGCCGAACAGGTTGCCAACGACCCCGACGGGCACCCGTTCAAGGATCAGACCGATCGCGCGCTCCGTGCTGCGCTGGCCGACCTCGGCCGACCTCGGCCGACCTCGGCCGACCTGGCTAGTCGTCACTGGTGGCCCGTCGTACGCCGTCCGGCGCACGCCCGGATCTCCCCACGGCGAAGGTCGATCCGTAAGCGAAGGGCCCCGACCGCGTGTGCGATTGGGGCCCTTCGTGGTGAAGTCAGGAGATGCGGACGTTCTCGGCCTGCGGGCCCTTGGGGCCGGCCGTGACGTCGAACTCGACCTTCTGGTTCTCGTCGAGCGACTTGTAACCGCTGGACTGGATCGCCGAGAAGTGGACGAAGACGTCCTCGCCGCCATCGTCCTGCGCGATGAAGCCGAAACCCTTTTCGGCGTTGAACCACTTGACGGTTCCCTGAGCCATGATCGTTTCCCTTGTTCGTGCCGGGGGCACCGTGCCCTCGAGCTGCTGAAGACACCCATCTGTGCTGATGTCCAGCGAACCGAAAACCAGGACTACGAGATACAAGCCGCAGCATCGTGCGCGGCGAGGACGGCTTGCAGAGCCATCCCTTCAACAAGCCCCACGATACGGCACCGGTTGCCTGTGCCTTGCATCGGCGACACCCGCCTCAGTTCCCAGGGCGCGTCCACGCGGGACTAGTCGGTGCCGTCCGCCGGCAGG
>DATBDF010000038.1:0-9301 GCA_036270075.1 Nocardioides sp.
TGGAGCTCGGCCAGTCGGTCCAGCTCGTCGGCGGACTCCACCGCGACCCAGCGCAGCGGCTCGCCCGCCGTCGCGGCGTCGACGATCGCGAGCAGGTCGGCGTCGGTCTTGCCGACGCCCTCGAACGTCGTTCGGTCGGCCGCGACGCCGGCGGCGCGGGCGCTCGCCCACTCACCGCCGGACACGACGTTGGGGCCCCAGCCACGGTCCGCGAGGAGCTCGGTGATGGCCGGCAGGTCGTTGGCCTTGAGGGAGTACTGCCGCACCCACGGCTCCGGAAAGGCGGACTCGACGGCCGACGCAGCCCGTCGCAGGGCGGCCACGTCGACGACGTACGACGGGGTGCCGTACTGTTCCGCCGCGCGTCTCAGCTGCTCGCGGAGAGGCGTCATGAGCGTGACCGGGACGGGTACGCCAGGCCCGGCGAAGGCCGGCGTGGGGGTGGTCTCGGTCGACACGCGGCGAAGTACAGCACCATTCAGAACTTCTGGTCAACGTTCACTCTTGAATGAAATGAATCAGTTACGCTCCGGGCATGTCTGCGGGCTCCACGGCGCCACTCGGGGTCGCCGAGCGCGTCCGCCGCAGCCTCGGCGAGCTGAGCCGGTCCGAGCGGAAGGTGGCGCGCGCGCTCCTCTCCGGACCTCCCACGATCGGCCTCGAGTCCGTCAGCCAGCTCGCGGCGCGCGCCGACGTGAGCGGCCCGACCGTGAGCAGGTTCGTTGCGCGCCTGGGCTTCGACAACTACGCCGCCTTCCAGCAGGCACTGCGCGACGACCTCTCCGAGCGGGTGCTCTCGCCGGTGGAGGTCTACCGGAGCCACCTCGCCAGCTCCGACCACGCGCCACTCAAGCGGGCCGGGAGCGTGCTGGCCGACGCGGTCACCGGGACGCTCGCGCAGCTCAGCCCGACGGACTTCGAGCGCGCGGCCGCGCTGCTCACCGACGAGCGCCATCCGGTGATCGTCACCGGTGGCTGGACCAGCCACCTGCTGGCCGCCCTGCTCACCTCGCTGTTGCGCCCGTTCCGCTCCGGCGTCCACCACGTGCCGTCCCTGGCCGCGGAACGCGCCGCCGCCCTCGCGGACCTCACCCGGGGCGACACGGTCGTGCTGTTCGACTTCCGGCGCTACGAGCACGACACGTTCGAGTTCGCGCGGCTCGCGCGCGAACGGGAGGGCCGGCTGGTGCTGATCACCGACCCGTGGTTGTCGCCGATCGCGGATCTCGCGGACGCCGTGCTCCCGGCGCAGGTGGACGGACCGTCGCCGTTCGAGACCATGACCCCCACCCTGGCGGTGGTGGAGACGCTCGCGACGGAGGTCGCGGGTCGACTCGGGCGCACCGGCGACGCCCGGCTCGACCGCTTCGGCTCGATCGCCGACCGGTGGGTCCGCCCGTACGGCGCGCAGCAGCAGGACGACCCCGCGCCAGCACCGACCACGCGGCCGACCGGCCGGAGGACGAGGAAGGCGAAGGACAAGAAGAGATGACGGACACCCGGGTACACGTCGCCCACGTCGGGCTCGGCGCCATCGGACGCGAGGTCGTCAGGCTGTTGCTCCAGCGCGAGGACCTGCGGCTCGTCGCGGCCTGCGACATCGACCCGGCACTGGTCGGGGCGTCGATCGGCTCGGTGCTCGGTGAGGAGGCGGCGGAAGCCTTGCGGGTCGTCGCGGGCCTCCCGGACGCTGCGGTGACCGGTGATGGCCTCGTCGTCACCCACACCACCTCCTCGTCCCTCGCCCGGTGCCTCCCCGAGCTTCTCGCCGCGGTCGAGTCCGGTGCCCACGTCGTGTCCTCCTGCGAGGAGCTCTCCTATCCCTGGGTGCAGGCGCCGGAGGCGGCCGCCCGTCTGGACGGTGCCGCGAGGTCGGCGGGCGTCGCGGTCGTCGGCACCGGGGTGAACCCGGGGTTCGCGATGGACTACCTCCCGGTCGTCCTCTCCGGAGCAGCGAAGCGGGTCGACTCGGTGCACGTCCACCGGGTGCAGGACGCCGGGCTGCGACGCGAGCCCCTCCAGGCCAAGGTCGGCGCGGGTATCACCCGCGAGGAGTTCGACCGCCGGGTCGCCGCGGGCTCGATGGGGCACGTCGGCCTCACCGAGTCGGCACAGGCCGTCGCGGCCGCGCTGGGCTGGGACCCGTCGGGTACCACCGAGACCATCGAGCCGGTGGTCGCCGCGGCGCCGACCCCGTCCGCCTTCGGCACGATCGAGTCCGGCCGGGTCGCGGGCATCGACCAGGTCGCCGTCGTGGTCGCCGACGGGGTCGAGCGCGTGCGCCTGCACCTGCAGATGGCGGTCGGCATCGGACCCTCCCGCGACGACGTCCGGCTGACCGGTGATCCGGACCTGCACCTCACCGTCCCCGGCGGCCTGCACGGCGACCTGGCGACCGCCGCGGCGCTGGTCAACACGATCGGAAGCATCCGGCGGGCCGAGCCCGGGCTCCGGGTGATGAGCGAGCTGCGGCCTCCACGCCCCTCCCTGGCGTCCTGAGGAGGATCAGGTGACGGGCACCAGTCCCACCGTCGCGGTCACGCTCGGGTACGACCTGCCGCGCAACCCGGGCCAGCTCGGCGTACGCGGGGCGATCCTCGAGACCCTGGCCTCGGCCGGCGCCTCGCTCCGGCTGGTCTCGGCGCTCGACCACGTGCCTCTCGACGACGACTTCTTCGAGGGTCTCCACGGACTGGTGCTGCCCGGTGGGCCGGACCCGCACCCGGCGCGGTGGGGCGAACCGGTGCATCCGGCGACGGTCATCGACGAGGCGCGCGACGGCTTCGAGTACGCCGTGCTGGACGGCTGCCTCGAGCGTGAGATCCCGGTCCTGGGAGTCTGTCGGGGGCTCCAGCTGATCAACGTCGCCCTCGGCGGGAGCCTGGTCCAGGACCTGCCGGGT
Organism: Nocardioides sp.; assembly: GCA_036270075.1. Taxonomy (GTDB): domain Bacteria; phylum Actinomycetota; class Actinomycetes; order Propionibacteriales; family Nocardioidaceae; genus Nocardioides. The sequence continues at coordinate 2,903 of DATBDF010000038.1, forward strand.
GGACCGCTCGACCACCGCGGCCCCGCCGACCGGACCGTGCTCGCCCACGAGCTCCGGCTGCTCGAGGGCTCGCGGCTGGCGGCGATCAGCGGCGTCACCCACCTCCGCGTGAACACGGCACATCACCAGGCGATCGCCCGCCTCGGTGACCGGCTCGTCGCCTCCGGCTGGGCCGAGGACGGATGCATCGAGGCCATCGAGTGGGACGCCGACGACTACTGGCTGGTCGCCGTGCAGTACCACCCGGAGGACCTGCACGCGGCCGACGCCGCCCACCTCCGGCTCTTCACCACGTTCCTGGAGCACGCCCGCCGGTTCCGGCGGGCCAGCCCGGAGCTCGACGAGAGGACCCCATGTACGACCTGATCGTCCGCCACGGACTCGTGCTCGACGGGCGCGGCAGTGAGCCACGCGCCACGGACGTGGCGGTCGCCGGCGACCGCGTGGTGGCCGTCGGCGACCTGCCTGCCGACGAGCAGGCCGCCACCGTCCTGGACGCGCGCGGGCTGGTCGTGTCTCCGGGCTTCATCAACCCGCTGTCCCACTCCTACCTCTCGGTGCTCGAGGACGGCACGTCGCTGGGTGAGCTGGTGCAGGGCGTGACGACGCAGATCTTCGGCGAGGGCGAGTCGATGGGGCCCGTTCCGCCTGCTGCCCGAGCCGCGCTGGAGCAGGACGCGGCGGAGCACGGCGTGGAGGTGACCTGGACGCGGCTGTCGGAGTACCTCGCCGCCGTCGAGCGCTCCGGCTGCACGCAGAACGTCGCGTCCCTGATCGGCGCGGAGACCCTGCGCATCCACGCAGTGGGCTACGAGGACCGGCCCACCACCGAGGCGGAGCTCGACATCATGCGCGCCCTGGTGGCCGAGGAGATGGCTGACGGCGCTCTCGGCATCGGGTCGTCGCTGATCTACGCACCCGGCAGCTACGCCGGCACCGACGAGCTGGTCGCGCTGTGCGAGGTCGCCGGGCGGTACGGCGGGACGTACGCGTCGCACGTCCGGGACGAGGGCGCCGGCCTGCTCGGCGCCATCGACGAGCTGCTCGAGATCGTCCGGCGCTCGGGGGTGCACGGGGAGATGTGGCACCTCAAGGCCGCCGGCAAGCCCCAGTGGCCGCTGATGGAGCAGGCCCTCGCCAGGCTTCAGGACGCCCGCGACGAGGGCGTACCGATCGGTGCCGACGTGTATCCGTACACCCGCAGCGGCACCGGGCTCTCCTCGACGATCCCGGCCGGCTGGCACGAGGGTGGGGCCGACGCCCTCTACGACCGGCTGGTCGACCCCGACGTACGCCCCCGGATCCGGGCCGACATGGTCGCGCTCGGACGGTACGGCGACACCCCGAGCGCGGACGACGTGTTGCTGCTCCGGCTCAAGCACCCCGACAACGCCCGGTGGCAGGGCCACACGCTGGCCGAGATCGCCGCCGACCGTGGCGAGGACCCGGTCGACACGGCGCTGGACGTGATCGCCTCGGAGCGCACGTCGGTGTTCACGGCGTTCCACTCGATGAGCGAGGACAACCTGCGCCGCCAGCTGGCCCTCCCGTGGGTGGGCATCTGCTCCGACGCCGCGTCGATCGCGCCGGTGGGCCGAAGCCTCGACTCCCCGACGCATCCGCGCGCGTACGGCTCGTTCGCCCGGGTGCTCGGTCACTACACGCGCGAGCTCGGCCTGCTGACTCTGCCGGACGCCGTTCGCCGGATGACGTCCCTGCCGGCGTCGACGTTCGGGCTCACCGACCGCGGCGTCCTCGAGCCCGGACACGCCGCCGACCTGGTCGTTCTCGACCCCGCGACGGTCGGGGACCGGGCGACCTTCTCCGAGCCGCACCAGCTCTCCCGCGGGGTACGGGACGTGGTCGTGAACGGGGTCGTGGCGCTCCGCGACGGCGCGCCGACCGGTGAGCGTCCGGGCAGGGCGCTCCGCCGCGGTCGCCGGGGTTGAACCCCGTTCGTACGCCGTCACGTCCTCGCCCGGATGCCGATTCGTCATCCGGATGCGAACATGCCAGGTGTGGAAAGGGGTAACGGGGAGCCAGTGAGCGGCGTCACCGGCGGTCTGCGCCCCTCCATCGTCCTCGTCGACGACTCGATGGAGGTGCGGTCGCTCGTGCGCCGACGCCTGCAGTCGTCCGGGTTCGAGGTCGTGGCCGAGGGCAGCGACGGCGACGAGGCGATCCTCCTGGCCTACCGGCACGAGCCCAACCTGCTGCTGCTGGACACCTCGATGCCGAAGGTGGACGGGATCGAGGCACTGCCGGCCGTCCTGGCGCTCTCCCCCGCCACGCGCGTGGTGATGTTCACCGGGTTCGACGAACGTGGGCTGGCGGCTCGCGCGGTGGAGCTCGGGGCCGCCGACTTCGTCGAGAAGTCGATCCGCCTCGAGGACCTCCCCGACCGGCTCATGCGCAGCCTCGACCTGGTGAGCGGCGCCACGCGCACCGGGCAGACACCGACCCTCGACGTGGCGGACGACCTCATGGTGACCACCCGGCCGCCGTACACGCGTGAGCAGGTGGCCTTCACGCAGGAGCAGGCCGTCCTCACCGAGCACGTCCAGCAGTTCCGGGACCTCTTCGACCGCGCCGAGATCGGGATGGCCACGCTCACCTCCAGCGGCACCATCGTCCGCGCGAACCGGGCCCTCGCCGGATTGATGGGCACCACCCCCGCCGAGCTCGTGGGAGTCGACTACGGCCGGCTGACCGTCGGAGGCGGCGACGACCTGGATCGCCGGCTCGAGGACATCTCCCTGTTCGGCGAGGACCTCACGTCGTTCGAGCACCGCGTCCCCGCCCTTCCCGGCGAGGAGCCCTCGCGGGTGGTTCGCGCCACGCTCGCTCCCATTCGCGATCTCGAGCGCCAAGTGCTCTACGTCTTCGCCCAGGTCCACGACGTCACGGCTCAGCGCGCCATGGAGAGTGACCTACGTCGCAGTGAGGAGAACTTCCGCCGCCTGGTCACCGCCGTCGGTGAGTACGCGATCTTCCTGCTCGACGTCGATGGCCGCGTGGTCAGCTGGAACGCCGGCGCCGAGCGGATCAAGGGGTACGCGGAGCACGAGATCGTCGGGCGCTCGTTCGAGGTGTTCTACCCAGCGCAGGATCGCGCCACGGGGCATCCGAGCCGGAACCTCGAGGCGGCACTGCGGGAGGGCAGCTATGCCGAGGAGGGCTGGCGGGAGCGCAAGGACGGAAGTCGGTTCTGGGCGAGCGTCGTGATCAGCCCGGTCTACGACGACGACGGCCGCCACATCGGGTTCGCCAAGGTCACGCGCGACCAGACGGACCAACGGGAGTACCAGGAGGAGCGCCGGAAGCTGCTGGAGCAGCGGGTGCAGCTCCTGGCCGTCACCGCGCATGAGCTGCGCACGCCCACGGCCGTGATCGACGGATCCGCCGGCACGCTCATCGCCGACTGGGAGGCGCTGTCGGCGGCGGAACGCGAGGGGCTGCTGGACGGCATCCGGAGCAGCGCCGACCGCCTCCGCCGCCTGGCCACCGACCTCGGGACGGCGTCGCGCGTGTACGCCGACTCCCTGGCGCTGAGGTTCGAGGGCGTGGCGCTCGTCGACCTCCTCCAGGGTGCGCGCTCGCGTGGCCTCGCCGGCGGACTCGACGTCCAGATCGACGTCGACGTGCCGGACGACATCGTGGTGCGGGTGGACGTCGTGCGGCTCGGTCAGGCGGTCGACAACCTGCTCGACAACGCCGTCCGTCACGGCCGACCGCCGGTCCGTCTGTCGGGGATCGTCGACGACGGCGACGTACGCATCCGCATCAGCGACGCGGGTGACGGGGTCCCGGTCGAGCTCGTGCCCCATCTGTTCGAGCGCTTCGCGGTCGCGGGCCCGACGGGCGCCACCGGGCTCGGGCTGTACCTCGTGCGCGAGATCGCGCGAGGACACGGTGGAGATGCCGGCTACCACCCGCCCGCGGACGGACTGGCTCATGTCTTCGAGATCAGCCTGCCCGGGACCGCGTCGCTGAACGCCTGACGAGCACCACGCGAGGCCGGGGCGGCCCGCGATGCGGACCGCCCCGGTGCAGCAGGTTGACGTGGTCGAGGTGCTAGGTGACGCGTGCGCTGACGACGCGTGCCTGTCGTTGCGCCAGGGCCGCCTGGCGGCTCAGGCGCTGGGCCCGGATCGACGCCCGTGCCGCCTTGCGGCTCAGACGACGAGCTCGGACGAGGCGGTGCCCGGCCCGCCGCTGCTCCGCGTCGAGGATGCGGGCGGCGATCACGGCGTGGGCGTAGCTCTCGTGCACATGGTTCAAAGGCATGGTCCTCTCGTTGGTGACGGTGTCGAACTTCCGTGGCTGCACAGGCAGCCACCGCGAGGTCCCGCGGACTCGCGGGTGCCTCACGTCAGGTGGGGACGGCCCTGCCCGCACGGACGAGCGCGCGAGCGTCCCTGGCGACGGGCGGGCCTCATGCCCGCCGGGGAATCACGGTCTGGTCATATGAATTGATATCTGCTATACTCTGGTTGGAACATTTCTTTTCGAATTCGGATATCACCGTCCAATATTACCGATATCCCTTTCTCGCGTCCAGGTCCCCGGGTATTCGTAGGGTTTTCCATGAGCGCAGAGCTCGAGGCGCTCCTCGCGACGCTGCACCGTCATCGCACGAGCGTCCTGGACAAGCTCGCCGGCCTCAGCGAGGAGGAGGCACGCCGCAGCACGGTGCCGACCGGGACCAATCTGGCCGGGCGCCTCCAGCACCTCACGTTCGTCGAGGCGAAGTGGTTCGAGCAGATCGTCGGCGGCGGAAAGCCGAGCCGGGGCAAACGCTCGATGGCTGTCGACCCGGCCGTGAGCCTCACCGACCTGAGGCGGGAGTACCGCGCGGCCTGTGCGGCGAGCGACGAGGTGATGCGTGGGCTGGGGGATCCGTCCTCGCCCGTGCAGCACAACGGGAAGGTCCGCGACCTCCGGTGGGCCATCCTCGCCGTCGTCGGCGAGACCGCCCGCCATGCCGGGCACGCCGACATCATCCGCGAGCAGATCGACGGCAGGACCGGCCGCTGACGTGCCAGAAGGCCGGCGCCCGAGCGCCGGCCGACATGGCATGGACCGCGGAGTCAGACGTGCGCGCCCACCAGCTGGCCCTCGTCGGCCACGGAGAGGCGGGAACGGCGCGAGTGCCAGAACCCGAATCCGACCAGCACGATCAGGAGCGCCGCGGCGGCGAAGGAGACGATCGCGGCGTAACCGGCGATCGTGCCCATCGTGGCGAAGGCGTACGCGTAGAGCAGGAGCCCACGCAGGGTCTCACCCATGAACAGCGTCTGGCGCTGGGCGGCCAGGGCCTGACCTTCCGGGCTGGCCGCTGCCTTCGGGTCGTCGGCGTACTTGGCGACGTACTCGCCACTGACCTCCGAGTACGTCTTGCCGTCGGCGACACCGTCGAGGTGGACCGCGATGTAGTGGTCGGCGTACGCCTGTGCCTGCGCACCGGTGGTCATCTGCTGACCGGCGTACGGCGCCAGCGCTTTCTGGTCGGCCTGGGGGAGCTCGGACAGCCCGGTCTTCTCCGTGGGCATGGTGATGTGCTGGGCCGCGAGCTGGTCGTGGACCTGGTTCCCGATGAAGACGTTGGCCCAGGTCAGCAGACCACCGGCGATGAGCAGGACGGTAGCCAGCAGGACCCCGCCCCACGAGATCAGCTTGTCGAGTGTGGCGCGCATGATGATTCACCTTCTTGCGATGGGCCTCCGGACCATCCGGGTCCCATGTCTCCATGCTCGTGAAACGATGCACAAGCCGACAGAGAAGATCGTCATCGCTTCGAGTCGACCAGAGTCATCGACTGCGATGACCTAGGGCCATCGAGCGACCGCCAGCCCACCGCACACCTGGATCACGCATCCGCGACGCTGTTGGCCGAACAGGTGCTGCGGGAGGATGGGCGGCGGGCGGTCGTGTGGATCACCCACGAGCCGATCGGGCTCGACCGGGTCGACACCGTGGTACAGCTGCACCAACCGCGAAGGGACGTCAGGACGGCATGAGCGACGAGAAGACGACCACCCGGGTCTACCTCCTGGACGACCACGAGGTGGTCCGGCAGGGCCTCAGGACGTTCCTGGAGTCCTCCGGGGACATCGAGGTGGTCGGCGAATCCGCGCTGGCGTCCGAGGCCACGGCCCGGATCCCTGCGTTGCGCACCGACGTCGCCATCCTCGACGCCCGGCTCCCCGACGGGTCCGGGATCGACGTCTGCCGGGACGTGCGGGCCGTCGACCCGCACATCAAGGCGCTGATCCTCACGTCGTACGACGACGACGAGGCGCTGTTCGCGGCGATCATGGCGGGGGCGTCCGGCTACATCCTCAAGGAGGCCACGGGGCAGGACCTGATCGGGGCGGTGCACCACGTCGCGGCCGGACA
>DATBDF010000039.1:0-9880 GCA_036270075.1 Nocardioides sp.
CGCCTCAGCATGCGGATCGCTCCCGGCGACTCGGTGGCCAACGCCCGCGACGCGCTCACCCGACACCTCGAGAAGAACGTGCCCTGGGGAGCCGAGCTCACGATCACGCCGGTCGACGCCGCGGAGCCGACCCAGCTCGACGCGACCGGGCCGGCGTACGACGCCGCGCGCGCGGCGTTCACCGACGCCTGGGGCGGCACGGCGCCGATCGACATGGGCGTCGGCGGCTCCATCCCGTTCATCGCGGAGTTCCTCGAGGCGTTCCCCGACGCCAGCGTGCTGGTCACCGGTGTCGAGGACCCCGACACCCGCGCCCACGGGGCCAACGAGGGGCTGCACCTCGCCGAGTTCGAGCGGGTCGTCCACGCCGAGGCGCTGCTGCTCCAGAAGCTGGGCGACCTCTAGCGCGTCACGGCGTACAGAAAGCACTGCGGCAGCACGGTCCGCACGTGCACCGTCGCGACGTCGGGCTCGCTCAGCAGCCCGTCGAGCAGGGACTCGAGATCCTGGTCGCCGACCAGCGTGTTGTGCTCGTAGTTCATCGACCCGTCGGCACGGTAGGTACGCAGCACGCGCGGTCCGCGCCGCAGCTCCTCGGGCAGCGAGCCGTCGCCGTGCCCGTCGCAGCGCTCGGCGTGCACGTAGGCCGGCCCGACCTCCCGCCAGGGCGACGCCTGCTCGAACGGCGCGAACGAGATGAGTGCGATGGACTCACCCGCGCGGGCGAACCTCAGGCAGCACCGCAGCGGCTCGCCCTCCCCGCTCGCGGCGTACGGCGTGAGCGCGTTGCCCCACCCGTCCTCTCCCGCCTGCCGCACGGCGTCGAGCCGGGCCGGGTCGATCGCGTGCACGGTCAGGGTGTTCGTGGTGGTGGTCATGCCCCCACGATGACCTATAGCGGCACTGGGTTCTGGCGGGAATCGGACACCGCGACGAGTGCATGCCGACAGCGGATCGACGTGCCCGCGCTCGCCGCGCCGATGCCGGTCCCAGCGAGGCCCTCACCTAGACTCACCACCGTGCGACCACCCCAGAGCCGCCGAGGCGGCGACGGTCGGCTCACCGCGGCCCTCGACCCGTTGGACCAGGGCCCCCAGGACGCGTGCGGCGTGTTCGGGGTGTGGGCGCCGGGCGAGGAGGTCTCCAAGCTCGTCTACTTCGGCCTCTACGCGCTGCAGCACCGCGGCCAGGAGTCCGCCGGCATCGCGGTGAGCAACGGACGGCAGATCCTGGTCTACAAGGACATGGGACTCGTCTCCCAGGTCTTCGACGACTCCGCGCTCGAGTCGCTCAAGGGCCACCTCGCGATCGGCCACGCTCGCTACTCCACGACCGGGGCCAGCACCTGGCAGAACGCGCAGCCGACGTTCCGCCCGACCGATGAGGGCTCGATCGCCCTCGGCCACAACGGCAACCTGATCAACACCCACGAGCTGCGCCAGCTCGTCGCCGACCTTCCCGGTCCCAGCGGCGAGCTGGAGCTGCACGGGCGCGGCATCGAGTCCGCGACCAACGACACCTCCTTGGTCACCGCGTTGCTGGCCCACCACCCCGACACCACCCTCGAGCAGCGCGCACTCGAGGTGCTGCCCCTGCTCCGCGGCGCGTTCTCGTTCGTCTGGATGAACGAGAACACGCTGTACGCCGCGCGCGACCCCCAAGGCATCCGGCCCCTGGTCCTCGGTCGGCTCGACCGCGGCTGGGTCGTCGCCAGCGAGGACTCCGCCCTGGCGACCGTCGGCGCCAGCGTCGTCCGGGAGATCGAGCCTGGAGAGCTGATCGTCATCGACGAGAACGGCCTCCGCTCCCACCGGTTCGCCGACGCCGAGCCCAAGGGCTGCGTCTTCGAGTACGTCTACCTGGCCCGGCCCGACGCCACCATCAGCGGCCGCAGCGTCCACCAGGCGCGGGTGGAGATGGGCCGTCAGCTGGCGCGCGAGTTCCCGGTCGAGGCCGACCTTGTGATGCCGGTGCCGGAGTCCGGCACGCCCGCCGCCTCGGGGTACGCCGAGGAGAGCGGCATCCCGTTCGGCCAGGGCTTCGTCAAGAACGCCTACGTCGGCCGCACGTTCATCCAGCCGAGCCAGACCCTGCGCCAGCTCGGCATCCGGCTCAAGCTCAACGCGCTCGAGCACATGGTCCGCGGCAAGCGCCTCGTCGTGGTCGACGACTCGATCGTCCGCGGCAACACCCAGCGCGCCCAGATCCGCATGCTCCGCGAGTCCGGCGCGGCCGAGGTGCACCTCCGGATCAGCAGCCCGCCGGTCAAGTGGCCCTGCTTCTACGGGATCGACTTCGCCACCCGCGCCGAGCTGATCGCCAACGGGCTGGACGTCGACGAGATCGCCGCCAGTGTCGGCGCCGACTCCCTGGGCTACATCTCCCTCGAGGGGATGATCACCTCCACCGGCCAGGAGCCCACCTCACTGTGTCTGGCGTGCTTCACCGGCGAGTACCCGGTGCCCCTGCCCGACGAGAGCCTGCTCGGCAAGCACCTCCTCGAGGCCAGCCTGAGCTCGCCGATCACCGGGCGGGCGCTGCCCGTCCTCAACAACCCCTGACTCCGGAGAGAGCCGCGTGACAGAGCCCACCTCGCCGGGTCCCGGTGCCTACGCCGCGGCCGGCGTCGACATCGATGCGGCCGACAAGGCCGTCGACCTGATGAAGGCCTGGGTCGCCAAGACCGACCGACCCGAGGTGATCGGCACCCTCGGCGGCTTCGCCGGCCTGTACGACGCCGCCGCGCTGACCCGCTACCAGCGGCCCATCCTGGCGACGTCCACGGACGGAGCCGGCACCAAGGTCGCGATCGCGCAGGCGATGGACGTGCACGACACCATCGGCTTCGACCTGGTCGGCATGGTCGTCGACGACCTCGTCGTCTGTGGAGCCGAGCCCCTCTTCATGACCGACTACATCGCCTGCGGCCGCGTGGAGCCGGAGCGGATCGCGGCCATCGTCAAGGGCATCGCCGAGGCGTGCGTCGAAGCCGGCTGCGCCTTGGTGGGAGGCGAGACGGCCGAACACCCCGGCCTCATGGAACCCGACGCGTACGACGTGGCCGGCGCGGCCACGGGCGTGGTCGAGGCCGCGAACCTGCTCGGTCCGGGCCGGGTACGCCCCGGTGACGTCGTGGTGGCGATGGCCTCGAGCGGCCTGCACTCGAACGGGTACTCCCTCGTCCGGCACGTCCTCCTCCAGCAGGCCGGCTGGACGCTCGACCGCGACGTTCCCGAGCTGGGCCGGACCCTCGGCGAGGAGCTCCTGGAGCCGACCCGCATCTACACCCAGGCGTGCCTCTCACTCGCCCGATCGGTCGACGTCCATGCCATGGCGCACATCACCGGCGGCGGTCTGGCGGCCAATCTCGCCCGGGTCGTGCCGGAGGAGCTCTCGGTGACCCTGGACCGCTCGACCTGGACGCCGGCGCCCGTCTTCGACCTCGTCCGCCGGGTGGGCGAGCTCTCCCAGGGCGACCTCGAGGGCACCTTGAACTGCGGGGTCGGCATGGTCGCGCTCGTTCCGGCTTCCGACGTCGACCGGGCCGTGCGGGCCCTCGCCGACCACGGCGTCACAGCCTGGCCGGCGGGCCAGGCGGCCCTTGCCGACCGCAACGGTGGCCAGGTCGCGCTGACCGGTCAGTACCCCGGCTGGTAGACCCCGGCCGCTCGGAGGTGCGCCCGCGACGCGTCGTCCGGGCGTGTTTCTGGCGGGGGGTGTGCGGGAACAGCCACCCATTCGGTAGCGTTGCCTCCACGACAGATGACCGAACAGACCGGTAGGCCTCGGTGAGTTCTCCCGTGGCCCCGGCCCAGCGTGCGAGGGGGTCGACCCTATGGGGCGCGGCCGAGCTAAGGCCAAGCAGACGAAGGTCGCCCGCGACCTGAAGTACCGCACTCACGAGACGGACTTCGGGGCGTTGGCACGCGAGCTGCACGGTGACAGTGACAGCGATCCGGACAGCGATACCGACAGCGAGTCCGAGACCGACGAGTCGGCGGACGAGTACGACGACTGGGCGGGCTACGCCGAGCCGTCGCGCGACTGACCCACTGCTGGTCCAACCCTGACCACTCGGTCAGGTTTTTTGCGCGCCCTCACCTGCTCCGGACGGCTCGACCGCTCAGCGGTCGGGCAGGTAGACACTCCGGAGCCGCCCGACATCGCGCATCCGACGCTCCGCGAGCCGGTCGGCGGCCTCGGCCGGGGTCACCGACTCGGCCTCGGCGAGCGCGAAGACAGCCTTGGTCGTCTCGAAGATGCCACCGGCCCGGAGCTGGGCGCGGTCGAAGTCGAAGCCCTCGAGCTCGTCGGCGACCTGGATGACCCCACCCGAGTTCACGCAGAAGTCCGGGGCGTAGAGGATGCCGCGGTCCGCGAGGGCCTTCTCGATGCCCGGGTGCTCGAGCTGGTTGTTCGCCGCGCCGCACACGATCCTGGCGGTCAGCACGTCGACCACCTCGTCGGTGAGGGCACCTCCGAGGGCGCACGGTGCGTACACGTCGATCTCGGCCCGGACCAGGGCGTCGGCGTCGGCGACGGCCGTCGCGCCGTACTCCGCGACCATGGCCTCGACGGCGGCCGGGTTCACGTCCGTCACCACCACCTGCGCGCCGTCGTCGACGAGATGCCTGACCAGGTGGTGCCCGACCTTGCCGACGCCGGCGACGCCGACCGTCCGACCCGAAAGCGTCGGGGAGCCCCAGACCGCCTCGGCGCTCGCGCGCATGCCCTCGAAGACGCCGTACGCCGTGAGCACCGACGAGTCGCCGGCTCCGCCGTGCGCCAGGGTGCGGCCGGTGACGTAGTCGCACTCACGTGCGATGACGTCCATGTCGGAGCAGTAGGTCCCCACGTCGCAGGCGGTGATGTAGCGGCCGTTCAGCGACTGCACGAAGCGGCCGTAGGCACGCAACAGGGCCTCGGTCTTGTCCTTGAGCGGGTCGCCGATGATCACGGCCTTGCCTCCGCCGAGGTCGAGGCCGGCCAGGGCGTTCTTGTAGGACATCCCGCGTGAGAGGTTCAGCGCGTCGCGGACGGCGTCCGCGGTCGATGCGTAGGGGTAAAAGCGCGTACCGCCCAGACCCGGGCCCAGCGCCGTCGAGTGGAGGGCGACGATGGCCTTGAGACCGGACGCCGGGTCGTTGCAGAACACGACCTGCTCGTGCTCGGCGCCGAGCTCGAAGACGTCGACGCCGTCGATCCCGTCGACACTGTCGAGTGCGCCGCCCGGAGCGGGCGTCGCAGCTGGAACCGAGGGGTCGGCGGACTCCGCAGGCATGAGGACCTCTTTCGATCGCGCCACAGCGGGTGGGTGGCGAGGCGGCGGGCCACGAGGGGTGGGGTGACCCTCCGTTCACGATAGTGCGGCGACGGCGTGCGCCGGGAATCCCTCCTCGGTGAGGCGGCGCACGATCCGATCAGCGCAGGGCGGCGACGTAGCGCGATGCGCGCCGGACGTCGTTCATCCGGCTCTCCCAGGTGATGCCGGCCCCGAGGAGCAGGGCGCCCGAGACACCGATGGTGAGCCAGGTCGGCACCTGCGCGGCGTACGGCGCCAGCTCGCGGAGGACGAGCACCCCGCCGACCGCCGCGCCGACGACGAGGGGAGCGCTCCATCGCAGTGCTGCGCCCACGAGCGTGAGGACCAGGCAGGCGAGGCCGAGCAGCAGGGCGCGCAGGGAGTACGGGTCGTCGAGCGTCGCGAGCAGTGAGGGCACGGTCGCCAGCGCGAGTCCCGGGGTCAGGACCGTCAGGGTCGCCGACCGGTCGTCCTTGCGGAGTCGCCACGCGCCCACGACGACGAGGGCGAGCGCCGACGGGAGGGTGTACGCCTCGGGAACGTGGACGTCCAGGTCGTAGAGGCGCACCCAGGTCGCCGCGGCCAACAGCACCCCGCCCGGCCAGGCCAGTGCGCGGCGGCTCGGGTTCACGATCGAGGAAGCCGTCACGAGGACGCCGGCGACCGTCAGGTACACGGCCAGGGCGACACTCACGTCGTCGGCCGTCAGGACCGACGCTGCCGAGACCAGCGCGGCGGCGAACGCCGCGGACGCCTCGAGCTCGACCTGCGGACGCCAGATCGCGAGGCCACCCACGACCAGGAGGACGGGGATCGCGCGCACCTGCTCGTCGACGCCCATCACGTTGCCGCCGGCCCAGACCAGGGCGGCGAAGGCGATCGGGAAGCACAGGCAGGCCGCCTCGCCGGTCGAGTCGGTGCGCACCATGAGGTAGGCGGACATGACACAGGCGACGAGCAGCACGAGGCTGACCATCAGGTCGCTGGGCAGGGCGACCAGCGTGGCTCCGGTGGTCAGGACCAGCACGGCGAGGCGGACCTGGTCGGCCGCCGACCCGTGCATCGACTCCGCAGCCACGAACCCGCCGACTCCTGCCAGGACGAGGATCCCGGCGACCACCGCGAGCGGGACGTCGTACAGCGGCAGGGTGGCGAAGACGCCGAGGACGGCGGCGCACCCGAGAGCGAGGAGCCACGCGGCACGACGTACCTGGATCACCAGCCGCGCGATGGCGCACCCCGCTGCGGCGATCGTGAGTGCGCTGGGGAGCAGAAGCAGAGGGGAGACCTCGGTCGCACCGGCTGCGATCCGGACGTCGAACGGCTGGCTGAACGGCTCGCCCACCGAGAACATCGCGGTGGCGGCGACCGACAGCAGGTACGCCGAGGCGACCGACGGGACGACCAGAGTGCCGCCGAGAGGGAGCAAGGTGGCCGGGCGGAGCCTGGCCGGCGCCACGAGCAGCAGGCCGACCCAGAGAGCGGACGCCGTCAGCACCGCCGCAACCATCGCCGTCCGCTCGTTGTCCAGGACCGGCATCAGGACCGTGTAGGTGCCGATGAGGCCGGCCACGGCGTACCCGCCGACGTCGACTCCGCGGCGCATACCGGTCACGGGTCCGACGGCGACGGCGAGGACCGTGGCGGCGAGGAGCGGCCAGCCGTCCAGGTGGCCGACGTACCCGGCGACGGTGATCGGGAGACCCTCGAGCTGCGCGACGGCCGCCACGAGCAGACCCGCCCAGCCGAGTCCGCCGACGACGAGCGACGTCACCTGGAGAGGTCGGCTCGGCAGGAGGGTTCCGACCCTGCCCCAGCCGAGCAGCACGGCGACCGTCACGACCGTCGGGACGAGGTGATCGACGTCCGCCTGGGCGCCGAGGCCGGCGGCCAGCGTGGCGAAGGGCGCGACCACAGCCGGAGCCACGAGCGGCCGATCGGCGGTGGCCACGAGCATGAGGAGGGCTCCGGTCGCGACGGCAACCCCGGTCGCGAAGGTGAGCTGCGCGTCGTCGATGGTGCCGAGCCAGCCGGCGTGACGCACGCCGACGAAGTCGATGGCCACGAGCCCGAGAGCGACCACGGACAGCGCTTCACCGGCGAGGCGCAACCCGCGCCGGACCAGCGCGACGGACAGTCCCGATGAGGCTCCGGTGAGGGCGACCAGGACGAGGGTCCGGCCCCCGACACCGAGCCAGCCCCACGCGACCGCCAGGAAGGTCACCGCCGCCACCAGCAGGCACAAGGCCCCGAGCGACAACAGGATCCGCGGGACGGACGACCCCGTGACGCGCGGAGCCTCGATCGGGGCCGCGGGACGTCGAGGTGCCGGGTAGGGCTCGATGCTGTCGAGACGTCCGCCGGCAGGGAGCGTCGCCACGGAGGGGAGGGCAACCGGTCGCTTCTGGTCGCGCAGCGAGCCGAGGAGTCGGTCGGCCTCCTGGAACGTCCGGAAGAGGGCTCCCGCAGTGTCGCCGGTGAGCGGAAGCGAGCAGACCGGGCAGACCTCCGGGGTCTGCGGGAGAACGGCACGGCAGTCCGGGCAGCGTGTGGCGTCGGCGTAGATCGTCATGAGGACCAGTGCCTCATGCGCTGGGTGTGAGTACCTACGGTCCGCGAACTCAGCAGCCCTGAGTATCCGGGCTCATGTTGGGCGCGCTCTGGGTGGCCAGGGGCGGGGTCGAACCGCCGACCTTCCGATTTTCAGTCGGACGCTCGTACCAACTGAGCTACCTGGCCGGGTGCACCCGCCGTGGCGAAGCGCGAGCACACAGTACCCGAGCAGGCGCCCGCTCCAGAAAACGGCCGAGGCCGTGGGAACGTGCTGGCGGAGAGGTGGCTGACGGCACCGACTACCGTGGGCACATGGCCGACGACGTCGACATCCGACACCGCATCAGCGAGCTGGTCAACACCGAGCACACGCTGCGCCAGCAGCTGGCTGCAGGCGAGATCTCGACGGCCGATGAGCACGAACGGCTGCGGCGCGTCGAGACCGAGCTCGACCAGTGCTGGGACCTGCTACGCCAGCGCCAGGCACTCCGTGACTCGGGTGGCGATCCGAGCCAGGCCGAGCCCCGGTCCGAGAGCACGGTCGAGGGCTACCTGGGCTGACGGCCGACCAGGGCGACCTGCGGCACGCTCCCGGCGTCGGGTCGGTGGCGGACTGCGCGTCCCCGTATGCTGTCGGCGGCTCAGGGCCTCCGGGCCCGTGACCAGGCCCCCATCGTCTAGTGGCCTAGGACGTCGCCCTTTCACGGCGGTAGCACGGGTTCGAATCCCGTTGGGGGTACCAGATGGCCGGCTCGGACCGGTCCGATGTCGAGAACGTGGAGCTGACTCCGTTCCCTGGGTACGGCGGTGGCCGACGCAGGCCGCGCGACGAAGGAGGAGAAGCATCATGACGATCCAGCGGATGGACCACGTGAGCGTCGTCGTCGACGACCTCGAGGCCGCCAAGGCCTTCTTCACCGAGCTCGGCATGGAGCTGGAGGGGGAGGCGCCGATCGAAGGTCCCTGGGCGGACCGGATCAACGCGCTCGAGGGCGTCCGGGTCGACATCGCGATGATGCGGACAGCGGACGGCCACGGACGGCTCGAGCTGACGAAGTTCCACCACCCGGCCGTGATCAGCCCGGAGCCCGAGAACGCACTGGGGAACACGCTCGGCCTGCGGAGCGTCATGTTCGTCGTCGACGACATCGACGGCGCCGTCGCCGGCCTGCGAGCCCACGGCGGGGAGCTCGTGGGAGAGGTGGAGCAGTACGAGGACCTGTACCGGCTCTGCTACCTCCGAGGCCCAGCGGGCATCATCGTGGCGTTGGCCGAAGAGCTCGGGTAGGGCGGCCGACGTCGCTTCCCACGCGACGGTTGTGGCGTACCACTGCCATCGCTCGCCGGGGTGCCACGATTGGGAGGCGTCCGGGGCGATGCGTTAGAGTTCCATCCGCTCCGGTGGTCACGCCTGAGCGCCAATCAGGCCCCGTAGCGCAGTTGGTTAGCGCGCCGCCCTGTCACGGCGGAGGCCGCGGGTTCGAGTCCCGTCGGGGTCGCTCTCATCTCCTCCCAACGCCCTGGTCCGCTCGGACCAGGGCGCTCGTCATGGCTGACTACGCTCCGTTCATGGAGCTGGACCGGGAGTCCTTCGAGGCACTGGTCGAGCGTGCTCTGGACGAGATCCCGGAGGCGATCGCCGGGCTCGTCGACAACGTCGTCGTGTTGGTCGAGGACGACCCGCCGCCCGACGATCCGGACCTGCTGGGCCTCTACGACGGGGTGTCACTCACCGAACGCGGCATCGACCACACCGGCCTGCCGGATCGGATCACCATCTTCCGTCGGCCGTTGCTCGACATGTGCGTCGACGAGGACGAGCTGGTCGCTGAGGTGCGGATCACCGTCGTGCACGAGATCGCCCACCACTTCGGGATCGACGACGCCCGACTCCATGACCTCGGCTACGGGTGAGCGCGGGTCAGGGTCGCGCTATGGCTTTTGGACCACGGCTTCGGGTCCTCCCCCCGGCCCTGCCGGATGAACTCCCCGAACAGCCACGACTGGAAGTCCACCTGGTCGGTG
>DATBDF010000040.1:0-18006 GCA_036270075.1 Nocardioides sp.
GAGATCGACCTCGACGACGAGGAGCAGGTGCCGTTCGACGACCCCGCGACGTTCCACATGATCAGCCAGGCCCGCACCCTCGGGGTGTTCCAGATCGAGTCGCCGGGTCAGCGCGAGCTGGTCGGCAAGTCCGGCATCGAGACCTTCGAGCACATCATCACCGACATCTCGCTGTTCCGGCCCGGACCGGTCAAGAGCGACATGATCACGCCCTACCTCGAGGCCAAGCACGGCTGGTCGGAGGCGACGTACCTCCACGACGACCTGCGCCCGATCCTGCGCGAGACCAACGGCGTGGTGGTCTTCCACGAGCAGGTGATCGAGATGATCGCCCGGTTCGGTGGTCTCACCAACGCCGAGGCCGACGAGAAGCGCCGGGCGCTCGGTGACGTCGAGGGGATGGCCGAGACCAAGCTCTGGTTCTTCCCGGCCGCCCTCGGCCACGGGTACTCCCTGCCCGTGGTCGAGGCGGTCTGGAAGGTGATCGAGGCGTTCGCGTCGTTCGGCTTCTGCAAGGCCCACGCCGCGGCGTTCGCCCTGCCGACCTACCAGTCGGCCTGGCTCAAGGCCCACTGGCCGGCGCACTTCCTGGCCGGCGTGCTCACCCACGACCCCGGGATGTACCCCAAGCGGCTGATCCTCGAGGACGCCCGCCAGTGCGGCATCGCGATCCTCGGCCTCGACGTCAACGCCTCGCAGAAGGAGTACGTCGTGGAGCGGCTGTCGTCGCTCGACGCCCTTCGAGACGCCTCGTCCCCTTCGAGACGGGCTCCTTCGTCGCCCTCCTCAGGACACCGCCTCGGCTCCTCAGGGACCGCCGTCTTACCGATCGTGCTCGGGCAGATGTCGCGGCCCGACCCGTCCGAGGGTGGCTGGCCCGACGGCCGGGCCTGGGGCATCCGGCTGGCGCTGGCCGAGGTCAAAGGTGTCAACGCCGGCGAGGTCGAGCGCATCGTCGCGGCGAGGCCCTACCACTCGCTGACCGACTTCTGGCATCGCGCCCAGGTCTCGCGCCCGATCGTCGAGCGCCTGGTGCTGGCCGGTGCGTTCGACTCCGTCTACGGCCTCGGCTCCACCGTGGGAACGACCGGCGGTGTCCGGCGGCGGACCAAGGTCACCCGACGCGACCTCCTGCTCCAGGTCGCCGAGCTCGACCGGCACGCGCGGGCGGTCCAGCGCGCCGGCCGCGCCCGGGGGCTGGCCGCCGGCCGGCTGAGAAAGGGTGGTACGACGCCGCGACCCGCCGACCTCCGGGTCGAGGAGGCCGCCGCCCGCACCAGCACCGACCCCGGTGCCCGCGCGGGCTCGGTCCCGCTCGAGCGCCACCCGCTGGGCACCCAGGGGGTCTGGGCCAAGGCGGCGGCCCAGTCGCGCGCCGCCGCCGACCCGCGCCCGGTGGAGTCGGTGCAGCTGACCCTCGATCTCGGTGACGAGCCGCAGGAGCGGGTCAGCGGGCTGCCGGAGATGACGGCCGAGGAGCAGATGCGCGCCGAGCTGGAGATCCTCGGCCTGGACGCCAGTCGCCATGTCGTCGACACCTACGCCGACTTCCTCGACGCCCTCGGGGCGGTTCGCAGCCAGGACCTCCTCCGCCAGCGCAGCAAGTCGGAGATCCTGGTCGCCGGGGTCAAGGTCGCCACCCAGACCCCACCGGTCCGGTCGGGTCGGCGCGTGGTGTTCCTGACCCTCGACGACGGCACCGGCCCGGTCGACGCGACGTTCTTCGAGGACGCGCAAGGCCCGTACGCCGCCACCGTGTTCGACTCGTGGCTGCTGGTGGTCCGTGGTGAGGTCCGGCGGACCGGTCACCGCGGCATCTCCCTGCGCGCCACCGGCGCCTGGCCGCTGACCGAGCTCCACGCCCGCTGGCAGCGCGAGGGCGTCGACGCGGTCCGCGCCCACCTCGCGGTCGTCCCCGAGTTCGAAGAGGTCACCCGTCACCGGGTCCTCACCCACTCCAGCGGTTTCCAGATGTCGCCGTACGCCGACGTCAAGCCGGCCGGCGAATCTGTGAAGCGCGTCCCCCATCAGCCTTGGGTTGGGGAGGCGAGGGACGAGCCGTCTCGAAAGCTGTGGCACCGCAGTCCGGGGAGCCCGGGATGACCTCCCGGACGCGCTCCACCCCACGATCACCCGGGGCTCGGTTCCGACGCGCCGTTGCGACCCCGCAAGCTCGGTCGTGCGCTGCGGTTCCTGAGGAGCCGAGGCGGTGTCCTGAGGGGGGCGACGAAGAAGGAGCCCGTCTCGAAGGGGGCGAGGCGTCTCGAAGGGCGACCTGCCTCCCCACGCCAGGCACCCCTCCGTCGTGCCCGACTAGGGTCGGCGCATGGCGAACGAGCCCGCCGGCCGGAGCAGCACCCGCAGCGCCGTGGTCTGGGCCGGTCTCGAGTCCGCCCTGGACGGCGGCCCGCGCGACGTCCTCGACATCGGCGGCGGCACCGGTGGCCTCGCTGTCCGGGTCGGCCTGCTCGGCCACCGGGTCACCGTGGTCGATCCCAGCCCCGACGCCTTGGCGGCGCTCGACCGCCGGGCCCGCGAGCACGAGGTCGCGGTCACCGGGCGTCAGGGCGACCTGTCCAGCCTGCTCGACGTCGTCGGTCCCGACAGTGCCGACGTGGTGCTGTGCCACGGTGTGCTCGAGGTCGTCGACGACCCGACCGCCGCGCTGGCGACCCTGGGCAGGGTCGTGCGCCCCGGGGGCGTGCTCAGCCTGCTGGTCGCCCAACGCCACGCCGCCGTCGTCGCCCGCGCCATGGCCGGACACTTCCAGCAGGCACTGGCGTTGCTCGACGACCCGGCACCCCGCGTGGCCGCCCACCCGGGTCGCAGCGGCCGCCGCTTCACCCACGACGAGCTCGCCGCTCTGGTGGTCGGGGCGGGGTTCGACGTCGACGAGGTCCAGGCGATCCGGGTGTTCACCGACCTCGTCCCCGGTTCGCTGCTCGACCTCGAGCCGGGCGCCTCGACCGCACTGGTCGAGCTGGAGCAGGCCGTCGCCACCCGGCCCGAGTACCTCCCGCTGGCCACCCAGATCCACCTGCTCGCCCACCGCGCCGGCGTGCCCGCCTGAGCCACGGCGTACGCCGGCTCTCCGGCCGGGAGGCCGGTCATGAGCCGGACGCCGATCCTCCACGTCGACATGGACGCCTTCTACGCCAGCGTCGCCATCCGCGACCGGCCCGACCTGCTGGACGTCCCGGTCATCGTCGGCGGTGGCTACCGCGGAGTGGTGCTGTCGGCGAACTACCTCGCCCGCCACACCGGCGTCCGCTCCGGGATGCCGATGACCCGCGCCCGCCGGATGTGCCCCGGAGCCGAGGTGGTCCCGCCGGACTTCGACACGTTCACGACGGTCTCGTCGTCGGTGATGGAGAACTTCCGCCGGGTCACCCCCCTGGTCGAGGTGCTCTCCCTCGACGAGGCCTTCCTCGACGTCCGCGGCTCGACCCGGCGCCTCGGCACGCCGGTCGAGATCGCCGAGCGGCTGCGCGCCACCATCCACGACGAGCAAGGCATCACCTGCTCGGTGGGTGTCGCGGGGTCGATGACGCTGGCCAAGATGGCGAGCCGGTGGGCCAAGCCCGACGGCGTGTTCGTGTGCGAGCCGTCAGCGGTGACCACCTTGCTCCACCCGCTCGACGTCGGCGAGCTGTACGGCGTGGGGGAGAAGACCAGCGAGCTCCTCCATCGTTACGGGCTGGCGACGGTCGGTGACATCGCTCACACTCCGGTTCGCACCCTCCAGCGCGCGGTCGGCGACCACCTCGGCCGCCATCTGCACGACCTGGCCTGGGGCATCGACGGCCGGCAGGTCATCGCCCGCAACGCCAGCCCCTTCACGTACCTGGGGGAGCCCGACAAGTCCATGGGAGCCAGCGAGACCTTCGGTCACGACACCGACGACCGTGCCGCGATCGTCCGCGAGCTGCTCCGTCTCACCGACCGGGTCACGGCCCGGATGCGCGTGGCCGGGGTGGCCGGTCGCACGATCACGATCACCGTCAGGTTCGCCGACTTCACCACGATCACCCGGTCCCGCACGCTCGGCGAGGCGACCGACGTGACCCAGGAGATCTTCCGCGAGGCCGTCCGCTCCTACGACGCACTCGGGCTGCAGCGAGCCCGGATCCGGTTGGTGGGCGTACGACTGGAGGGACTGGTGCCACGTGAACGCGTCCACCGACAGCTGCTCCTCGGCCAGCGTGAGCACGGTTGGTCCGAGGCCGACCGTGCCGCTGACCGCGTCGTACGCCGGTTCGGGAAGGACGCCGTCCGGCCGGCGACCCTGCTTCCGTGAGCACGTCCCGATCTCCTCACCCGATCGGGGGGATGCATCTTCGTCCCACGGATAGTCACAATTTCATCCGGCTGCCTACCGGATGCCGATGCGGCTGCTTACACTGACCCTGTAAGGCGTCACTCCTTGAGAGGAGGTTCCCGTGCCGCTCTCCGAGGAAGAGTTGCGAGCGCTGGAGCAAATGGAACGCGCCCTCGTCCAAGAGGACCCGAAGCTCGCCTCCACTCTCCGCGGCACGAACCTGCGCCGCGCTGCCCGGCGCCGTGCGATCTTTGCCGGTATCTGCTTCGTCGTCGGACTCGGCGTGATGATGGCCGGCGCCATCGGCCGCATCACCCTGGTCGGTCTGCTGGGCTTCGTGATCATGCTGGCTGCGGCCACCATCGGGCTGGCGGCGATCCGCGGTCCGGCGAGCAACCACAGCCCCGCGGTGCGTCATCCGCAAGCCGGCTCGATGCTCGACCGGTTCGGCTCCCCGTGGCGGCGCCGCCACGACGACGAGGCCTGACCGCCGCCCTCACCACCTTCTGCGAACCCCGGCCCCGTCCGGGGTTCTCGCGCGCTCCCGTCGTTCCGCGCTCGCCGGCCGTCTCGCTAGCCG
The DNA here is from genome assembly GCA_036270075.1 of Nocardioides sp. GTDB lineage: Bacteria > Actinomycetota > Actinomycetes > Propionibacteriales > Nocardioidaceae > Nocardioides. The sequence continues at coordinate 4,899 of DATBDF010000040.1, forward strand.
TGTCGCTCGAAGGGGCGCCGCCCTCGACCGGGCATCGCCTGCCCAGCCGACCGGGCGTCGAGCCTCAGCCGACGTGGTCGATGACGCCGCCCGCGGCCACCGCTTCCGGCTCGCGCTCGAGCTCGGCCATCGTCGTGCCGCGCCGGCCGGTGCCGAACAACGACCGCGGCAGCCACCGGGCCCGGCGCAGTGTGCTCCGGGTGCAACCGTGCTCGAGTGCGGCGATGCAGGTGCGTGCATCCTGGCCCAGGGCGCCGGGGATGTCGTCGGCATCGCGCGCGTAGCGGACGCGCTCCACTGTGAGCACGATCCGGTCCAGGGCGTCCTCGGCACCCGGGGCCAGCCCACGTCCGCGCGGCGGCCGCGTCATCGGAGCGCCGTCGGGGTCGGGACCGAACCAGGCCGCGAGCAGGTAGCCGGTCTCGTGGGGCGAGCGGTGGGCCGGCCACCCGACCCGCAGGTCGATGGCCGTGTCGCGGAGCTCGGCCCAAACCGCCTCGGCCGGTCCCTCGAGACGCCGGTTGCGTCGGCCGCGGCGGACGGCGCCCGGCACGAGTCCGACGAGCCCGAGCAGGACGAGCACGGCGAGGCCACCGAGGATCCCGTCCCACGGGATGTGCGTGCCGGAGCCGGGAGTCGAACGCTGGGTGACGTCGTTGGGTCGCCTCGTCGCGGCGCTCGTCGACTCGGTCGGGACCTGGCCGCCGCCCTTCTGGCTCTCCTTGATCCCTTCGCCGGGCTTGGTGATGGCACCGGAGGTGTACGTCGGCGCCGAGCCCGTCCGTCCCGACGGCGTCGGCTCGAACCGCACCCAGCCGGACCCGCGGAAGTACACCTCGGGCCAGGCGTGCATGTCGTGGGACTTGTAGACGTACACGTCGTTGCCGGCCGGGTGCGGGTGGAGGAAGCCGATCGCGACCCGAGCCGGCATTCCCAGCGTGCGCGCCATCACGGCGTACGCCGAGGCGAACTGCTCGCAGTACCCCACGCGGCCGCCCTTGCCCTTGCTCAGGAACGTGAGCAGGGCCTGCGAGCCGTCACCCGCGACGGTCTTGAGGCTGTAGCGGAAGTTGTTGCGGAACCAGTCCTGCAGCATGACTGCCGCCTGGAAGCGGGAGTCGGCGCCCTTGGTCACCTGGACGGCCAGCTGGGAGACCAGGTTGGGCAGGGTGCTCGGCGTTCCGGTGAACTGGTTCGTCACCGACAACGGCGCCGACAGCGAGTTGATCATCGACGTGCTCGACAGCTGGGGCTTCATGGCGGTCATGGTCCAGGTCAGCCCGGCGGTGTTCGTCTGGTCGTTGGCGGAGATGAAGTCCATCGTGGTGCTGTCCCAGTGCCAGTCGCCGGGGGCGTTGACGTAGGAGGCCGGGAACATGGTCGGCAGCCACCGGGAGTCGAAGTCCTGGGACGCGGTGACGGTGTAGTTCTCGGGCTGGGTCGGCACGTTGAGCGCGAGACCCTCCTCGGGGATGCGGAGCAGGCCGCTCGCGGTCTGGTTCTCGATGATGGAGCGGTTGCCGCTGGTCCACTCAACGCCGTTGAACTCGGTGAGCACCGCGATCCTCAGGTACGACGGATCCGGGTCGGTGGTCGACACCGTGAGCAGCTTGACGTTCTTGCCCTGGTGCAGGTTGCGGCGCATGTCGGCGATCGGGTTCACCACCTTGACGCCGTCCCCGCTCCCACCGGGTCCGAACAGCCCCAGACCGTCCAGGTGCAGGGTCGGAATGAACACCGGCAGGATCACGGCCAGGACCACGGCCATGGCTCCCACGGTGGTCGCACTGCTCTTGCTCGCACCGGTGCGCACGCCGAAGCCGTTCGGGTCGACCGAGGCCGCGCTGCCGCCGAGGGGGCGCCCCCACCGGGTGATGTGCGCCGACTCGTGGAGGAACATCATCAGCAGGAAGCCCGATGCGCCCATCACGAAGACCACCCACGAGACGCCGTCACCGATCACGCTGATCGGGACGCAGTACACGGCCAGCAGGGGCAGACCGGCCAGCGGGACGCGGCGCAGCCAGCAGGCCAGGAGGTCGACCACGAAGATCGCCAGGGCGCCGCACGGGATCAGCAGCGGCGCGATGCTCGGCACGCTCTGCGGGATGGGTGGTCGGTAGCTCTGCGCGCTGGTCCAGGCGTCACCGATGCGGTCGGCAACGGCCTGGGTGCTCGAGAGGGGGTGGATCACCGAGCCGCCCAGCAGGAGCCAGACCAGCGCTGCCACGAACAACAGGTGCAGCAGGATGCCGAGGCGTCGGGGGATCGGTGCGGCCCGCAGGATGACGCCGACCACGGGTACGAGGAGCGCGACCAGGAGGAGCGGTCCCAGGTAGCGACCCCAGAGCTCGCTGAACCCGCGCCAGGACAGCATCGTCAGCCACGTGGTCGCGGCGGCCACGGCGGCCAGCGGCAGGTCGCGGCGGGCGTCCGCCGGCATTCCCCTCATCGAGCCCCCTGCGTCACGGGTCGGATCTCGTCGGTGCCGCCGGACCGGGCGGCGTGCGCGCTGGTGCGGCCGAGGTCCTGCCAGACCAGGTCGAACCGGTCGCGCGGCCGCAGGGTCACCGCGCGCCAGCCCTGCCGGACCAGCAGCGGCCGCGCGGAGTGCGGCACCGTGCCCAGCCCGGCACCGCTGGACGGTGCCCACGCCGAGACGTCGAGAGCGAGGGCCAGCGCCGTGCCGGCGTGGTGGTGCATCCGCCGGAGCATCGGGCCGTCCGCCTCGGTGATCGCGCCGATGACCGCGAGCAGCAGGCCGCCGTGCGTGGACTCGGCGAGCCAACCGGTGTCGATGCGCGTGTTGGTCACCGGCTGGACGACGGCCAGTGCCTCGAGCATGGCGCGGGTGTTCAGCTCGGGGTCGCGCGTGTGCCAGGTGGTGCTGAGGTCGTCGCCCGAGGAGGTGACGAGCCGGACGGTGAACCCACGCTGACCCAGGTGGACCGCGATCGACGCGGCCGCCGAGACGGCAGCCTCCAGTGACGAGGCGATGCCCTGTCCTTGATGGGCGGACAGCCGGTTGTCGACGAACAAGGTGGCCCGTGACTGCCACGGCTGCTCCTCGCGGCGCACCATCAGCTCACCGACCCGGGCCGAGCTGCGCCAGTGCACCCGGCGCAGGTCGTCGCCGCGGCGGTACTCACGGACCGTCACGTCCTCCGCACTACCCGTCGCGAAAGCACGGGGGCGGTTGTCACCGGAGCCGGTCCAGGCGCCGCCGAGCGGGATCGGCGGCAGCGGCACGGTCCGCGGAGTGACGGTGAGCGTCGCCGTGCTGCGGAACGAGCGCCCGAGCTCGACCAGACCGAAGGGATCGCTCACCCGGACGCTCATCGGGCCGATCTCGAAACGTCCGCGGACGTCCGAGCGCACCTGGTACGTCGCGTGCCGACGCCAGCCGTGCCCGATGCCGTCGAGGACGAACCTGGGCCTGGTGCCGAGCACGTAGGGGACGTGGTCCTCCAGCATGAGCACGCCCGACGGCGTACGTCCCTCGTTGGTCATGGTGAGCTGCACCGTCGCCGGCTGTCCGGCGGTGACGGTCTGGGGTCCGACCTGACGCACCAGGGCGAGCCGGTAACGGCTGCGGCCCAGGGTGAACGCGGTGAGCAGGGGGAGGGCGGCGACGAGCACGCCGACGCGGGTGAGGGTGGACTGGCCGAGCAGGACCGCGCAGACGACGGCGGTGATGCCGGCAGCGAGGAACGCCCGTCCGCGGACGGTCAGACCGGACAGGGCCTCACGCACGGGTCCCCTCGGGGACCGGCACCGAGCCCACGATGCTCTCCAGGATGCTGGCCGTCGTGCGGCCGCCCATCGCTGCCTCGACGCTCGGCAGCAGCCGGTGGGTGAGCACCGTCGGAGCCAGCCCGAGCACGTCGTCCGGCAGCACGTAGTCGCGGCCCTGCATCGCCGCCGAGGCCTTCGCCGCGCGGACGAGGTGGAGGGACGCCCGGGGTGAGGCACCCAGCGACAGCTCCGAGGTACGGCGTGTGGCCGCGGCCAGCGCGACGGTGTAGCGCTGGACGGCCTGGGAGACGTGCACCTGGGTGACGATCTCGATCAGCTTGCGGATCTCGACCGCGTCGGTCACGGGCTCGAGGTCGTCGAGGGGGTTCGTCATCGTGTGCGAGTCGAGCATCGCGATCTCTGCGGCCTCGACCGGGTAGCCCACCGACAGCCGCACCATGAAGCGGTCTCGCTGGGCTTCCGGGAGGGCGTAGGTGCCCTCCATCTCGATCGGGTTCTGGGTCGCGATGACCATGAACGGCGCCTCGAGGGTGTACGTCGTGTTGTCGACGGTGACCTGGCGCTCCTCCATGCACTCCAGCAGGGCGGACTGCGTCTTGGGCGAGGCCCGGTTGATCTCGTCGCCGACCACGATGTTGGCGAAGACGCCACCCGGCCGGAACTCGAACTGGCGGGTCTCCTGGTTGTAGACCGAGACGCCGGTGACGTCCGAGGGCAGCAGGTCGGGTGTGAACTGGATGCGCCGGACGGAGCTGTCGATGCTGCGCGCCAGCGACTTGGCCAGCATCGTCTTGCCCACGCCGGGGACGTCCTCGATGAGCAGGTGGCCTTCGGCCAGCAGCACCGTGATCGCCGAGGAGATGACGTCGGGCTTTCCCTCGATGACGCGCTTGATGTTGCTTCGGACCTTCTCGACCACCCTGTTGAGGGTGTCGAGGTCGGCCCCCTGAGAAACCGGACCTGGCACGAGCCGTCCCTTTCTTCTCTTCCTCGCGCCCGCTGAAGGCCGCGAGCCCACCTGTGCGACCGCTCCCGGGCGCACTCGGTCAGCCGGCCACGACGGGTCGTGGAGACAACCTACGTGTCGAACGCCACGTTGGTTCTGACTCCCGGGATAACGGTTCGGTTGCGGATCCCCTGCTCCGACCCCGTGCCGTCCCCCGCTCGTCTGCGCCGCCGACGACCTCCTCCCACCATCCTCCTCCACCGGGCACCCCACCAGGTCTCCTGGTGCTCCACTCCGCTCCACGCCGGCCCTCCCACCGCGGCCGGACGACGGGGCAGGCAGCCGCACCCAGCTCGCTGACCTGCGGCGATGCGGCGTACGTCCCGACCGTCCAGGCGCGAAGGACGGTGACGAAGCTGCCCCGAGCCACGCCGCTGCTACCGCCGTACGGGCGCCCGGCCAGGCGTGGAAACGCCGGGTGACTTGGGTGAATGTGGTTGACGGTGGAGCGAAGTGGAGTACAGTGGCGGAAAGTGGAGGACAGGGTCGAGCCAGTGGAGGTGCCCGGTGTTCGTGGGCTCCTACACACCGAAGCTGGACGAGAAGAACCGGCTCTTCCTGCCCGCCAAGTTCAGGGACCAGCTTGCGGAGGGACTCGTGGTGACGAAGGGCCAGGACTTCTGTCTCAACGTCTTCCCGCTCGCCGACTTCGCGGCCATGACCAACCGCATCCAGGAAGCCCCGCTCACCGTCCGCCAGGCGCGTGAGTACGGCCGGTTCCTGGCGATGCGCGCCGTCGAGGACACCCCCGACAAGCAGGGGCGGATCACGATCCCGCCGCTGCTCAAGGAGTACGCCGGCCTCCACCGCGAGGTGGTCGTGATCGGCGCTCTCAACCGGGTGGAGATCTGGGACCCGACCCGGATCGCTGCCTGGGAGGAGGAGCACAGCCAGTCGTTCGCCGACATGAGCGAGGACGTGTTCCCGGGCTAGCACGCGACAGACAACCGGACCGACAGCCCGGACCAGACAGCCCGGACCACCAGCCCGGACCACCAGCCCGGACCACCAGCTCAGACAAGACAACACAGGGATTCGCACAGCGAGGTCTCGCGCCCGCTCCCGTCATCTGGGGCACCTTCCCCGGCTCCAGACGACCTTCCCCACATCGACCCCGACGCCACCCCATGAGGCCGGGACTCGAGGGAGCGGGCAGGGACCTGACTGGGCGAGTCCCCTTCCACATCACCACCAGCCAGCCGTTCCACGCAGTCCAGCCATTCCAGCCAGTCCAACCATCAGTGCCGTCGAGCGGGGTCGAACCGATGAGTCTCACACCCACCGCACCTCGGGCCGCGGGGCTCGCGGCCGGTCCGCGTCGGGTGCGCCACCAGGCGCGCGACGTGGTGCTGCTGATGGCGTTCTCGGCCACGACCTCGGTCACAGTGGCGGCGGGGTTCCTCCTGCTGGCCCACCTCGCGCGGGCAGGGCGCTAGGTCGGGCGATGACCACCCCTTCCCACGCCCCGGTCCTCCTCGACCGGGTCGTCGCCCTCCTGCAGCCTGCCCTGGACCACGAGGGTGCCGTGCTCGTGGACGCCACGCTCGGGCTCGGCGGGCACAGCGAGGCACTGCTCGCCCGGTGCGAGCTGGCCCACGTCGTCGGGATCGACCGCGACCCGGAAGCACTGCGGATGGCGGGGGAGCGGCTGGCGCCCTTCGGCGACCGCTTCACCGGTGTCCATGCGACGTACGACGCGATCCCGGAGGTCCTCGCGGGGCTCGGTCTCGAGCACGCGGACGGCGTGCTCTTCGACCTCGGCGTCTCCTCGATGCAGCTCGACGTCGCGGAGCGCGGCTTCGCCTACCGCGAGGACGCGCCGCTCGACATGCGCATGGACCCGACGTCGGGCCCGACCGCGGCCGACGTCCTCAACACCTATCCGCGCAGCGAGCTCGCCCGCGTCCTCCGCGAGTACGGCGAGGAGCGCTTCGCGCCACGCATCGCGGCCGCGATCGTGCGGGAGCGCGACCGTCAGCCGTTCTCGACCTCGGCCAGGCTCGTCGAGCTGCTCTACAAGCAGATACCCGCCCCGGCCCGGCGCACCGGTGGGCATCCCGCCAAGCGGACCTTCCAGGCGTTGCGGATGGAGGTCAACGACGAGCTGGGCGTGCTGCGTCGAGCGGTCCCGGCGGCGATCGACGTGCTGGCCGTCGGTGGCCGGGTCGTCGTGGAGTCCTACCACTCGCTGGAGGACCGGGTGGTCAAGCGGGCGTTCGCCGCCGTGACCGCGGTCGACGTGCCGCCCGACCTCCCGTTCGTCCCGGCCGATCGCGAGCCCGCGCTCCGGCTGGTGACCCGCGGGGCCGAGCGGGCCGGTGACGACGAGATCGCCCAGAACCCGCGCGCCGCCTCCGTCCGGCTGCGCGCCGTCGAACGGATCCGACCAGAGGGCACACGAGGCCGTGCACGCGGCAAGGGGGCAGCCTGAGATGAGTAGCACCGCACCGGCACTGCGTGCCCGGGTTCCGCGTCTGGCCGAGGCCGCGCTCGAACGCGCCCGGCTCACCGTCGTCCCGAAGCGCAAGCGTCGACGCACGAGCCCGGTGCCGTTCCTGCTGCTCGTGTCGATGCTCGCGGTGGGCGGCATCGTCGGGCTGCTGCTGTTCAACACCTCGATGCAGCAGGCGTCCTTCGCCGCCACCGACCTCCAGCAGCAGGCGGACGTGCTCGAGGCCAAGCAGCAGAGCCTGCAGATGCAGCTGGCCCGACTGCGCGACCCGCAGACGATCGCGGTGAAGGCCCAACGGATGGGGATGGTGCTCCCCGACAACCCCGCCGTCCTCGACCTGCGCTCGGGCAAGGTGCTCGGACAGCCGACCCCCGCCACGCGGATGGACCCGTTGCGGCTCATGGCTCCGCCCCCGACCAAGCCGGCCGAGCTCGACCCGCCGGCCCACGTGACCGTGATCCACGCGCCGTCGACCCGGTCCGGTCACCAGAACTCGTCGGGCAACACGAGCCGTCGGTCGCACGACCAGGGCGACCGCGCAGGTAGAAACGACCACACCAGTCACAAGAACCACACGAGTAACAGCCACCACACCGGCCAGACCGGACGTCACTGAGGACGCGATGCCCACCACCAGCCCGCGGGGCCGCTCCGGTCGCCGGCCGTCCGGCCGGAACCGTCGGCCGGGCACGGCGGCGCGGAACCGGCGCGGCCGGTCGTTGCGGGGGTCGGCGCCGCTGCGCCTGCGTACCGGCTTCGTCTTCATCGCCGTGGTGCTCTCGTTCTTCGGGGCCCGGCTCGTACAGCTCCAAGGGGTCGAGACCGAGAAGTACGCCACGCTCGCCGCGTCGACCGGCGGGACGGTCACGGTGGAGCTTCCCGCCCAGCGCGGCGACATCCTCGACCGGAACGGCCGGCCCCTGGCGGAGTCCGTCGACGGGCGGATGGTGGTCGCCGACCCCCTCCAGACCCGGAAGGTCGCGCCCGATCTGGCGCGCTTCCTGGCCAAGCGTCTCCCGGTGGACTACTTCACGACGCTGCGTGCGCTGAGCCAGAAGGACTCGCGGTTCGCCTACATCGCCCGCCGGGTGCCGGCAGCCCAGGCGGTGCGCGTGGTCAACGAGGCGACCGACGCCGGTTACAAGGGACTGGCGACGCGCAACGACCCGCTCCGCTCCTATCCCGACCAGGACGTCGCGGCGAACCTCGTCGGCTTCCTCGGCACCGACGGGCCGCTGGCCGGGCTCGAGCTCACGTTCAACAAGCAGCTGGCGGGCACGGACGGCTCGGAGACCTACGAGGTCGGGGACGGCAACCGCATCCCGCTGGGCCACAGCAGCGTGACCCCGGCCCACAACGGCACCGACCTGCACACGACGATCGACGAGGACCTGCAGTGGTACACCCAGCGGGTCCTCCGGCAGACCGTGCTGGGGGCGCGGGGCGACTCCGGGTTCGCGGTCGTGCTGGACCGCAAGACCGGCGAGACCCTCGCCCTCGCCGACTACCCGACGTACGACGCGAGCAACCCGCAGGCGTCGCCCACCAAGGACCGTAACTCCCTGGCGATGACGAGCCCGTACGAGCCCGGGTCGGTCGAGAAGGTGCTCACGCTGAGCGGGCTGATCGACGCCGGCAAGGTCACCGACCACACGAGGCTGCTGGTCCCCGGACAGCTGCAGAGCGGTGACCGCGTCATCCATGACTGGTTCTCCCACGGCAACCTCAAGCTCACCCTGGCCGGAGTCGTCGCGCAGTCGTCCAACATCGGCACGGCCAAGTCGGCGCGGTTGTTCCAGCACGGTCAGCTGCGCCACTACCTGACCGAGTTCGGGCTGGGCCAGCGCACGAACATCGGCGTCAACGGCGAGACGCCGGGTCTGCTGCCGTCCCCGGCCCAGTGGAACGGCATGCTGCAGGACCGGATCGCCTTCGGCCAGAGCGTCTCGGTCAACGGGGTCCAGATGGCCGCGGCCATCAACACCATCGCCAACGGCGGGGTGCGGGTCTCACCGAGCCTGATCCAGGGCAGGGCCACGACGAGCACCGGCCAGGTGGTCGGCACCGACGAGTCCACCACCCACCGAGTAGTGAGCAAGAATGCCGCCGACCAGATGACGCAGATGATGGAGCGGGTCGTGGACCCCGACGCGGGGGTGGCGCCGGCGGCTCAGGTGCCGGGCTACGTGGTCGCCGGCAAGACCGGAACCGCACAGCGCGTGGGTCCGAAGTGCGGGTGCTACAACGGCCAGTTCACGGTCTCGTTCGCCGGCTTCGCGCCGGCCGACGACCCGCGCTTCACGGTGTACGTCGTGGTGCAGAACCCGCGTAACGGCGGCGGTGGCGGATCGGTCGCCGGCCCGGCGTTCAGCAAGATCATGTCCTTCGCGCTGCGGCGGTACGGCGTACCCCCGACCGGTGCCCAGCCCTCCCGCATCCCGACGACGTGGTAGCCCCGCCCCGCCTGCGACACCCTCGCGGGCGTGGCCGCGGGGCTCGATAGCCTCGGCCCGTGGCGAGCGACTCTGAGCCCCGGGAGCGCGGCCTCGCCCTCGACGAGCTGGTGCAGCGGCTCGGCAGCGAAGGCGTGACCGTTTCCGGGTCCGGCGACCTCGGGACCCGTGTCTCCGGAGCCACCCTCGACTCGCGGCGGGTGTCGCCGGGGGGTCTCTACGCCGGCCTGCCGGGCGCCCGGGGCCACGGCGCGGCGTACTGGCCGGAGGCCCGCGAGGCCGGCGCGGTCGCGCTCGTGACCGACGCGGACGGCGCGGCCACGGTCGGCGACGACGTGGCGACCCTCGTGGTCCCGGAGGTGCGGCCGGTCCTCGGTCGGGTGTCGGCGCTGGTGTACGGCGAGCCCGCGACCCGGCTGCGGATGATCGGCGTGACCGGCACCCAGGGCAAGACGACGACCACGCGACTCCTCGAGAGCGGCCTCACCGGTGCGGGGGTCCCGGCGGCGGTGGTGGGGACCGTCGGCACCCGGATCCTCGGCGAGGACGTGTCCAGCGTGCTCACGACGCCCGAGGCACCCGACCTGCACCGTCTCCTCCGGCGGATGGTCGACGCCGGCGTCGAGGCGTGCGCGATGGAGGTCTCGAGCCATGCCCTCGTGATGGGGCGCGTCGGCGGCGTCGTCTTCGACGTGGGTGTGTTCCTCAACCTGGGCCGCGACCACCTCGACTTCCATCGCGACATGGACGACTACTTCGACGCCAAGGCCCTGTTGTTCACCCCTCAGCACGCCCGCCGTGGCCTCGTCAGCGTGGACGACACCTGGGGCGAGCGGCTCATCGAGCGGGCCGGCATCCCGGTCGCGACGATGTCCACCGATGGTCGCTCCGCGGACTGGACCGCGGCCGGCATCCAGCTCCTGCCGACCGGGGCACTGTTCCGCGTGCGGGGTCCAGGAGTGGACGTGGCCGCCGGGTGCCCGATCCCGGGCGGCTTCAACGTCGCCAACACCGTCGCGGCGGTGGCTGCCGCTGCCACCGCCGGCTACGACGCCGACGCGGTCGCGCGGGCCATCTCCGGCGGACCCGGCGTGCCGGGCCGGCTCGAGCGGATCGACGAGGGGCAGGCGTTCGAGGTGGTCGTCGACTACGCGCACAAGCCCGACGCCGTGGCCGCCGCGCTGACCACGCTGCGCCGGCTGACCAGCGGCCGCGTCATCGTCGTCCTCGGGGCCGGTGGCGACCGCGATCCCGGGAAGCGACCCGAGATGGGGCGGCTGGCCGCCGAGGGCGCCGACCTGCTCGTGGTCACCGACGACAACCCTCGCAGCGAGGATCCCGCCTCGATCCGCGCGTCGATCCTGTCCGGGACCGAGGGCGGTGCCGCAGAGGTGGTGGAGATCGGTGACCGCAGGACCGCGATCGCCGAGGCGCTGCACCGGGCCGCCGCCGGCGACGTCGTCCTGATCGCCGGCAAGGGCCACGAGTCCGGCCAGGAGGTGGCCGGGGTCATGCATCCCTTCGATGACCGGGTCGTGGCCCGCGAGGAGCTCCGCCGATGATCCCGCTGCGCCTCGAGGAGGTCGCGCGTGCCGTCGGTGGCCGGCTCGCCGACGCCGGTGACGGGTCCGCGGTGGTGGTCGCCCCGGCCTTCGTCGACACCCGGCATCCGGAGGCCGGCGGGCTGTTCGTCGCCGTCCCGGGAGAGCACGTCGACGGCCACGACTTCGCAGGGGAGGCCGTGCAAGCGGGGGCCGCAGGGGTGCTCGGCGCCCGGTCGACCGGGGTCCCGACCGTGGTCGTGGACGACCCGGTGGCCGCCCTGGGCCGGTTGGCCCGGCACGTGCTGGACCGGCTGCACGCGACGGTGCTGGCCGTCACCGGGTCACAGGGCAAGACCGGCACGAAGGACTTCCTCGCCCAGCTGCTCGCCTCCGGAGGCCCGACGATCGCCACTCTCGGCAACCGGAACAACGAGATCGGCGTCCCACTCACCGTGCTCCGAGTCCTTCCCGAGACCCGGTACCTCGCCGTCGAGATGGGCGCGCGCGGCGTCGGCCACGTCGCCGAGCTGTGCACGATCGCCCCGCCGCGTGTCGCCGCCGTCCTGAACGTCGGCACCGCGCACATCGGCGAGTTCGGCTCGCGCGAGGCCATCGCCCGGGCGAAGGGGGAGATCGTCGAGGCGCTGCCGGCCGGCGGGACGGCCGTCCTGAACGCCGACGATCCGCTGGTCTCCGCGATGGCGGATCGCACCAGCGCGGCGGTGGTCACCTTCGGCGAGACGGGCGACGTGCGCTGGCGGAGCCTGGAGCTCGACGAGCTCGGCCGTCCGTCGTTCGAGCTGGGCCACGACGGGACGTGGACGCAGCTCAGGCTGCTCGAGGCGGGAGCCCACCAGGTCCCCAACGCGGCAGCGGCTGCGGCGATGGCTGCCGCGGGCGGGATCGGCTGGGACGAGATCGTCGAGTCCCTCGGTCGCGCGCGTTCCCTCTCGCCGTGGCGGATGGCGATGCACGAGCGGGCCGACGGCCTGGTGGTCGTGAACGACGCCTACAACGCCAACCCCGCGTCGATGGCCGCGGCCCTCGACGCGCTGGCCGCGATCGGGCGACGCCGCGAGCGCCGGACGGTGGCGGTGCTCGGCGAGATGCTGGAGCTGGGTGAGACGTCCACGGTGGACCACGCGGTCGTGGGCGAGCACGCGGCCGAGCTCGGCATCGACGTCGTGGTCACGGTCGGAGAGGCTGCGGAGGAGATCGCGGCCGGAGCTCGGCGTACGCCGGGATGGGCGGGCGAGGCCGTGTCCACGGCGGGCCGCGAACAGGCCGCGGCCTGGCTGCGACACAATGTCGTGGCCCGGGACGTCGTCCTGGTGAAGGCGTCGCGGGGCGCCGCCCTCGAACACGTCGCCGACGGCCTGCTGGATGAGGTGGTCGACGTGGAGAGCGGGGCGGACGAGGACCAGGAAGGCGGGAACCCGAGCCGATGAAGGCGATTCTGCTGGGCGGTGGACTCGCCCTGGTGTTCTCGCTGCTCGGCACCCGGGCGGCCATTCCGCTGTTCACCCAGCTCGGATACGGCCAGGAGATCCGCGACGACGGGCCGACCAGCCACCACACCAAGCGAGGGACGCCGACCATGGGCGGCGTCGTCATCATCGCCTCGACGGTGCTCGCCTACTTCCTCGCCGAGCTGATCACGCAGACCGAGCCGTCGGCCTCGGCGCTGCTCCTGCTCTTCCTCTTCTTCGGGATGGGTCTGGTCGGTTTCCTCGACGACTTCATCAAGGTCTCCAAGCAGCGCTCCCTGGGGCTGCGGAGCAAGGCGAAGATGATCGGGCAGACGGTGATCGCCCTGGTCTTCGGCTGGCTCGCCGTCTCCGGGATGCTCGAGGACGACCGGGGCATCGCCCCGGCCTCCCGACACCTCTCCTTCATC
>DATBDF010000041.1:0-11152 GCA_036270075.1 Nocardioides sp.
TGGGGGAACCGCAACTCGAAGACCTCCTCCGCGCTGATCACGCGGTCGCCGCCGGGGATGGCGGCGGCGAGGCAGTTGAGGAGGGTGGTCTTGCCTGCTTGGGTGGCGCCGGCGACCAGGATGTTCAACCCGGCGCGGACCGACGCCTCGAGGAAGGCCGCCGCCTGCGTGGTGAGGGTGTCCAGCTCGACCAGCTCTCCCAGCCGCGCGGCAGTGAGCACGAACTTGCGGATGTTCACCGCCGTCCAGCCGCGGCTGATGCCCTCCAGGACGACGTGGAGTCGATGGCCCTCCGGAAGGACGGCGTCGACGAACGGCCGGGAGATGTCGATGCGTCGGCCGGAGCTCTTGAGCATCCGTTCGACCAGCTCCTGTACCTGAGCACTCGACAGCATCAGGTTGGTCAGCTCGTGCCGGCCCCGGCGCGCCACGAAGACCCGCGACGGGTCGTTGATCCAGATCTCCTCCACCGCAGGGTCGTCCAGGAACGGCTGGAGCGGGCCGAAGCCGGAGACCCGGGCGACCAGCTCGCCGACGACCGCGTCGACGTCGCTGACCGGAGCGACGACCCCGGTCAGGCTGCGCTCGTCGTGGGCGCGGACGACGGCCTCGGCCAGGCGACGGACGACGATCGCGTCGCGCTGCGGGTCGACGCCCTCACGGCGCACGGCCTCACGCACCCGCTGGTCGAGCGACTCGACCAGGTCGGCGTGCGCGTCCGCTGCGATGACAGACACAGGTGATCCCTCCCGAGTAAGAGATCCGTGCACGCAACCTACGTCGAGCCGGTGCCGCGGCGAAAGGGCCGCCCAGGAGAATCTGTGGAGGAACGGCAGCACGCAGCCGGGAGACTACCGAGCGGGTACGGCGTCGCTGTCGACGCAGCGGAGGGTGAGCCGGTACTGCCGCTCGTAGTCGCCGCAGCACACGAGGTCGGGGTTGTCGCGGAGCAGCGCGGCCCAGTCGGACAGCCGCTCGACGCGGTAGCCGTAGCTGTCGAGCATGGTGCGGATGGCCGACAGGTTGGGCCGGCCGGTCAGGACCGAGCTGCCGTGGGTCAGCTCGTCGGCGGCCGCAGCGCTCTGCTTGTCGCTGGGTTCGCTGAACACCTGGATCGACGCGCGGTCGCTCATCATGCGGGGCGCCTCGGTGTCGATGATCACGTGTCGAGCACCCGTGGCGCGGATGCCGCGGAAGAGCTCGTTGTAGCGCAGCGTGTGGTACAGGAATCCCAGGCACAGCACGACATCCATCTCGAGCTCCTGCGACCTCAGGACGTCGTGCACGTCGCCGACGATGAACCGGCAGCGATCGGCGTCGTACCCGTACTGCGCCAGGTTCGAGACCGCGTGGTCGACCAGGTCCGACCGGGCCTCGATGCCGACCACAGACCTCGCGCCGCATGCGAGGGCGGCCAGCGACCAGCGCCCGTCGTGGCTGGCGATGTCGAGCACCGTCGCGCCGTCGAGGATGTCCAGGTTCTCGGCGAAGATCGCCTCGTAGCGTAGGTTCAGGCGGGCCCGGCCGGACGCGGTCTCGCTCGTGTCGTAGAAGCGCGGGTGGGTGTCGAAGAACATCGACGCCGGGCGGCTCCCGCTCGCGGATGGAGGGGCGTCCGGCAACGACGCGAGGTCCGCGGCGCTGACCGGCCGCGACTGCGGCCGGACCGGCGGGTCGAGACGTCGCGCGACCCGACGCAGGACATCGGCTGCCTGCTGGGCGAGCGCCATCCACCGAGGCTAGGGCACCTCGGCCTCCCTGTGGCGGGTCAGCGGAAGCGGATGGTCAGCGGAAGCGCAGGGTGCCGGGGAACCAGGCGTTCGTCCAGAGAGGCTGCACGTGGACGCGCTGGCCCGGGTACGGCGCGTGCAGCACCATCCGGTGGCCGTGGGAGAAACCGGCGAACAGGCCGACGTGGTACACGCCGCCGCCGCCGGTGAAGAAGATCAGGTCGCCGCGGCGCATCCGGCTCCGCGCGATGTGCCGCACGAAGTGGGCCTGCGCGGACGACGTACGCGGCATCCCACGGAAGCCGGCGTGGTGGTAGGCGAACGAAGTCAGACCGGAGCAGTCGAACGCGCGCGGGCCGGAAGCGCCGTACACGTACGGCTTGCCGCGCTGGGCGGCCGCGATCCCCATCGCGTGGGCGACGCGGCCCGAGGCACGGCCGAGCCGCGCGTGGTGGTGATGGTGACGCGCGGCGTGGTGGTGCCGGTGGTGGTGACGATGGTGATGACGGGCCGCGGCGTGCGCGGACGGCGCCGCGACCAGCGTCGCCAGCAGGCCGGCCATGAGCGCCAGGACCGCGGCGATTCCGGCGGCGGTATGGGTGTGCGGGCGCAGGGCCATGCTGCGCGCAGACGTGCGGGACATGTGATTCCTTCCCACGCCTGCGAGGTGAGCTGTCGGGTTCGGGCGATGAAGGTGCCCAGCCGCGGTCGCGGCTTCACCCCGAGGGATCCGGTGGACCCCGAACGTGGGTCCCCCACTCCTGCCCCGTCGTCGACCCGGAACGGGTCAGTCGTTCGGCGGACGGCCGCCCGGGGAGGCAGGACTCGGCGTACCCGGGGACCGGTGGTGCTGGTTGCAATCTCGTCGTCGACGGTAGCCAGACCCGGCGCCGAACGACGAGTCGAGGCCGCTGAAGATCGCCTGAGAACGCCGGTTCCGCGCGGGAATTGAGCGCGTCATGGGAGCGAGGTCACACACCGACGACCGGTCACCCGGCCGGTCGGAGTGCCGCGGGCTCAGGCCGAGTCGTCCGCGAACCGCCCGGTCTGCTGGTCGTCGCGGTGGGCGCGCATGCCCACGCGGACGCCCTGCGCGACGGTCCCGATCGCCAGAGCGACGCCGGCCAGGAACATCGTCAGCCACGCGACCAGGGTCAGGTCGACGAGAGCGAGCAGGCCCGCAGCGCGCGCGAGGACCGGGCCGCCCACGATGTAGTCCCACGGGCCATGCCGAGCCGTTTCGATGCCATGGCGGGACCCTACGGCGACGAGGCTCAGTCGTAGTAGCGCCGCACGCTCGAGCCGATGCGGGTCACGTCCGTGCCGTACACGTGGATCGAGATCGCGGTCGTGTCTCCGGTGTTGTGCACGCGGTGGATGTCACCCGGCGGCGCGAAGCCGCTGACGTCGCCGACGCGGTTGTCGCTCTGGCCGACGAGGCGGAGGTCGGCGTCGTACAGGTCCTCGTGCTCGACGCCCTGGATCACGCCGAAGGCACACCACGTCACGTGGTCGTGGATGCGCGTCGCCTGCCCCGGGCGCCACACCAGGGCGATGATCGAGAACGTGCCGTCCGGCTCGGCGTGGAGGGTGTGACTGCGGTACTCGTCCGGCGACCCGAGCCGCTGCTCGTCGGTCAGGACGTCGGGGCTCGGCAGGTGCCGGCGGAGCTCCTCGGCGACGAGCGTCGCGGTCTCCGACCAGCTCAGGTGACGGCCCACCGCAGCGCGGACGCTCGCGACGAGCCCTGACAGCTGCGGCAGCTGCGGGAGCTGCGCGGCGGGGGCGGTCTGCGTCGTGGTCATGGTTCGAGGGTGCCCGCGATCGATCCATGCGTCCAATGCCAATCGTGACTCGGACTCATAGATAGAGTTGATGCATGCTGGACCTCACCCGCCTCCGCGTCATCGATGCCGTCGCCCGGAGCGGTTCGGTCACCGCGGCGGCGCGGGAGCTCCACTACTCCCAGCCGTCGGTCAGCCACCACCTCGCCCGGCTCGAGGCCGAGACCGGCGCCCAGCTCCTCCAGCGGGTCGGCCGCGGCGTGCGCCTCACGCCGGCCGGGCGCCTGCTGGCCACCCGGGCGGCCGAGATCCTCGGCCGGGTCGACGCAGCGGACGCCGAGCTCGCCGCCCACGTCGGTCTGAACGCCGGTCGGGTGCGGCTGGCCGGCTTCTCGTCGGCGATCGGCTCGCTCGTCCCCGGCGCCCTGGCCGCGCTCGCGCGCACCCATCCCGACCTCGACGTCACCCTCACCGACACCCATCCGCCCGAGGCCCTGGAGCTGCTGCGCACCGGGCAGGTCGACGTCGCGGTCATCTTCCGGTACGACGAGACCGAGCCGGAGCCGGCCGGGGTGCGGCTCGAGCACCTGCTCGACGACCCCGTGTACCTGCTCTCGGCCACGCGCAGCCGTGGCCTGGAGTCGCTGCGCGACGAGACCTGGATCGCCGGCTGCGACCGCTGCCGCGCCCACCTGCTGGCCCTGTGCGCGGAGGAGGGCTTCGAGCCGCGCATCGGCTACGTGTCCGACGACATGGTGGTGATGCAGGCGCTGGTGGCCGGAGGCTTCGGCGTCACGACCATCCCGGGGCTGGCGCTCCGCGCCCACCGGACCGACGGTCTGGTGGCCACCGAGCTCCGCGGGTCACGGCGCCACGTGTACGCCGCGACGTACGGCGAACCCCCGGATCCGCCGGCCACGGCAGCCCTCGTGACGGCCCTCGTGGAGGCCGCCGGGTCCACGGACGGGTCACCTTGAAACGCACTGTACCATTTGGTACATGCGATACAAGACGAGCAGGACGACCACGGCTGAGCCCGCGCGACTCTGGGCGGTGGTGTCGGACGTGGAGAAGTGGCCGGAGTGGATCGAGGTCTACGAGGAGGTACGCCGCCAGCGGCCCGGGGACCTCGCGCTCGGCGACTCGACCCACCTGAAGCAGCGGGGCCTGGCCGGCGGCGACTGGACCGTCACCGAGCTCGAGGAGGGCACGGTGTTCGCCTGGGAGTCCCGGCAGCCCGGCGTCCGGATCGTCGGCCGGCACGTGGTCAGTGCCGAGCCGACGGGCGGCAGCCGGCTGACCCTGCAGCTGGAGATGACCGGATGGGCCTCCGGCGTCGCCAACGCGTTCCTCGGCAGGAGGTCGCGGTCGTACGTCGACCTCGAGTGCGAGCGCCTGGCGGCCGTGGCCGCCGAGCCCACCTCCGCGTGACGCGCGCCGCGACGTGGTGAGCGCGACCCGGACGGGCCGCGACGCCCTGCTGGCGCGGGCGATCGGCCACTTCGCCGAGCACGGTGTGGGCGACACCAGCCTGCGCGCGCTCGCCGAGGCGATCGGGTCCAGCCACCGGATGCTGATCTACCACTTCGGCTCGCGCGACGGCCTGCTCGCAGCGGTCGTCGACACGGTGGAGCAGGGCGCACGGGACACCCTGACCCGGATGGCCGAGCAGGCCGGAACAGACCCCGACCCGTTCGCCGCCGGCATGCGCTACTGGCAGCTGGTCACCGAGGACGCGCTGGTCTACGGCCCGCTGTTCTTCGAGCTGACCAGCCACGCGATGCTCGGGCTCCCGTACGCCGTGGAGCTCCGCGAGCGGTTGGTGACCACCTGGCTCGACGCCCTGACGTCGATGTGGACCACGCGGGGCGTCCCGGGCCCGGAGGCGCGGGCGCAGGCCAGCCTCGACCTGGCGGTGGCCCGGGGGCTGCTCCACGACCTCCTGCTCACCGGCGACCGCGAGCGGGTCGACGCCGCGATGGAGCGCTACTCGCGGTCGGTGGTCGACGGGATGCTCCGCTGAGCTCAGCCCGGGCACCGTCCCCAGACGACCGTGGCGTCCACGAAGAGGTCGACGCGCCCGTCGGCGTCCGGCTCGAGGACACCGAGCACGGCCTCGGACACCTCGCGGTCGAAGGCGTCCGGATCGGCCATCTGGTCGCGCGCGAAGCTGGACTGGGAATGGTGGCACCCGATCAGCTCCGTCAGCGTGGGCCGCCACCGGTCCCGCGGGACGGTCCGCTCCCCGACCGGCTCGAAGTAGCCGCGGTTCGCGAGCTCGACGACCGCGTCGCGCGGTCGGAAGTCACGGTTCGTGCCGTGTCGCGCGTACACCTCGGAGAGTCGCTTCAGCAGTTCCTCGTCGTGCAGCCACGTGCGCTGGACGACAGCCAGGAATGCCCGCGGCGAGAGCAGGTCACAGATCCGCGGCAACGCGACCTGCCAGTCGAACCAGTGGATGCTGTCGCCGCAGACCACCAGCCCGTACGACGGATCGAGGTCGGCGGTCTCGACGTTCCCGACGATCCAGCGGAGCCCGGGATCGGCGCCCCGGGCCATCGCCCGGCCGTGCTCGACCATCGCCTCGGAGCGGTCGACCGCGTCGACACGGAGCCCGCGGCGCACCAGTCGGCGTCCGAGCTCGCCCGTGCCGCACCCCGCGTCGAGGACGGCCGGCGCGGCGGGGTCGACGAGCGACTCGAGCAGGTCGAACGTCGCCTCCGGGTAGGGCGGCCGCCGGTGGTACTCGTCCGCGACGGAGTCGCGCCGGAACGCGTCGGCGTACCGCTCGGCCCACCCGGCGGGCTTGTCCACGACCCGAGTCTTGCCCGCTCAGCTCTCCAGGCGGAAGCCGACGCCGCGGACGGTGACCACGCGTTCGGCGGTCTGGGCGCGGTCGAGCTTCTGGCGCAGGCGGCCGATGGTGACGTCCAGGGTCTTGGTCGATCCGTACCAGCCCTCGCTCCACACCTCCGCCATCAGCTGCGCGCGCGACACCACCTTGTCGCGACTGGCGTCCAGCACGGCCAGCACGTCGAACTCCTTGCCGGTCAGGGCCACCTCGTGGTCACCGACACGCACCCGGTGGGCGTCGACATCGACGTCCAGCCGGCGGTCGGCGGGCGGGACGGCGGCACGCACCGTCGTACGCCGCAACAGTGCGCGCAGGCGGGCGAGGAGCTCGGCGAGCCCGAACGGCTTGCCCAGGTAGTCGTCCGCGCCCGCGTCGAGCCCGACCACCCGGTCGAGCTCGCGGCTGCGGGCCGTGAGCATGAGCACGGCGCCGTGGTAGTCCTTGCCGCGCAGCTTCCGGCACACGTCCAAGCCGTCCATGTCGGGCAGCCCGAGGTCGAGGATCACGATGTCGTGATCGTGCTTGACCGCCATCGTCACCGCCTCACGACCGGTCGTGGCATGGGAGACGGCGTACCCCTCGCGCTCGAGCGCCTTCACGAGGGGCGAGACGATCTCCGTCTCGTCCTCGACGAGGAGCACGCGGTGCGGCATGCCCGGAGCATAAGTCGCGCGCGGCGACAGTCCCGATGTTCGATCGGCCAGACCGGATGGCCGGGACGGGGCACGGGACGCTCGCCGTTCGTACCTGGCGGGCCTTTCGGCCGGACCGCGAGCCGGGCGTGGTTCCGCCCGCAGCGGGGACTACGGGCGGATCCACGGGCACGGCCGATCCCACCCCCCGGCGATCGGCGGCCACCGGCACCACGCGTGTTGGAGCTCGCATGGGGCCGGGCACGGCCACGCTACGAAAGAGGCGGCAACGAATGACACACAACTCGTCCACGGGATGGTAACGACGACGTCCCGGCTCGGGCCCGCCACCGAACGGAGCTGGGAGCGGCGCCGGAGCCCGTCACTCCGAGAAGAGGTCGCCGTGCTCCTCGACGCGGACGAGCACCTCGTCGTAGCGGAACTGGTCGAGCCCGAGCGGGTCGTCGGCGCCCTGCTGCACCTCGTCCCACGTGACCGGTGTGGCGACGAGCGGACGCTCCACCCCCCGCAGGGAGTACGGCGAGACGGTGGTCTTGGAGCCGGCGTTCTGGGACCAGTCGAGGAAGACCTTCCCCGAGCGCTTGGCCTTCGTCATCGTGGCCGTGACCTGCTTCGGGTGCTCGGCCTGGAGCTCCTCGGCGATGGTCTTGGCGGTCTCGCTGGTCCTCTCGGAGTCCTGCCGCCGGGGCAGGTGGGCGTAGAGGTGGAGGCCCTTGCTGCCGCTGGTCACCGGGCGGGCGTCGAGCTTGCGCTCGGTCAGCTTGTCGCGCACCAGCAGGGCGACCTGGCAGCACTCGTGCAGGCCCGCGCCCTCGCCGGGGTCGAGGTCGATCACGAGCCGGTCGGCGCCTCGGGGGTGGCCCTTCTTGTCCACGGTCCACTGGTGGACGTGGAGCTCGAGCGCGGCGAGGTTGGCTGCCCACGTGAGGGTCGCGAGGTCGTCGATGATCGGGAACACCAGGCGGTCGCCGTGGCGGCTCTCACCCCGCGATCCGGTGGTCGGGACGTCGGCGGTGCGCACCCAGCGCGGCGTACCGGCCGGGGCGTTCTTCTCGAAGAAGCGGTTGCCCTCGACGCCGTTCGGCCACCGGACGCGGGTGACCGGCCGGTCCTGCAGCAGCGGCAGCATGACCGGCGCGACCTGGGCGTAGTAGTTGAGCACCTCCCCCTTCGTCGTGCCGGTCCGCGGGTAGAGGACCTTGTCGAGGTTGGACAGCTTGAGGGTGTGACCGTCGACCTCGACGCGGACCTCCTCGCCACCGGCGGGCGTCACCTGCCGACCGCCATGACCGGGGCCTGGGCGGGGTCGAGCCGCCCCATCATCTGCCTCAGGAAGGGTCGTGGGGCACTGACGCAGCCGGCGGTGGCGCCCTTGCCGTTGACGTGCAGGAAGATGCCGGCGCCGCGGTGCCGCACCTGAGCCGCGTAGTTGTACGACGTCACGACGGAGTACTCGTACTGGACCGGGAAGTCGCGCAGCCGCTCGGAGCTGTTCACCTGGCTGGAGGGGATCCACCAGCGGAAGCCTCCACTGGCCTTGTTCCGGTAGCGGTTGTAGTACTGCGACTGGTTGTCCTCCACCCAGTAGTCGCCCTTGCGGATCCGGCGGTACGGCAGGTCCCACGCCTGGTCGCGCGCGTGCCGGCCGAACGAGGAGATCAGCCGCACCGTCCCCAGGGGCGTCGTCCCCGTGCCTTGGTGGCGACGCCGAGGCGCCACGAGTCCGCCGTAGCCGATCCGCCCGTCGTGGGCCTGGAGAGCCCGGGTCCACCGGCCGTCGCGGAGAATCCAGAAGGCGACTCGGGCGTGGTATCCGCGCGTGTGGTTGACGGTGACCACCTGACGGGTGTGCTCGGCCAGCACCACGCGCACTCCGCCGAGGGTCACGACCCGGCCCTGGGCGTGCGCCGGCGCCGGCACGGCCAGGGCGGTCGCTACGAGGGCACCCAGCGTGAGAAGCGGCAGCCCGAGCTTGCTCATGTCAGATCCTCCGGGGTCAGGTCGGCACGGGTACCGACGTACGAGGGTTGCCTGATCCGGCCCTGGGCGGAAGGCCCCAGGGACTCGACGTCGACGACGAGCACCGGCTCGACCCACGTCGTACCCAGCGCGTCGAGCCTCGGCACCTCGTCGGCGAACGGCGTCTTGTCGCGAGCCAGGCCCGCCAGGACCTCGCGGAGAACGACGGCCTTCCGGCCGGCGATCCCGCTGCCGACGCGGCCCCGGTACAGCAGCCCGTGCGCGGTCGGCTGACCGACGAGGACGGCGCCCAGGCGGTCCTGCGAGTCGGTCTCGAGACGCCAGCCGCCGACGACGTACGACTCCCGGCGGCGGTGGGCGAACTTCAGCCAGTCCTTGCTGCGCAACCCGGGCCGGTAGCGGCTGGTGACGCGCTTGCTGACGATCCCCTCCAGCCCCTGCTGGTACGTCGCGTCGAACAGCATCTGGCCGTCGGCGTACACCGGTGGCGTCTGCCAGCGGTCGTCCTGGAGGTCGAGCTCCCCGAGCAGCTCGCGGCGAACGGCGAGAGGCTCGTCGAGGAGGTCGCGCTCGCCGACGCGGAGGATGTCGAAGGCGAGGAGGGTCACCGGCAACCGCTCGGCGAGGCGTTTGGCCCGGTCGGCTCGCGAGACGTGCATCCGCTCGGCCAGGGCCGCGAAGCTGGGCAGGCCCTCGGCGAACGCCACCACCTCACCGTCCAGCAGGACGTCGTCCACGGGGAGCCGTGCCAGCTCGGGGAACGAGACGGTGGAGTCGATCTCGTTGCGGCTGAAGAGCCGCGCCGCTCCTCGGTGAACCTCGACCAGCACCCGCATCCCGTCCCACTTCACCTCGTGCTGCCACTCCTCGCCCGCCGGCACGTGTGAGCCGCGGGTGGCGAGCATCGGGCGCATGAGGGCCATAGTGGCAGGGCACAGGGGTCTCGACACGGCCTCGCCTGGCGGCTCGGCCGGCTCGACCACCGAGTGCAAGTCCGGTCGACCACCGAGGCGCGTGCGTTCGGCGCCTCGCTCCCGGATACTGGGGCAAACCGACGAGCTCACGGAGGTATGAGATGCGTGCGATCTGGAAGGGCGCGGTGTCCTTCGGGCTCGTCAGCGTGCCGGTGAAGCTGTACGCCGCGACGGAGTCCCACGACGTGTCCTTCCGCCAGGTCCACGCCAAGGACGGCGGCCGGATCAAGTACCAGCGAGTCTGCTCGATCGACGGCGAGGAGGTCGAGTACGCCGATATCGCCAAGGGTTACGAGACCGAGGACGGCGAGATGGTGATCCTCACCGACGAGGACATGGCCGCCCTGCCGAGCACGTCGTCGCGGGAGATCGCGGTCGAGAAGTTCGTCCCCAGCGACCAGATCGACCCGATGCTCTTCGAGAAGAGCTACTACCTCGAGCCGGAGAAGACCGGCGCCAAGCCCTACGCCCTGCTGCGTCAGGCGCTGCTGGACGCCGACCGGATGGCGGTCGTGACCGTGGCGCTGCGGCAGCGCACCACCGTGGGAGTCCTGCGGGTCAAGGACGACGTGATCGTGCTGCAGACGATGATGTGGCCCGACGAGGTCCGGACCCCCGACTTCTCGGTCGAGACCGGTGAGGTCAAGGACGCCGAGGTCAAGATGGCCAACATGCTGGTCGAGACCCTCGCCGGCGACTTCGACGCCAGCGAGTTCGAGGACGACTACGCCGAGGCCGTCGAGGAGATGGTCAAGGCCAAGGTCGAGGGCGGCGAGGTCAAGAAGACCCCGACGTCCACCAAGAGCTCCGGCGAGGTCGTCGACCTGCTCGCCGCTCTCCAGCGTTCGGTCGACGCGGCCAAGACCGCGCGCGGCGAGTCCGCCGACGAGAAGCCCGCGAAGAAGACCGCTGCCAAGAAGAGCGCCAAGAAGGCCCCGGCGAAGAAGGCGGCCAAGAAGAAGGCCAGCTGATCCTCTTCGCTGGTTGAGGTGGCGCTTCCGGTGGTTGAGGAGGTCGCTCTGCGACCGTCTCGAAACCCACCACCCCCTGCCCCACGCGGGGACTTCCGGTGGTTGAGGAGGTCGCTCTGCGACCGTCTCGAAACCCACCACCCCCCTGCCCCGGGCGGGGACTTCCGGTGGTTGAGGAGGTCGCTCTGCGACCGTCTCGAAACCCA
>DATBDF010000042.1:0-5409 GCA_036270075.1 Nocardioides sp.
CGGGAAGAGCAGGCCGCACTCGATGAAGACGATGACCAGGCTGACCCAGATGAACTCGGTGTGGAACTGCTGGAGCAACCAATGCGGGTCCATCCAGGGGATGCCGAGCAGCAGCGGCTGGAGCAGACCGGTCACGCGAGCGAGCCTATACAGCGGAACTGTCCAGAACCTGAACGGCGGCACCGTCCCCGTCATCGGCGGTGGGGGCGGGCTCGACTAGCGTCGGCCGCATGGACGAAGACCGCGACAGCTTCCTGGCCGCAGGGAAGGTCGCGGCGGACCTCGTACGCCGTCCCGAGGTGACCGCGCGCTGGGGGGACGAGAGCGCCTGCGTGGGCATGAGCGTGGGCGGGCTGGCCTGTCATCTCGCGTCGCAGGTCACCAACACGGTGCGCCTCGTGGGCGCGCCGCCGTCCGACCGAACCCCGATCCCGCTCCTGGAGCACTACGTCCGTGCCGCCTGGGTCCACACCGGCCTCGACGCGGAGGTCAATGTCGGCATCCGCGAGGGCAGTGACGCCGAGGCGGCGGCCGGGCCGGAGGCCCTGGCCGCGCTCGTGGACGAGCAGCTGGCTCTCCTGCCCGACGTGCTGGCCGCCGCCGATCCCGGTGCCGCCGTGCTCATCCCGTGGCAGGGCTGGTCCCTCACGGTCACGGACTGGCTGGTCACGCGGAAGATGGAGATCGTGGTCCACTCCGACGACCTGGCGGAGAGTGTCGGGCTGCCCACACCGGAGTTCCCCGAGTCGGTGCTCACCCCCGTGCTGGGGCTGCTCACCGGCGTCGCCGTACGTCGTCACGGCCAGGCGGCCGTCCTGCGGGCGCTCAGCCGACCCCAGCGGGCGCCGTCATCCGTCTCGGCCTTCTGACGGGGTGTCCGTGGACGAGGAGCGCGCGCCGTACGACCCGATGCCCTACGGGCCCGAGGAGGTCGGGGTCGGGCCCTGGGTGGGGGAGTGGCCCACCGGCGAGCAGTACGACGAGCGCCTCCTGGCCGAGGGCGACCGACGCAACGTGGTCGACCGGTACCGCTACTGGCGGCTCGAGGCGATCGTGGCTGACCTGGACGGGCGGCGGCACGACTTCCACGTGGCCATCGAGAACTGGCGGCACGACTTCAACATCGGGACCATCGTGCGCACCGCCAACGCCTTCCTCGCCGCCGAGGTGCACATCGTCGGCAACCGCCGGTGGAACCGACGCGGCGCCATGGTGACCGACCGCTACCAGCACGTCCGCCATCACCCCACGGCCGGCGACCTGGCGGCGTACCTCCGCACGCGGCCGGAGGGGGCGGTGCCCCT
This sequence comes from Nocardioides sp., assembly GCA_036270075.1. Lineage (GTDB taxonomy): Bacteria > Actinomycetota > Actinomycetes > Propionibacteriales > Nocardioidaceae > Nocardioides. The sequence goes on from DATBDF010000042.1 coordinate 1,305, forward strand.
GCTCGGCATCGACAACCTGCCGGGGTCGGCTCACCTCGAGACGATGGAGTTGCCGCGACGGGTCTGCTTCCTGTTCGGGCAGGAGGGTCCCGGTCTGTCGGAGACGGCCCGTGAGGCGTGCGACGGGACCTTCTCCATCGCGCAGTTCGGCTCGACCCGGTCGATCAACGCTTCCGCGGCCGCGGCGATCGCGATGCACACCTGGATCCGCGCGCACGCCGACCTCGATCACGAGTCGGCGTGGCGCGGATGAGCGGTCAGCGGGTGGTCTTCGAGTAGCAGGTGACCACGTGGTCGCCGGTGAGCACCCAGCCGTGGCCGGTCCAGTAGGTCCAGCGGTAGGGCTTGCCCTTCTGGACGCGACTCACGCACTTCGTGCGCGCCAGGCGGTTCAGCGTCCTCGCTCCCGGGAACTTCTTGCTGGCGACCACGAACGACCCGGTCGCGCGCCACCCGTGCTTGGAAGCACACGTGGTGACGTAGTTGTGCGCGGTGTCGGCCAGCAGGCAGCGGTGCACGGCATCGCCGAGCTTGCCCGACGGCAGCATCGGGACCTTGTTGGTGGGGAGCTTCGCGAGCTTGTACCCCTGCAGCAGGACGATCGAGCAGCTCAGCCAGCGGGCGCCGTGATCCTGCTGGTTCTTGGAGGGCGTGAACCACATCGAGGAGTACGCCGAGGAGTCCCGCACCGCGAAGTTGCGGCCCAGCATCGCGTTGACCTGGGGGATGCACTCCTTCTCGATGACGCGGTCGAGCTTGGCGACGTCGGACGAGTAGCTCAGGCTGTCCGGAAGCGTCACCACGCCGGCGACCTTGGCGGTGTGCGCCTTCGAGCACGGCACCACCGTGGACTTGTCCACCGGCGCATAGGCCTGCTTCAGGGTCAAGGTGCTGCAGGCACCGATCCTGGGCGCGCCGTAGTCGGGGCCATCGGCCTCGCTTCGCGCCTGGCTGGGCGCCGCCGAGAGGGCGAGCGCGGTGGCGGCTACAAGGGCGACCAGGGTGCGGGTGAGACCCGACATCGACATGGAACCTCCTCTGGGACGGACGCATGCTAAGCGCCGGCGGCGTTCGGGGACAGCAGCGCGCACCAGCGGGTCGCCACCTCCGGCGAGGGTCGCCGCCGCTGCTACTAGGCTGGGAAGCGCTGGATGCCCGCGTCACGAGGAGCCACCGATGCCTGTCGCCACGCCCGAGATCTACGCGCAGATGCTCGACACCGCGAAGGAGAAGAGGTTTGCGTTCCCGGCGATCAACGTGTCGTCGTCGCAGACCCTGAACGCCGCACTGAAGGGGTTCGCCGACGCGGAGTCCGACGGGATCATCCAGGTCTCGACGGGCGGTGCGGAGTACCTCTCGGGACCTGCCGTGAAGAACATGGTCACGGGGTCCGTCGCGTTCGCGGCGTACGCCGCAGAGGTCGCCAAGAGCTACCCGGTCAACGTGGCTCTGCACACCGACCACTGCCCGAAGGACAAGCTCGACGGCTTCGTGCGCCCCCTGCTCGACATCAGCGCCGAGCGGGTCGCCCGCGGTGAGGCGCCGCTGTTCCAGTCGCACATGTGGGACGGGTCCGCCATACCGCTGGAGGAGAACCTCCAGATCGCCCAGGAGCTGCTCGCCAAGTGCGCCGCCGCCCACGTCGTGCTCGAGGTGGAGATCGGCGTCGTGGGTGGTGAGGAGGACGGCGTCGAGGGCGCGATGGACGAGAAGCTGTACACGACCCCGCAGGACGCGCTGGAGACCGTGGCGGCGCTCGGGCTCGGTGACAAGGGCCGCTACCTGACGGCGCTCACCTTCGGCAACGTGCACGGCGTCTACAAGCCCGGCAACGTCAAGCTGCGCCCCGAGATCCTGAAGAAGGCCCAGGACGCGATCATCGAGCAGTACGGCACCCACGCCGGCTTCGGTCCCGGGTCGCTCCCGCTCGACCTGGTCTTCCACGGCGGCTCCGGGTCCTCCGAGCAGGAGATCGCCGACGCCGTCTCCTACGGCGTGGTCAAGATGAACGTCGACACCGACACCCAGTACGCCTACACCCGTCCGGTCGCCGACCACATGTTCCACAACTACAGCGGGGTCCTGAAGGTCGACGGCGACGTCGGCGACAAGAAGACCTACGACCCCCGCGCCTGGGGCAAGGCTGCCGAAGCAGGCATGTCCGCCCGCGTCGTCGAGGCCTGCGGCAACCTGAGCTCCACCGGCCACACCCTGGGCTGAGGGTCGTCGTTGTGTAATCACCCCAGATGGTTCGGGAACGGCCCTGAGGGTCGGTGATTCGCGCAATCTGGGGTGGTTACTCGGGGAGATCCGGGCCGGCGGCTCGTGTAACCACCCCAAATTGTTCGGGAACGGCCCCGGGGGTGCGCGAATCGCGCAATCTGGGGTGGTTACTCGGCGCGACCCGGCCGCCACGCATCCACAGCTCGGGACGCGGGCGGAGTGATCCCCACGTCGTGGGTGGGCGGGGACTGCGGACGAGCGAACGCTTGCAGGCTTCCTGCGTGCCGCATCGCCCGACCGTCGACCCGCTCATCTCCACCGGACTGGTGTCGCGCCGGGAGGCACTCGCGTCCGGGATGACGCCCGCACTCCTGAGGGCACGGCTGCGTCGGGGCGAGTGGGTGACGGTGCGGCCAGGGTGGTTCGTCCCTCACGAGGAGTGGGAGGCACTGGACGTGTACGCCGGCCGGCCCCGACTCGAGATCCTGGCGGCCCATCGATCGCTGACCCGGCCTCACGCGGCGAGTCACACATCAGCGGCCGTGCTGCACGACCTACCCGTCCTCAAGCCGAGACGAGCCCTCATCCACGTGACGAAGCTCGAGGGTCCCCGGACGCGAGTGCGGGCAGGCATCAAGCACCATCAGGCGAGATGCGTGATCCCGGTCCTGGAGCACGTCCACGGCATACCGGTGCTCACCCCGGCACGGACCGCTCTCGACGTCGCGCGAGAGGACGGCTTCGACGCCGGTGTCGTGGCCATCGACGCCGTTCGACACCGGGGAACGCCGTTGCACGAGCTGAACGTGCTGCTCGGCGTCATGCAGCGCTGGCCGTACGTGACGACTGCCCGCGACGCGCTCGCCTTCTCCGACCCAGGCTCCGAGTCGGTGGGGGAGTCCCTCATGCGCATCCTCGTCGACGAGCTCGACCTGGGTATGCCGATGGAGACGCAGTTCGAGATCCGTGACCCGACAGGTTGGGCGCGCTGTGACCTGCGCGTGGGTCGTCATGTGTTCGAGTTCGACGGAAGCGTCAAGTACAGACTGCTCGAGGACGGTGGATGCGCGACGACCAGCGCGGACCAGGTGCTCATGGCCGAGAAGCATCGTCAGGACTGGGTCTGTGGTTTCCACCTCGGCATGTCGCGCGTGGTGTGGGACGACCTCTGGGGACTACGCCGTCAGCGGACCAAGGCTCGCCTCCGCCGAGAGTTCGACGCGTCGGTCGCCCGGTTCGGAACCGACGTCGGGGACCTGGCGCCGTACCGGGTCCGTCGCGATGCCTCGTGAGCGGGCCGAGGCCGCGTGTCACCACCCCAGATTGCGCGTAGGCAACCGAAATCCTCCGCGATCCGAACAATCTGGGGTGGTTACTCACAACCACCTCGCGCCAACCGTCAGTCGAGGGCGGGCGCCTGGGCGGGAGCCTGGGACTCCTCCGCCAGAGCGTCGGCTCGCCGGGCGACCAGGTGGCGGGGGAGCTGGAAGAACAGCACCGAGACGAAGCCCAGGAGCAGGACGCCGACCGGCAGCAGCATGGCATCGGACATGGCCTGGCTGAACGGGTCGCGGACGATCGCCGGCAGCTGCTGGAGGGCGCCCTCGGGCTCGGCGCCACCGGAGAGGCCGTGGGCAGCGATCCGGGAGTCGATCAGTACGGCGATCGCGGCCGAGCCCAGGACGGCACCGACCTGCCGGGTCGCGTTGTAGACGCCGGACCCGGCGCCGGCCAGCTGCATCGGCAGGTTGCGGGTCGCGGTGGCGGCGAGCGGCGCCCAGATGCCGGCCATGCCGATGCCGAGCACGGCGAAGCCGGCCAGGATGTGCCATACCGGGGCGTCCGCCGAGAGCACCCGGGAGATCGCGAAGATCGAGACCGC
>DATBDF010000043.1:0-2044 GCA_036270075.1 Nocardioides sp.
GGTGAGGAAGAGGTTGACGGCCTCGATCGTGTCCGCGACGATGGCCGGGCTGCACCGGTCCAGGTCGTCCACGAAGATGTAGAACGACGCGTGCTCAGTGGCCAGGTCAACGAGTTCCCTGACATCGTGCTGGAGCAGGTAAAGGTAGCCCCGGCCGCCAGCGTCAAGCGGGTCGGCCGTGTCGCCCCCGGATTCACGGGACAAGACGCCAGCCGACGACGACCTGGTGACGGCGGCCGGGTCGAACCAGGTCGGGAAACCCTTCATGCTGGAGTAGATCACGCGGCCGACCACGGCGAGCGCGACGAGGAACGTCGCCACGGCGACCCCGACCACGTCGCCGAGCTTGTTGCTGTTGACCAGCGCGGCGACGGCCCCGACGATCGTGGTGATCGCTGCGAGCACCGCGACGGCGACCACGGTGAGGCCGCGGATGCTACGAGGACGCGCGCTGGCAAGGATCTGCCGCCGCATCGCCTCGGGTCCAGTGCGCTTGAGGTTGAGGTCGAAGAACAGGCGCCGCCGCTGCCCCTCGGGGAGGCGCGCCATGACTGCCTGGGTGATCTCCTGGGTCAGTCCCGCCCAGACCTGGTCGGGGTTCTCGTACATCCAGGGGTTGAACCACACCGTGATCGCCTTGCGGACGCCGTCGACGGGAACCATCTGGTACGGGAGCCGGTCCTCCTGGATGCGTTGCTGCAGCCGCTTCCAGGCCCAGGCGGACGTGATCCGGCCGTTGTCGACCGGGCGGCCGTCCCTGGTGCGCAGCTCATATGCTGGCTTCCGCCCGGCTTGGTGCGACGCCTGCGCCGGCTCGGGGTCCAGCCTGGCTTGGATCTGCCTGAGCAGGCTCGACTTCCCCTGACCCCACGGCGCATGGATCCCGACCACGACCGGCGCGGCGGTACCGTCGGCAGCGAATGCGTCGACGACCGTCCTGGTCAGCGCCTCCCGAGCGAGGAGATCCGCGTCGGCGGGCTGATCTTGCAGCAAGATCGACGCGACCCGGATCGGGCTGCCGAACGAACCGCCGGAGACCAGCGGCTGGTCGGGCGAGATCAGCCACTCGCGCATCGACGCGTCGTCGCCCCCGGTCAGCAGGACCGGCCGGCCCTGCTTCGCCGCTTCAGTCACGTGCAGAGCACGGATCGCGGACCGGCCGCTGCGCGACGGGGTACCGACCAGGCGTCCGTCAACGCGCCACTTGAGCAGATAACCCTCGTCACAACCGCCCAGCACCAGCGAGTCGCCGCGCTCGCTGAGATGGCTCGCCAGCGCCCGTACCGGCCGGGCCGGGAAGGGAGCGGCGTAGGCGGCGACCTGGGTGAGCCTGACCGGGTCGTACAGGTCGACCGAACCGTCGGTCCTGGCGGCAACGACCTTGGACTGGCTGCCGTCGAAGACAACGCAGACGGCCTGGACGGAGTAAGGAGCAATCGAACGGAGCTCACCGGGCTCGTCCATCGACACCTGCAGCAAACCCTGGGTCGACCCGATCACGACGACGATGGTGCCGACGTCGGGCCCGGGGACGACGGCGAGCCCCGTGACCTGCCCGCAGCCCGAGGCGAGCTCGGTGCTCGCTTCGGGGTCGTCGAGCGGGCAACGCTGGACAGTTCCGTCTAGGCCGCCGCTGAGGGCGTACAGCACGCCTCTGTGCGTAGCGGTGGCGAGCGCGTGGACCTCGGCGTCGTGGCCCATCGGGAGCTCGGAGCGGAGCTGTCCGGTGTCCGGGTCCCAGTCGAGCACACGGTGGTCGAGCCCGCTGCTGAGCAGGTGTGTGCCGCCGGCCGCCAGAGCGCGCACAGCTCTCCCGTGGCTGAACGATTGCAGCTGCGCGCCGGTCTCCGGGTCTATGACGCGGATCTGGCCAGTGGCCCCGGCGCAGGCCAGGAACGGTCCCGTGGCCGCGGTCCCGCCGGTCACCGCCGAGATCGGGCCGTCGGTGCGGAAAAAGGTCCGCATGGACTTCAAGACGTTGGAGCTGAGGCGGCTGACCTCGATGTCGCCGTTGAAGTCGCCCGACGCGACGATCACGCCCTCG
>DATBDF010000044.1:0-7232 GCA_036270075.1 Nocardioides sp.
CGAGGTCTTCGAGAAGAGGACCCTCGTCGCCGCCTGATTCCGCATCGTCCGCCCCGCCGGCCTCATCCGGCATGACCCAGCCGGCTGGTGGTCCGTCTGTTCGGCGCGAGGATCGTGCCGTTCCCGCCCGCAGTCGGCAGAACATCGTACGAACCGGTCAGCGCCGGATCGTCGGTAAACCGGTGACGACTGATGCGACAATGACCCAGGCCAGCCCAGATCGCGTTCCCCTCCCGGAGCGAGGACCGATGAGCCCTGACGTCGTACCCGCTGGACACTCGGACGAACCGCACACCGGCGCGATGTCCGGGCGGCTCAACTGGCTGCGCGCCGGGGTGCTCGGCGCCAACGACGGGATCGTCTCCACCGCCGGCATCGTGATGGGTGTCGCCGGAGCGACCTCGGAGCGGACCCCGGTGCTCGTCGCCGGGATCGCCGGGCTGGTGGCCGGCGCGCTGAGCATGGGGGCGGGTGAGTACGTCTCGGTCTCGACCCAGCGCGACTCCGAACGCTCGATGCTCGCGCTCGAGGCCGAGGAGCTGGAGAAGATGCCCGAGACCGAGCTCCGCGAGCTCGCCAAGATCTACCAACGCAAGGGGCTGAGCCGCGACCTGGCGCGTCGGGTCGCCGAGGAGCTGACCGCGCACGACGCCCTCGCGGCGCACGCAGAGGCGGAGTTCGGGATCGACAAGGACAACCTCACGAAACCCTGGAACGCCGCCCTGGCGTCGATGGTCGCGTTCACGGTCGGAGCGCTGCTCCCGCTGCTGGTGATCACGCTGAGCCCGCACGAGGTGCGCATCTGGGCGACGGTGGTCGCCGTGGCCATCGCCCTGGCGATCGCCGGTGTCATCAGTGCCCGGCTGGGGTACAGCCCTTGGGGCCGCGCCGTGCTCCGCAACGTCGGTGGTGGTCTGGTCGCCATGGGCATCACCTACGCCGTGGGGTCGGTCGTCGGGACCCACGTCTGAGCCCTCACCCCGATGCGGATGTTCGTGGCGGTGGTGCCGCCGTCGGAGGTGGTCGAGCACCTCGACGCGTTCCTCGACGTACGCCGTGAGGCTGCGGCGTACCGCTGGGCATCGGCGGAGCAGCTGCACCTCACGCTCGCCTTCCTGTCCGACGTACGCGAGCGGAAGCTGGACGACCTCGTCGAGAGGCTGGGTCGCGCGGCCTCGCGCCGCCGCGTCTTCCCGGCGACGATCGCCGGCGGTGGCGCCTTCCCGAACGTGGGCCGCGCCCGGGTGCTGTGGGCCGGGCTGGACCTGGCCGCCGACGGGCGCACCGAGCTGTCGCGGATGGCAACCGGCGCGCGTGCGGCGGCGAGCCGGGCCGGCGTACCCGTGGACGGGCAGCGGTTCCGCGCGCACGTCACGCTCGCCCGCCTCGGTCACCCGCAGGAGGTGACGTCGTGGGTCCGCCTCCTCGACGCCTACCGCGGCCCCACCTGGACCGTCGACCGGATGACCCTGGTGGCGTCGTACCTCGGCGAAGGGCCCCGCGGCCGCCCCCGCTACGAGCCGGTGGATGAGTTCGCGCTGTCGGGATAGTCCCTGACGAAATGGTCGTGATTCGGCCGGGATCGCAGCCATTTCGTCAGGGACTATCCGAACCTCGGCCGGCCCGACCTGTGGAGGACACACGCCGGGTGGGGGTGGCTTGGGTACGGCGGGTGGGTGTCGTGCCCTAGGTTCGACGGCGTGAAGATCGCAGTGGCGAAGGAGACCCGGGAGGGTGAGTCACGGGTCGCGATGGTGCCCGAGCTGGTCGGCAAGCTCACCGGCCTGGGGTACGACGTCGCGGTCGAGCCCGGCGCGGGGTTGCACTCCCTGCTCACCGACGAGGAGTACGCCGAGGCGGGCGCCACCGTCGGTCCCGACGCCTTCGACGGTGTCGACCTGGTCGTCTCGGTCCAGCCGCTCGGCGCGGAGCAGATCCGGCGCCTGGCGAAGGGCACGACGACGATCTCGTTCCTCCCGACCGCCGCCGAGCCGCAGACGGTGGTCGAGCTCCGCGACGCGGGCATCACCGCCCACGCCGTCGAGCTGATCCCGCGCATCTCCCGCGCGCAGTCGATGGACGCGCTCAGCTCGCAGGCACTGGTCGCGGGCTACCGCTGCGCCATCGTCGCGGCGGGCATGCTCCGCCGGTTCTTCCCCCTGAACATGACCGCTGCCGGCACGGTCCAGGCCGCGGAGATCGTCGTGCTCGGGGCGGGCGTCGCGGGCCTCCAGGCCATCGCGACCGCGAAGCGCCTCGGGGCCGTCGTCCGGGCGTACGACGTCCGCGCGGCCGCCGCCGAGGAGATCCGGTCCATGGGCGCCAAGGCCATCGAGCTCGACCTCGAGACGCTCGAGGGGGCAGGTGGCTACGCCCGGGAGATGACCGAGGACCGCGCCGCCCGCCAACGCGACCTGCTCACGCCGTACATCGCGGCGGCCGATGCCCTCATCACCACCGCGGCGGTGCCCGGTCGCCGCGCCCCCATGCTCGTCACCACGGCGATGGTGGAGGAGATGAAGCCCGGCTCGGTCGTCGTCGACCTCGCGTCCGAGACCGGCGGCAACGTCGAGGGCTCCGTCGCCGGCGAGGTGGTGCGCATCGGCAACGCCCAGGTCTGGGGCGGGCGCAACGTCCCGAGCCAGATGCCCGGGCCCGCGTCCAAGCTCTACGCCCAGAACATCGTCAACCTGGTCACGCTGATGACGAGCAAGGACGACGAGGGCACCTCGAGGTTCGCACCCGACTACGCCGACGAGATCCTCTCCGGCAGCTGCGTCACCCAGGACGGCCACATCGTCCACGATGCCACTCGCGAGGCGATCGAGGGTCCGACGCCGCCGGCCGAGCCGGTCGCGACGCCGGTCGCCGACGAGGAGCTCGATCTGCCCTACGACCAGGAGGCCGAGCAGTGACCCTCGACACCGGAGTCGTCTGGCTGACGATCTTCATCCTCAGCGTGTTCGTGGGGATCGAGGTGATCTCGAAGGTCTCCTCGACGCTGCACACCCCGCTGATGTCCGGCGCCAACGCGATCCACGGGATCATCCTGCTCGGCGCGATCCTGGTCACCGGCACGACCGACAACGACCTGGCGCTCGTCGTCGGGCTGATCGCGATCGTGCTCGCGTCGGTGAACATGGTCGGCGGCTTCGTGGTCACCGACCGCATGCTCCAGATGTTCACCCGCAAGAAACCGGCCATCGCTCGCAAGGACGACTCGACGGGCGGGCCCGCCTGATGCCGACATGGATCCAGCTGGTCTTCCTGGCCTGCGGTGTCTGTTTCATCCTCGCGCTCAAGGGTCTGTCCGGCCCGAAGACAGCGCGCAACGGCAACCTCCTCGGCGCGGCGGCCGCCGTCGTCGCGTGTGCGATGCCGTTCTTCTGGACCGACCTGCACCTCCAGCACGTCCCGCTCATCCTGGCGGCCATCGCCGTGGGCACCGTCGGCGGCGTGTACGGCGCCCGCACGGTCCAGATGACCCAGATGCCGCAGATGGTGGCGCTGTTCAACGGGGTCGGTGGCGGCGCCGCGGCCCTGGTCGCGCTGCTGGAGCTGCACGACATCGTCGAGACCGGCGGTGACGCGCCCTGGTTCACGCTGGCCGCGACGGCGTTCACGATCGCGGTCGGCTCGATCTCGTTCGCCGGCTCGATCGTCACCTTCGCCAAGCTCCAGGAGCTGATGACGTCACGGCCCGTGGTGTTCGCCGGGCTGCCGGTGATCTTCGGCGGCTCGCTGGTCGCCGCCCTGGTGCTGGCCGTCCTCCTCGTGAACGACCCCGGTATGTGGGTCGGCATCCTGCTCGGGCTGGTCGGCCTGCTGATCGGCCTCCTGCTGGTCCTCCCGGTCGGCGGGGCCGACGTCCCGATCGTGATCTCCCTGCTCAACGCCTTCACCGGACTCACGGTGGCGGCCGGCGGTTACGTGCTCTCCAACGTCCTGCTGCTGGTGGCGGGCACCCTGGTCGGTGCCTCGGGTACGTTCCTCACCCTGCTCATGGCGCGAGCCATGGGGCGGTCGGTGGCCAACATCCTGTTCGGCGCGCTCAAGGGTGGCTCGACCCTCGGGGCCGGCGAGGCCAGCGATCGGCCGGTGCGCAGCGTCAACCCCGAGGACGCCGCGATCATGCTCGCGTACGCCGACCGCGTGATCATCGTCCCCGGCTACGGCCTGGCGGTGGCCCAGGCCCAGCACTCGCTCCGCGAGCTCGTGGACGTGCTCGACGCGAGGGGCGCCCAGGTCGACTACGCGATCCACCCGGTCGCCGGCCGGATGCCCGGCCACATGAACGTGCTCCTCGCCGAGGCCCAGGTGCCGTACGAGCAGCTGCGCGAGATGGACCAGATCAACGGTGACTTCAAGGACGCCGACGTGGTGCTCGTCGTCGGCGCCAACGACGTCGTCAACCCCGCCGCCAAGTCGACGCCGGGCGCCCCGATCTACGGGATGCCGATCCTCAACGCCGACGAGGCGCGCCAGATCATCTTCATGAAGCGCTCGATGCGCCCCGGCTTCGCGGGCATCGAGAACGAGCTGCTCTTCGACGAGAAGACCTCGCTGCTCTTCGGGGACGCGAAGGACTCCATGGGCAAGCTGCTGAACGCGGTCAAGGCGCTGTGAGCACCGACTGACCGGGCCGGCCTTGCGATCGGTGACCAATCGTGCCCGTGGATCGTTGTGGTGGCATGAGTCAGAACGACGACGATCCGATGCTCAAGCCGGACGGTCACCGCTACGAGAAGCCCGAGTCCCGCGAGACCACCGTCAGCAAGGAGATCGTGTACGGCGTCCTGGGCGCACTCGTGGTGATCATCGCGATCCTGATCGCGACCGGGAAGGTCCCGATCTTCCCGGGCGGCTGAGTGCGGACTGCCGAACCGGCGCAGTCGGTCCGGCAACCGCAGCCCTCAGTCGGCCAGCCCGTACAGCCGGTCGCCCGCGTCGCCGAGCCCGGGCACGATGTAGCCCTTGTCGTTGAGCTTCTCGTCCATTGCGGCGGTGACGACGGTGACCGGGACGTGGAGGCCCTCGAGCTCCTGCTCCAGCCGCTCGCACCCCTCGGGCGCGGCCAGCAGGCAGATCGCGGTGATGTCGTCCGCCCCGCGGTCGGTGAGGAAGCGGATGGCGGCGGCGAGGGTGCCGCCGGTGGCGAGCATCGGGTCGAGCACATAGCACTGCCGACCGCCGAGGTCGTCCGGCAGCCTCTCGGCGTACGTCGAGGCCTGCAGCGTCTCCTCGTTGCGCATCATCCCGAGGAACCCGACCTCGGCCGTGGGCAGCAGCTTCATCATCCCCTCGAGCATCCCGAGGCCCGCCCGGAGGATCGGGACCACCATCGGCTGCGGCGCGGACAGCCGGACGCCCGTCGTCGGCGCCACCGGCGTCGTGATCTCGTACGGCTCGACGCGCACGTCGCGGGTCGCCTCGTAGGCCAGCAGGGTGACCAGCTGGTCGACGAGCCGCCGGAACGTCGGGGAGTCGGTGCGCTCGTCGCGCAGAGCCGTGAGCTTGTGGGCGACCAGCGGGTGGTCGACGACGATCGTGCGCATGGCCCGCACCTTAGGGCACGTGACTCCGCGCACCCACGTGCACGTCTCGCGACCTACTCAGCCGTGCCCGAGCGTTCACCCGGGAGCCGCTCAACAGGGTTGGCACGGCGAAATGCCTCTGACACTCTGGACATGTCCGGATGGTGCGCGGGCAGCGCATGGGCGACGGGAGGTGGCCATGACCGAGCTGATCGACGGCGTCGACTTCGCGGTGGCCGCCTATCGCGAAGAGGGCGCCTGGCAGGTGGAGGAGCTCGTCCACGACGTGCTCACCGACGTACCCAGCCTGGCCGGGGCACTGCGTCGCTTCCCCGGTGACGGTGGGGCGATCGGCATGGTCGCCATCGACGAGGACTTCTTCGTGATCGTCCGCGTGGCGGGCCCGTCCGTACGCATCCTGCTGTCCGACATCACCGCAGCCGAGGAGTGGGAGCTCGCGAGCTCGGCGGTCGACGAGCTGGGGCTGCCCGAGCCGGAGGACGAGGACGAGCAGGCACCCGCGGGCGACCTCGACATCCTCGGCGACCTCGGCATGGGTGCCATGGACATGGGCGTCCTGCTCGACGACTTCGACCTGTACCCCGACGAGATGCTCTCCGACGTGGCGCGCCGGCTCGGCTTCGGTGCCCTGTTCGACCAGGCCGTCGGGCTCACCTCGGCCTGAGCGACCGAGCGACCCGTGCCCGACCAGCCGTACGACGCCGCCATGCGCGCCGCCCTCGACGAGGCACGGCAGACCCAGGGGTCGGGCGACGTGCCGATCGGTGCGCTCGTGCTCGCTGCGGACGGCGCGGTGATCGGCCATGGCCACAACGTGCGCGAGCGCGACGGCGACCCGACCGGTCACGCCGAGCTGGTCGCCGTACGCGAGGCCGCCCGGGCCACAGGCGGGTGGCGGCTCAGTGGCTGCACCCTGGTGGTCACGCTCGAGCCGTGCACGATGTGCGCCGGAGCCATCGTCCTCTCGCGGCTCGACCGCCTGGTGTTCGGGGCGTTCGACCCCAAGGCGGGAGCGGTCGGGTCCCTCTGGGACGTCGTTCGTGACCGCCGTCTGAACCACCGTCCCGAGGTGGTCTCGGGGGTGCTCGCGGACGACTGCTCGGCCCTCCTGGACGATTTCTTCGCCCACCAACGCCTCGGGTAGCCTCTCCGGCGGTGGCGTGTCCGAGCGGCCTAAGGAGAACGCCTCGAAAGCGTTTGTGGGCGCAAGTCCACCGCGGGTTCAAATCCCGCCGCCACCGCCACGCCGAGATCCCGGTACTCCTGACACGCCCGCTGCGTGACGGGTGCCGGGATCTCGCTCGTCCGGCACCGGTGCGACGATGACCCGGTGGATCGGGAGGACCTCGAGGACGCGGCACGACGCATCCGCGGCCACGTACGCCGTACCCCGGTCCAGGTCGTCGACGCCGGCGATGACTGGCTGGCCGGGGGCGGCTGCCTGAAGCTCGAGCTGCTGCAGCACACCGGCACGTTCAAGCCGCGCGGGGCCTTCAACCGCATCCTGGCGGCGCGGGAGCGCGGCGAGCTCGACCCAGAGGTCGGGATCGTGGTCGCCTCGGGCGGCAACGCCGGGCTCGCGAACGCCTTCGCCGCGGCGGCAGTCGGGGTTCCCGCGACCGTCTTCGTGCCGACCAACGCGTCGCCGACCAAGCTCCGCCGGCTCCAGGAGTACGG
>DATBDF010000045.1:0-2954 GCA_036270075.1 Nocardioides sp.
CCGGTCCAGTCCGCGGAACAGCCCGGCCGAGATCGTGGCCCCGGACCGCGAGACGCCCGGGATCAGGGCGAAGCACTGCACGAGGCCGATCACGATCGCATCGGTCATGGTCAGGCGTCTCTCGTCGCGCTCCTGGGTGGCCGCGCGCTCTGCGGCCCACATCACCGCGCTCCAGGCGATCAGCGCGACTCCCACCACCCACAGGCTGCGCAGGTCGTTCTTGATGAAGTCCTTGAGCAGCAGGCCGACGATGCCGACCGGGATGGTGCCGACGATGATGTACCAGCCCATCCGGAAGTCCTTGTGGCCGCGCCACTCCGGCTTGACCAGCCCGAGCGTCCACGCCTTGATGATGTGCCCGATGTCGCGGGCGAAGTACAAGATCACCGCCGCGATCGCGCCCATCTGGATCACGGCCGTGAAGCCGGTGACGGCAGGGTCGTCGGTGGTCAGGCCCAGCACCTGCTCGGCGATCGTGAGGTGTCCGGTGCTGGAGATCGGCAGGAACTCGGTGAGTCCCTCCACGATGCCGAGGATGATCGCGTCGAAGTAGTTCATGAGGCGCTTTCCGGTGCGGTGCGGTCGACAGGTGCGGACGAGAGGGGCGACGGAGCGGGCCCCAGGCTAGGCCACGGCCCGATCCGTGAGTTGCAGCCACCCCGAAGCCCCGCGACCGGCTACCTTGGGCCGCATGCAACTGCGGGCGGTCGGTGCCACGGGCCTCACGGTCTCGCGGCTCGGCCTGGGCACCATGTCGTGGGGTCGGGAGACCGACGAGCACGAGGCCCGCGACCAGCTGATCGCGTTCGCCGAGGCGGGCGGCACGCTCGTCGACACCGCTGCCGGGTATGCCGACGGCGACTCCGAGGTGCAGCTCGGCCGGCTCATCGGCGACGTCGTGAGCCGCGACGAGATCGTGATCGCGACCAAGGCCGGCATCTCGCGACGTAGCGGCACCCGCGAGACCTACGCGTCGCGCAGCCGCCTGCTCGCCGACCTCGACGGCTCGCTGCGCCGGCTCGGCGTCGACCACGTCGACCTCTGGCAGGTCCACACCTGGGTCGACGGGGTGCCGATCGAGGAGACGCTCGCGACCCTCGACCACGCCCTCGCGACCGGCCGCACGTCCTACGTCGGGGTCTCCAACTACACCGGCTGGCAGACCGCCCAGGCCGCCACCTGGCAGCGGGCGTTCCCGGGCCGGGCGGTGCTGGCGTCGTCGCAGATGGAGTACTCCCTGCTCAACCGCCGGATCGAGCTGGACGTCGTCCCCGCGGCGGCCGCCCTCGGGCTGGGCATCCTGCCCTGGTCGCCGCTGGGCCGCGGGGTGCTGACCGGGAAGTACCGCCAGGGCATCCCGTCGGACTCGCGAGCCGCGTCGTCGGCGTACTCCACCTTCGTGGAGCGCTACCTCGACCCCGAGAGCCAGGGGATCGTCGAGAGCGTCGCCAAGGCCGCCGAGGGGCTCGGCTGGTCGATGACGGAGGTGGCGCTGGCGTGGGTCCGCGACCGTCCCGGGGTGACCGCCCCCATCGTCGGCGCCCGCACCGCCAAGCAGCTGCTCGAGGCCCTCGCCGTCGAGGAGCTCACCTTGCCACCGGAGATCGTCGCCGCCCTCGACGATGTGTCGGAGGACTGACCCTTGGCCGCTGCTCCCACCTCCGCGTCCACACAGCGACGTCACCCCGCACGAGCGGTGGAGTGGGAGTTCGAGCGGCTGGTCATCGCCCGCGACTTCTCCCGCAACGTCGTCACCAAGATGCTCGTCGAGCGCGCCGAGCACGGCGGGTGGGAGCTCGACCGCGTGCACGTCGCTCCCGACGGCACGCGCCGGGTGGTGCTGCGACGCAGGATCATCCGGATGCGACGCACCCTCGACTGAAGCCTGGACTGAAGCGGCCCGCCGGGTCCTCAGACCTCGCTCAAGAACCGGTCGAGCACCCGCGCGCCGAACTCGAGCGCGTCGACCGGCACCCGCTCGTCGACGCCGTGGAACAGCGCGGTGAAGTCGAGGTCGGCCGGCAGTCGCAGCGGCGTGAAGCCGTAGCTCTTCATGCCGAGCTTGATGAAGTGCTTGGCGTCGGTGCCGCCGCTCATCAGGAACGGCGCCACCACGGCGTCGGGGTCCTCGGCCACCAGCGAGCGGGTCATCGCCTCGATCAGAGCCCCCTCGTACGGCGTCTCCCAGGGCTGCTGGTGGGACAGGAACGACCGCTCCACACCCTCGCCGCACAGCTCGGCGATGGTGTCGAAGAACTCGTCCTCGAAGCCCGGCAGGAACCGGCCGTCGACGTGCGCCGTGGCCTCGGTCGGGATCACGTTCACCTTGTAGCCCGCCTGCAGCATGGTCGGGTTGGCGGTGTTGCGGATGACCGCGCCGAGCATCCGGGCCGCGCCGCCGAACTCCTCGACCAGTGCCTCGGCGTTCTCCGGGGTCGCCTCGGTGCCGGCCAGGTCGGCGACCGCAGCCAGCAGGGTCTGCATCGCCGGGGTCAGGCGCACCGGCCACTCATGGGCGCCGATCCGGGCGACCGCGCCCGTGAGCCGGGTGACGGCGTTGTCGTCGTTGACCATGGACCCGTGACCGGCACGCCCGCGGGCGGTCAGCTTCATCCAGGCCATGCCCTTCTCGGCCGCCTCGATCAGGTAGAGCCGCTGCCCGCGGACCGTGGTACTGAATCCGCCGACCTCCCCCACCGCCTCGGTGCAGCGGGCGAGCTCCTCGGGATGGTCCTCGACGACCACCTGGGCGCCGAGGTGCCCGCCGGCCTCCTCGTCGGCGGTGAAGCAGAGCACCACGGGCCGGTCGGGGACGGCGCCGGCGCGGGCTCTCGCCCGGACCACCGACAGCAGCATCGCGTCGAAGTCCTGCATGTCGACGGCCCCGCGGCCCCAGACGTACCCGTCGCGGACCTCGCCGGAGAAGGGGTCGACCTGCCAGTCCTCTGCAGCTG
>DATBDF010000046.1:0-10607 GCA_036270075.1 Nocardioides sp.
CGTACCCCACCACCCACCACCACCCACCGCTAGGGAGCCAGGGATGACGGGATTCATCGTTCGCCGAGTGCTCAGCTCGATCTTGGTGATCATCCTGACCTCGATGTTCGTGTTCGTACTGTTCTTCAAGGGCCTGGGAGACACGCCCGCCCGGAACTACTGCGAGAAGATCGGACACGGCGTCTGCCGACCCAATGCGCTGGCCTCCATCAAGCACCAGATGGGGTTCGACAAGTCCGTCGCCGCCAACTACGCCGAGTGGGCCAAGGGCATCTTCGTCGGCCGCACCGACGTCTACGTCGACGGCAAGAGCTACGACTGCCCCGCCCCGTGTCTCGGCATCTCGATCCAGACCGGCAACCCGGTCTGGAGCGACCTCAAGCAGAAGTACCCCGCGACCCTGACCCTCGCCGTCGGTGGCGCGACCATCTACCTCACGCTGGGCCTGGTGCTCGGCGCGCTGGCCGCCCGATGGCGAGGAACCTCGGCCGACCGACTACTCGTCGGCGGCTCGTTGATCGTGTCCTCCATCCCCTTCTACCTGGTGGCGCTGCTCTCCTGGATCTATCTGTCCCTGCAGCTGCAGATCTTCCCGAACACGGGCTACTACCCGATCACGGAGAATCCGGCGAAAACGATCTCGTGGATGATGCTGCCGTGGCTGGTGATCGGGTTGACGAACTGCACGTCGTACGCCCGGTTCACGCGTGGGCAGATGGTGGAGACCCTCAACGAGGACTTCATCCGCACCGCGAGTGCCAAGGGGGTGCGCACCAACAGGGTGCTGTTCAAGCACGCCATGCGGGCGGCAATCGTGCCCGTGATCACCATCTTCGGTCTGGACTTCGCGACGCTGCTGGCCGGCACGATCTTCACCGAGCGGATCTTCACCATCGACGGCATCGGCAACTGGGGACTGACGGCGCTCCAGGCTCCGATCGACCTCAACGTCGTGAGCGCGACCGTGCTGGTCTCGTCCGTCCTGGTCGTGGTCGCCAACCTCTTGGTCGATATCCTGTACAGCTTCCTCGACCCACGGGTGAGCATCGCATAGCGGGCGGCCCCCTTCCGCCCGCGTTCCGCCTCCCAGAAAGAGTCGTATGAGCATCGACATCTCCGAGCGCCCCGGTGACATGGCGGCGCCCGCCAACCCGAACGATCCGTTCCTGGTCGTCGAGGACCTGACGGTCAAGTTCCCGACGCACGACGGGTTGGTCCAAGCCGTCACCGACCTCTCCTACGTCGTCGAGCGCGGCAAGACCCTGGGAATCGTCGGGGAGTCCGGATCCGGCAAGAGCGTCTCGTCGATGGCGGTGCTGGGCCTGCACGACCCGAAGCACACCCGGCTCTCCGGGTCGATCCGGGTCGACGGCCAGGAGGTGATCGGTGCCTCGGAGGACCGGATGCGGAAGATCCGCGGCAACAGCGTCGCGATGATCTTCCAGGACGCGCTCACGGCGTTGCATCCCTTCTACACCATCGGCGACCAGATCTCCGAGGGCTACCGCATCCACCACAAGGTCTCGAAGGCGGAGGCGAAGAAGCGGGCGGTCGAGATGCTCGACCGGGTCGGCATCCCCCAGGCGGGTCGCCGGGTCGACGACTACCCGCACCAGTTCTCCGGAGGCATGCGGCAGCGCGCGATGATCGCGATGGCCCTGGTCAACGACCCGCAGCTGCTGATCGCGGACGAGCCGACCACGGCGCTCGACGTCACCGTCCAGGCGCAGATCCTGGACCTGCTCCAGGACCTCCAGCGCGAGTTCAACTCCGCGGTCATCATCATCACCCACGACCTCGGCGTGGTCGCCGAGCTCGCGGACACGACGATGGTGATGTACGGCGGCCGGGCCGTCGAGTACGGCGCGACGCGTGAGATCCTCACCCACCCCGAGATGCCCTACACGTGGGGACTGCTGGGCAGCGTTCCGGAGGTGGCCGGGGATGCCAACGCCCGCCTGATCCCCATCCCGGGAAACCCACCGAGCCTGCTCAACCCGCCCTCAGGATGCTCCTTCCATCCGCGGTGTCCCCACGTCGACAAGGTGCCGGGCGACCTCTGCCGCACCACCCTGCCCGAGCTGGTTCCGGGGGACCGCGGTGACAACCATGTCAAACGCTGTCACCTCGCCAACCCGAGCGAGATCTACGCCGAGGAAGTGCTGCCGGAGATCGCTCCCGACCTCATCGACCCCGAGACGGGTGAGATGATCGCGGAAATCGCAGCAGTCGACCCCGACAAGCTTTGAGGGCAGGATGAGCATCGTGACCAACTCCGACGTCGAGCGAGCCTCCGAGAATCCGGGGGCTTCCATCGGCGGCGACACTCTTCTCGAGGTCCGTGACCTCAAGAAGTACTTCCCGGTCAAGTCCGGCGGCGTCATCCGCCGTACCGTGGCGCACGTCCAGGCCGTGGACGGCGTCTCCTTCACGCTGGGCAGAGGTGAGTCGCTCGGTCTGGTCGGTGAGTCCGGCTGTGGCAAGACCACCACGGGCCGCCTGATCACCCGCCTGTACGACCCGACCTCCGGCGAAATCAACTTCGAGGGCACCGACATCGGTCCGCTGACGCGCCGGCAGATGATGCCGATCCGCAGCGAGATCCAGATGATCTTCCAGGACCCGTACTCCTCGCTGAACCCGCGTCACACCGTCGGCACGATCGTGGGGACGCCGCTGCGGGTCCACAACATGGTGCCGGAGAAGAAGACGCTGTCGCGGGTCCAGGAGCTGCTCGAGGTCGTCGGCCTCAACCCCGAGCACTACAACCGGTACCCGAGCGAGTTCTCCGGTGGCCAGCGTCAGCGCATCGGCATCGCCCGCGCCCTGGCGCTCCAGCCCAAGCTGCTGGTCGCCGACGAGCCGGTCTCGGCCCTCGACGTGTCGATCCAGGCCCAGGTCGTCAACCTGCTCCGCGATGTGCAGGAGGAGTTCGGCATCGCCTTCCTCTTCATCGCCCACGACCTCGCGATCGTGCGTCACTTCTGTCCGGAGGTGGCGGTGATGTATCTCGGCAAGATCGTCGAGATCGGCGACCGCGAGACGATCTACGAGCGCCCGCACCACCCGTACACGCAGGCGCTGCTGTCGGCGGCACCTGACGTCAAGCAGGCGGCTATCGGCGGACGTCGCGAGCGCATCCGGCTCGAGGGCGACGTCCCGTCTCCGATCAACCCGCCGAGCGGCTGCCGCTTCCGCACCCGGTGCTGGATGGCCCAGGAGATCTGCTCCAAGCAGGAGCCGCCGCTGATGCAGATCGGCAAGCGGCACAAGGTGGCCTGCCACTTCGCCGGGGAGCTCCAGCACACCCCGGACCGTCCGGTCACCGCGTCCCTCCTCGGAGTCGACGACCAGGGCAACGCCATCGGCGGAGCGACGGTCGCGCAGCTCGAGGACCAGCCCGGGTACGCCGACACCTGGTACGACCTGAAGACGAAGACGGTCACCTCGGGCTGAAGCGTGCTCACGCAGTCGGGCGTGAGGGACGAGCGCCCGGCGTGCGCGCGGGCAGATTGAGCGAGCTCACGGCTGAGCCCGCGAAGCCGTGATGGCGAGTCGAAATCCCGTCACGGTGCCTGCGGCCTTGGGCCGGTGGTCTCCACAAGCTCGACCGTGGACTCGACCGTGGACTCGACCGACGGGACCGTGGGGTGCGGTGGCCTCGCTGCCCCGCCGTACGCTGCACCCGTGGACGGGCTCTTCGACGATGCGTCTGTGCGCGCGCCCGTCGCCGTCCCCGGTTCGGGGGCGCTCCAGGCCAACACGCACGCCTCCGCGCCGTTGGCGGTGCGGATGCGACCTCGCACGCTCGACGAGCTGGTCGGGCAGCCGCAGCTCCGTGCCGACGGGTCTCCGCTCCGCCAGCTGATCGAGGGCCGCCAGGCGATGTCCGTGCTGCTCTGGGGACCGCCCGGCACCGGGAAGACGACGATCGCTGCCATCGTCAGCGGCCAGACCGACCGGGCGTTCGTCGAGGTCTCGGCCGTGTCGGCGGGCGTGAAGGAGGTCCGCGCCGCGATCGACCAGGCGAGGGCGGACCTGACCACGAGCGGACGCGAGACCGTGCTGTTCGTCGACGAGGTCCACCGGTTCAGCAAGGCGCAGCAGGACGCGCTGCTGCCGGGCGTCGAGAACCGCTGGGTCACGCTGGTCGCGGCGACGACGGAGAACCCGTTCTTCTCGGTGATCTCACCGTTGCTCTCGCGCAGCCTGCTGCTCCAGCTGGACTCGTTGACCGACGACGACGTGGTCGAGGTCGTCGACCGGGCGCTGGTCGACGAGCGGGGACTCGGGGGCGCCCTGACGCTGGACGACGACGCCCGCGACCACCTGGTGCGCCTGGCCGGCGGAGACGCGCGCCGCGCCCTGACCTACCTCGAGGCCGCGGCCCGCGCGGCGCGGGCCACGAGTCAGTCGGTGATCGACCTGGCGACCGCCGAGACGGCCGTGGACCGGGCGGCGGTGCGCTACGACCGCCAGGGGGACCAGCACTACGACGTGATCTCGGCGTTCATCAAGTCGGTGCGCGGCTCGGACGCCGACGCCGCCCTGCACTACCTCGCGCGGATGTTCGAGGCGGGGGAGGACCCGCGCTTCATCGCCCGCAGGCTCGTGATCCTGGCCAGCGAGGACATCGGGTTGGCCGACCCCACCGCCCTGACCACGGCGGTCGCGGCCGCGCAGGCGGTCCAGCTGATCGGGATGCCGGAGGCCAGGCTGAACCTCGCCCAGGCCACCATCGCGCTGGCCGTCGCGCCGAAGTCGAACGCCGTGATCGCCGCCATCGAGGCGGCCAGCGCCGACGTGCGAGCGGGGAAGATCGGGCAGGTCCCGGCCCACCTGCGCGACGCGCATTACCCCGGTTCTCAGAAGCTCGGTCACGGGACGTCGTACACCTACAGCCACGACGAGCCGTACGGCATCGCCGAGCAGCAGTACGCGCCCGACGTCGTGCTCGACGCCGAGTACTACCGCCCGACGTCGCTCGGTGCCGAAGCCGCCGTGAAGGAGCGCTGGGAGCGGATCCGACGGATGGTGCGCGGACGATAGGGTCGTCGACTATGACCAGTGACCAGGCCGTGCTGCTCGCCGTCGGCGGGCTGGGGGCGGTCTGCCTGGTGCTGGCGGTCGCGCTGGTGCGCATGCGCCGGACCGCGTCGCGGGTGCGCGCCGACCTGGCCGCCGTGCAGCAGCGCCTCGACGATCTCGAGATGCACCCCGAGCCCGCGGCCCCCGCCGCGACGGTGAGCCCACCCGTGGAGTTCGTCATCACCGACCTCGGACGCGACGAGCCGCCGGCCGAGCCCGTCCGTGCGGACGGCCCGGCGTTCGCCGACATCGTGGTGAAGGAGACCGTGGTCAAGGCCGCCTCCTTCGCCCACGGCGTACGCCGCGGCCTCGCGCCGGCGACCCGCAACCGCATCCGCTTCGAGATGAAGCAGGAGGTCCGACGGTCCCGCAAGCAGCGGCGTGCGGACCTCAAGGCCGCCCAGCGCGACCTGCACGCGCGACAGCGCGCGACGCTCGCTGCCGACACCAGGGAGGCCTCATGAGGCGTGGGCTCTGGTTCGTGGCCGGGGTCAGCGCGGGCGTCTACGGGATGGTCCGCGCCCGCCGCGTCAAGGAGGCGTTCACGGCCGAGGGCCTGAGCGACCGGTGGCACGCCCTGACGCTCGGAGCCCGGATGTTGCGCGACGAGGTGGCGCAGGGCCAGGCGGAGGCCGAAACCGAGTTGCGTGAGCGATTCGGGCTCGTGCCTCATGGGGTGCCGGAGCTGGTCGGTTCACGTTCCGCCCGACCGGCCCTCGAGACGCTCGAGAACAACAGCACCGTCGACCACGAGCAAGGAGAGCTGCCCTGATGGACACCGCGGAGATCCGGCGACGGTTCGTGGCGCACTTCGAGGCTGCCGCGCACACCGCCGTCCCGTCGGCGCCCTTGCTCCTCGACGACCCCAACCTGCTGTTCGTCAACGCCGGCATGGTCCCGTTCAAGCCGTACTTCCTGGGCCAGGAGACGCCGCCGTACATCCGTGCGGTGAGCGTGCAGAAGTGCATCCGCACGCCCGACATCGAGGACGTCGGCAAGACCACCCGGCACGGCACGTTCTTCGAGATGTGCGGCAACTTCTCCTTCGGTGACTACTTCAAGGAGGGCGCCGTCGAGTACGCCTGGGACCTGGTCACCAAGCCCCAGGCCGAGGGCGGCTTCGGGCTGGAGGAGAGCCGGCTGTGGCCCTCGATCCTGCACGGTGACGACGAGGCGCTCCAGGTCTGGATGAGGGTCACCGGGCTGCCGAGCGAGCGGATCGTCAAGCTCGGCCCCCGGGAGAACTACTGGTCGATGGGGGTGCCGGGCCCGGGAGGTCCCTCCTCGGAGATCCTCTACGACCGCGGGCCGGAGCACGGGCCCGACGGGGAGTTCGAGACGACCGACCGCCTGGTGATGCCCTCCAAGCTCGAGGACCGCTACCTCGAGATCTGGAACCTGGTCTTCATGCAGGACGAGCTGAGCGCGGTGCGGTCCAAGGAAGACTTCGACATCGCCGGCTCGCTGCCGAAGAAGAACATCGACACCGGCATGGGGCTGGAGCGTGTCGCCTACCTGCTCCAAGGCGTCGACAACATGTACGAGATCGACGTGATGTATCCCGTGATCGAGCGGGCCGAGCAGCTCACCGGTCGCCGGTACGGCGCCGACCACGACGACGACGTCCGGATGCGGGTGGTGGCCGACCACGTCCGCAGCTGCCTGATGCTGATTGCCGACGGCGTGAGCCCCGGCAACGAGGGTCGCGGCTACGTCCTGCGCCGCCTGCTGCGGCGGGCTGTGCGCTCGATGCGGCTGCTGGGCTACGAGGACCGGGCGATGCCCGAGCTGCTCCCGTTGAGCCGCGACAAGATGGGCGAGACCTACACCGAGGTGCACCGCGACTGGGACCGCATCTCCCAGGTGGCCTACGCCGAGGAGGACGCGTTCCGCCAGACATTGCGCGCGGGCACGCACATCTTCGACCTGGCCACGGCCGAGGTGAAGGGCAACGGCGGCAGCACCCTGAGCGGTGAGCGCGCGTTCGCCCTGCACGACACCTACGGCTTCCCGATCGACCTGACCCTCGAGATGGCGGCCGAGCAGGGCCTGGAGGTCGACGAGGTCGGCTTCCGCGAGCTGATGGGCCAGCAGCGGCAGCGGGCGAAGGACGACGCGGCCGCCAAGAAGGGCGGCCACCTCAACACCGCGGCGTACCGCCGCATCGCCGACGAGCTGGCTCAGCCGGTCGAGTTCACCGGCTACCGCGAGGTCGTGTCGGACGGCTCGGTGCGCGGGCTGCTCTGGGGCGGCGAGGTCGTCGAGGCGGCACGCGAGGGCGACGAGGTGGAGGTCGTCCTCGACCGCACCCCCTTCTACGCCGAGGGCGGCGGGCAGCTCGCGGACCAGGGCATCATCGAGCTGGGCAACGGCGCCCGGATCGAGGTGCGCGACGTCCAGTCGCCGATCACGGGCCTGATCGTGCACACCGCACGGGTGCTGGACGGCGAGGTGACCACCGGCCTCGAAGCTCACTCGTCGGTCGACATCGAGCGTCGCAAGTCCATCTCCCGGTCGCACACCGCGACCCACATGGTGCACAAGGCGTTCCGGGAGGCGCTGGGGGAGACCGCGACCCAGGCCGGCTCGGAGAACTCGCCCGGCCGGTTCCGCTTCGACTTCTCGGCCACCGGCGCGGTGCCGATGTCGGTGATGGAGGACGTCGAGGCGCGGGTGAACGACCTGGTGCTCGCCGACCTCGGCGTCCACGCGGAGATCATGACCCAGGAGGAGGCCGTGCGCTCGGGCGCGATGGCGCTCTTCGGCGAGAAGTACGGCGACGAGGTGCGCGTCGTCTCCGTCGGCGACTGGGCCCGGGAGCTGTGCGGCGGCACCCATGCCCAGCGCTCGGGCCACCTCGGCGTGGTCAAGCTGCTGGGTGAGTCGTCGATCGGCTCCGGCGTACGCCGGGTCGAGGCGCTGGTCGGCGCCGACGCCTACCGCTTCCTGGCCCGCGAGCACGTGCTCGTGGCGCAGCTCTCGGAGGCGCTCAAGGCACGCCCCGAGGAGCTGCCCGAGCGTGTGAACGACATGGTGGAGCGCCTGCGCGCGGCCGAGAAGGCTCTGGAGGAGACCCGCATCGCCCAGCTGCTGTCGCAGGGGGCCGAGCTGGCTGCGGACGCTGCCGACGTCAACGGCGTCCGCCTGATCAGCCTCCGGATCGACGGCGCGGATGCCGGCGACATCCGCACGATGGCGCTGAACCTGCGCAGCCGCGTGAGCCAGGAGCTGCCGGGAGCAGCGGTCCTGATCGGGGTCAAGGACGGCAGGGTGTCGGTGGTGGCGGCCACCAACGACCTCGCGCGCGACCGCGGTGTCAAGGCGAACGAGCTGCTCGCCGCGGTGATGCCCCTGGTCGGGGGTCGCGGCGGAGGCAAGGACGACGTGGCGCAGGGCGGTGGCAGCGACGCGTCACGCATCGACGAGGCCCTGGCGGCCGCTCGTGCGGCGGTCGCCGAGGCAGCCGGGGCGTTCCCGGCACGGTGATGCGCCACGGCGTACGGCTCGGGATCGATCCGGGGGATGCCCGGATCGGGGTCGCGCGGAGCGACCCGACCGGCTTCTTGGCGACGCCGCTGGAGACCGTGCGCCGGGGCAAGGGCGACCTGGCCCGGATCGCGCGACTCGTGCGCGAGGAGGAGGCGGTCGAGGTAGTGATGGGTCTGCCCCGATCGCTGTCCGGTGGCGAGGGTCCGGCCGCGGTGAAGACCCGGGAGTTCGCCGCCAGACTGGCCGCCAGGATCGCCCCCGTGGAGGTGCGTCTGCACGACGAGCGTCTGACCACCTTGAGTGCGGAGGCTATGCTGCGCGACCGGGGAAAGAAGGGTGCCGAACGGCGGGCCGTGGTCGACCAGGCCGCGGCGGTGCTCATCCTGCAACACGCCCTGGACTCCGAGCGGGCGACCGGTCGCCCACCCGGGGAGATCGTACGGGGAGAGACCGTGACAGGAGAGTCATGAACGAGTACGCCGACCGCGGCGTCGAACCCAACCGCATGCTCGCGACGGACCCCGATGACACGCACGACGGCGGCGCTGCCGGCTCGGAGGCGGGTTACGACCCCTACTACCTCGGTGGTGCCCGCAAGAAGCAGAAGAAGCGAGGGTTCTCCGGCTGCCTGGCCGTGCTGGTGGCGCTCGCCGTGGTGGTCGGCGGCGCCTACGTCGCCGGGACCAAGGGGTTCCACTTCCTCAAGGACCACCTCTCCCACGCCGCGGACTACGACGGCCCCGGCCACGGCAAGGTGACCTTCGAGGTCAAGGAGGGCGACTCGACGTCCACCATCGGACGCAACCTCAAGGCGGCCGGCGTGGTCGCCTCGGTGGATGCGTTCATCGAGGCGTCGAACGGCCACAACACGATCCAGGTCGGCTTCTACCCGCTGAAGAAGAAGATGGCCGCCGAGGACGCCTACAAGATCCTGAACGACCCTGCGAACATCATCAAGGACACGGTCACCATCCCCGAAGGGCTCCGGGTCGACGACGTGGTGGCGCTCCTGGCCGCCAACACGAAGTACTCCGTGAAGGACTTCGACGACGCCCTGAAGAACACGGCTGCGCTGGGCCTGCCGGACTATGCGAACGGCAACCCCGAGGGGTACCTGTTCCCGTCGACGTACGGGTTCGGGCCGACGGAGAAGCCTGCCGACATGCTCAAGGACATGGTTGACCGCTGGCAGCAGGCGGCGACCGACGACGACCTCGTGGCGGGGGCGAAGAAGGTCGGCAAGACACCCGCCGAGGTGATGACCATCGCGAGCCTGATCCAGGCAGAGGGCCGGGGCGACGACATGCCGAAGGTCTCGCGGGTGATCTACAACCGCTTGGACGGCCCCGGCGACCAGCAAGGGACCAACGGCCTGCTGCAGATCGACGCGACGGTCAACTACGCCTTGCACCGCAAGGGGGTCGTGGCGGTCTCGGAGGCCGACACCCACGTCGACTCGCCGTACAACACCTACGCCAACCCGGGCCTGCCCCCCGGGCCCATCAACTCACCCGGCGACGACGCCATCAAGGCGGCGCTGAACCCGGCGCCGGGTGACTGGTACTACTACGTGACGGTGAACCTCAGGACCGGCGAGACGAAGTTCGCTCACACCTACTCGGAGTTCCTGCAGTACAACGACGAGTACAAGCAGTACTGCACCACGTCGGACCGCTGCTAGGTCCTGGTCCGATGCCCCGGCGTTGCGCGGTCCTCGGCGACCCGATCGAGCACTCGCTCTCGCCGGTGCTGCACCGGGCGGCGTACGACGAGCTGGGGCTGGACTGGAGCTATGACGCCGTCCGCGTGCCGGCGGGTGGGCTCGCCGCCTTCATCGACGGCCTGGACGGCGAGTGGCGTGGCCTGTCGCTGACCATGCCGCTCAAGCGGGAGGTGCTGTCCCTCCTGACGTCGCAGGACGACTGGACGAGGGTCTCCGGCGCGGCCAACACCGTGCTGCTCGACGTGTCGGGCGGACGCCACGGGCTCAACACCGACGTCCCCGGTGCTGAGGCGGCCCTGGCGCAGGC
>DATBDF010000047.1:0-11861 GCA_036270075.1 Nocardioides sp.
GCAACGGCGTCGCGGGCGGAGAGCCACATCGTGAGGTGCCGGTGGCCGATGTGGTGGAGCTGGGCGACGGTCAGGGCCAGGCTCTCGCGGCCGGTGATCCGGCCGGGGCCGCCCGCCTCGCGGTAGGCCTCGTCGAGCGCGCGCCATCGTGCGCCCTGGCCACGTCCGAACTCGAACAGGAGCATCCCGAGCTCGCGGCCCGGGTCGGCCGGCCCGCAGTTGTCGAAGTCGATCACGCAGAGGTCGCCACCCGCTGTACGGCGCAGGTTGTCGGACCAGAGGTCGAGGTGGCAGGTCCGGACACCGCGCATCGGGGTGAGGATCGACTCGACCTCGATCAGGGACGGGACGAGCTCCGCCAGCCGGTCGGCGTACGGCGCTCCCGCGGCACGCGATGCCTTCAGCACGCCCTTCCACTCGCGGGCGCCGATCGGGGCCTCGAACCACTCGTCGATCGTGCCCGTGACCGGTCCCGGCACCGCGTGCAGCCGCGCGAGCAGCCTGCCGACGTCCGCGGGATCGAGGTCGGTGTCGGGATCCTCGAGGTCGACCCACGCGTAGACGCGCACCTGCTCGCCGGCGACCTCGGCCGTGAACTGCCCCTCGGCAGCGGGGATCGGACGGGGCGACGGGATGCCGGCCTGCCAGCAGGCGAGGTGGAACGCGCCCGCCCGCTCGCTGTCCGACGGGTCGTCCCACGGCTCGAGCTCCTGCTTCACGGCCCAGGTGCCGCGCTCGGTCTCGAGGCGCCGTATCTCGCCGAGCTCCCCGCGGGCCACCACGTCACTGAGGCTCGACGCGCGCCCCAGCCCGAAGGCGTCGGCGACGTCCTGGGGGTCCACGCCCCCAGAGTGCCCGAAGCGCGCCCGACGTGCGCCCCGCCCGGGGGGCCGGCGACTCCTCGGCGTCCCGCCTCGAACACACCCGAAGCGGACCTTGTTGGCCTTTCCCTCCCCTTGTTGGGGGTTGCAACCCCCAACAACGTCCGAATCCCCCGCTCAGGCGGGGGAACCGGACGGGGGAACCGGACTGGGGAACCGGACAGGGAACCGGACGGGGGAACCGGACGGGGGAACCGGACGGGCGCGCCTACTCCTCCGCGTCGCGGATCGAGTACGCGTACCCCTGCTCGGCCAGGAAGCGCTGCCGGTTGGCGGCGAACTCGGCGTCGACGGTGTCGCGGGAGACGATCGTGTAGAAGTGGGCGGTCTTGCCCTCGGACTTCGGCCGCAGGAGCCGACCGAGGCGCTGGGCCTCCTCCTGGCGGGATCCGAACGACCCCGACACCTGGATCGCCACCTCGGCCGTGGGCAGGTCGATCGAGAAGTTCGCGACCTTGGAGACGACCAGCAGCCCGACCTCACCGGCGCGGAACGCGTCGAACAGCCGCTGCCGTTCCTTGACCGGCGTCGCGCCGGTGATGGTCGGGGCGTCGAGGGCGGTCGCGATCTCGTCGAGCTGCTCGAGGTACTGCCCGATCACCAGGGTCGGCTGCCCCGCGTGCTGGTCGATCAGCCGGCGGACGACGTCGATCTTGTGGTGGGTGCAGGACGCGAGGCGGTACCGCTCCTCCGGCTCGGCCACGGCGTACGCCATCCGCTCCGACGACGGCAGGGTCACCCGCACCTCGACGCAGTCGGCCGGGGCGATCCAGCCCTGGGCCTCGATGTCCTTCCAGGGGGCGTCGTACCGCTTCGGCCCGATCAGCGAGAACACGTCGCCCTCGCGGCCGTCCTCGCGCACCAGGGTCGCGGTCAGCCCGAGCCGGCGACGGGCCTGGAGGTCCGCGGTCATCCGGAAGATCGGCGCCGGGAGCAGGTGGACCTCGTCGTAGACGATCAGGCCCCAGTCGCGGGCGTCGAGCAGCTCGAGGTGCGAGTAGACGCCCTTCCGCCGCGTCGTCATCACCTGGTACGTCGCGATCGTCACGGGCCGGATCTCCTTGACCGAGCCGGAGTACTCGCCGATCTCCTCCGCGGTCAGCGAGGTACGCCGCACCAGCTCGTCCTTCCACTGACGCGCGGCCACCGTGTTGGTGACGAGGATCAGTGTCGTCGCCTGGGCGTGCGCCATCGCAGCCGCCCCGACCAAGGTCTTGCCGGCGCCGCAGGGCAGCACGACGACGCCCGAGCCGCCGTGCCAGAAGGACTCGGCCGCCTCCTTCTGGTAGGTCCGCAGCGACCACTCGGTCTGGTCGAGCTCGATCTCGTGCGCCTCGCCGTCGACGTACCCGGCGAAGTCCTCGGCCGGCCAGCCCAGCTTGAGCAGCGCCTGCTTGAGGTTGCCGCGCTCGCTCGGGTGGACGACCACGGTGTCCGGGTCGATCCGCGCGCCGATCATGCCGGCGACCTTCTTCGCCCGCAGCACCTCCTCCAGCACCGGGCGGTCGTTGCTCACGAGCACGAGACCGTGGAGGGGGTGCTTCTCCAGCCGCAGCCGGCCGTATCGCGCCATCGTCTCCGCGACGTCCACGAGCAGCGCGTGCGGGACGGCGTACCGGCTGTACTCCAGCAGCGTGTCGACGACCTGCTCGGCGTCGTGGCCGGCCGCGCGAGCGTTCCAGAGCCCGAGCGGGGTGAGGCGGTAGGTGTGGATGTGCTCCGGCGACCGCTCGAGCTCCGCGAACGGCGCGATCGCCTTGCGGCAGTCGTCGGCCTGCTCGTGGTCCACCTCGAGCAGCAGCGTCTTGTCGCTCTGCACGATCAAAGGTCCGTCGGTCATGGCCGGACAAGCCTACGGATGCGTCCCCACCGGGTGTCCCACTAGCCTGCGCGCGTGAGCGACGCCCTGACCGTTCTCTTCATGCCGGAGTCCGCGTACGGACCCACCAACCAGTGCATCGGTCTCGGGAAGGTACTGGTCGACAAGGGGCACACGGTCGTGTTCGCGGCCGAGTCGTCCTGGGCGGGGAGGCTCGCGCCGTTCGGCTTCGTCGAGGACCTCGTCGACCTCGCGGAACCGGACCCGGAGGCCGGCGAGGAGGCGGCGGGACAGTTCTGGATCGACTTCATCCACGAGACCGCACCGGAGTTCGCCAAGCCGACCCGGGAGCAGCTCGCGACGTTCGTGCAGCCGACGTACCAGGCCCTGATCGACGGCGCGATGTACGCCGAGCCCCAGCTCCGGGCGATCATCGCCCGGCACCGGCCGGACGTCCTCGTCGAGGACAACGTCG
Organism: Nocardioides sp.; assembly: GCA_036270075.1. Lineage (GTDB taxonomy): Bacteria > Actinomycetota > Actinomycetes > Propionibacteriales > Nocardioidaceae > Nocardioides. The sequence goes on from DATBDF010000047.1 coordinate 3,176, forward strand.
TGACGTTCCCGGCGCTGACGACAGCGACCGGCGCCTTCGTGCGCATCGTCTCCTGCAACCCGCTCGAGATCCGGGGCGAAGACATCGCCCCGGTGTTCTCCGGCTACCCGGCCGACGACCGTTCCGAGTGGCCCGACTTCCTGGCGGAGTTCGACCGCACCCACGCGGCTACCTGGAGCGCCTTCAACGAGTGGTGCCAGGCACAAGGCGCCCCGTCGCTGCCGCAGCGCGACTTCATGCACACCTCGCCGCACGCGAACATCTACGTCTACCCGCGCGAGCTCGACTACACCGACGCGCGCCCACTCGACGGGACGTGGCACCGGATCGACTCCAGCGTCCGCGAGACCGACGAGCAGTACGTCGTCCCGCCCGAGCTCGCCGACCGACCCGGCGACAGCGGTCTCGTCTACCTCTCGCTCGGCTCCCTCGGCGGCGCGGACATCGGCCTCATGCAGCGGCTGATCGACATCCTCGGGGCGACCCGGCACCGGGTGATCGTCAGCATGGGCCCGCGCGCGGACGAGCTGCGGCTCGCCGACAACATGACCGGGGCCGGGATCCTGCCGCAGACGACACTGCTGCCCCAGGTCGACCTCGTGATCACCCACGGGGGCAACAACACGACGACGGAGGCGATGCACTTCGGCAAGCCGATGGTGATGCTGCCGCTGTTCTGGGACCAGTACGACAACGCGCAGCGGGTGCACGAGCTCGGGTACGGCGTCCGGCTGCCGACGTACTCGTTCACCGACGGCGAGCTGACCGGCGCCGTCGACCGGCTGCTGGCCGACGGCGACCTGCGCGAGCGGATGGCCTCGATCGGTGCGGACATCCGGGCCCGCGACGGGCTCCGGAAGGGTGCGGAGATCATCGAGCGGGTGGGTCTCGAGCATCGTGGTCGCTGAGCTGCGGCTCGACGCGACCCACGCGATCCGGGTCCGCGCGACCGACGGCGGCCATCGCGCGGAGCCGGTGACCGCCGCGCCCGGCGACGAGTGGGCGAGGTCGGCTCCGGGCGACGGCGCGGGGCTCGCGGTCCTGCACCGGCTGCGGAACCGGATGGCCGTCGAGGACGGGTTCCGGGTCACGACGCTGGCCTGGATCGCCACCGACGACGAGTCCGAGAAGGCGATGGGCGTCGACCAGACCAACGAGTCGTGGGTCGTCGGCGGCCGTCTGGTCGTGAAGTGGATGAGCGGTGACCTGGACGGCCCGCACCCGGCCACCGAGCGGATGCGGCGACTGGCCGAGGCCGGGTTCGAGGACACGCCCACGTTGGTCGGCCTGCTGGAGTGGCAGAACGCCGACGGCGACTGGTCCCCGCTGGCGTTCGTCCAGGAGTACCTGCCCGGCGCCGAGGACGGCTGGACCTGGGCGGTGGCCGAGGCGCGACGGGCGCTCGGGATCGAGGACGGCGAGCCGCGTCCGTTCGCGCAGGACCTCGGCCGACTGACGGCACGGATGCACCTCGCGTTGGCCCACGGACCGCCCGAGGCCGTCTCAGGCGAGGAGGCCATCGCGGCCCACGGCGATGCGGTTGCTGCGCTGGACGAGGCCATCCGCGTCACGGCCGCGCTCGACCCCGCGTCGCAGGCGCTCCTGTCGGAGCACCGGGACGACATCCTCGGGGACCTGGATGCGATCCGGGCCATGGCCGGTCACGCGGCCTGGCCGACCCACGGCGACTTCCATGTCGGGCAGGTGCTGCGCACCCCCGACGGTCACCTGTACGTCATCGACTTCGACGGGAACCCGGCGCGCCCGCCGGCCCTGCGGGGTGCGCCGGCCCCGCGCGACCGCGATCTCGCCGGCATGGCACTGTCGCTCGAGAACGTCGGGTACGTCGTCCGCCACTACGCCCCGGAGGTCGATCCGTCGGCCGTGGACGCCTGGGTGACTCTCGTTCGAGGCTCGTTCCTGGTCGGGTACCTCGAGCACATCAAGAACCCCGGGTACGAGCCGCAGATGCGGGCCTTCGGCCTCGAGCAGCTGTGCCGGGAGTTCGTCTACGCCGCCCGTCACCTGCCGCGCTGGGGGTATGTGCCCGCGGCGGCGTTGGCTGCCCGCTTCGGGGAGGCGTGATGGACCCCGCGCTGTTCCTGGCCGACCTCGAGGAGAAGCCACGTCGCCTGCGCGAGCTGGCCGGGTCCGTCCGGGACCGGGACCCTTGGGCAGGCGTGGTGGACACCCTCGACGTCCCGGTCGTCCTCCTCGGGATGGGATCGTCGCACTACGCGAACCAGGTGGCCGCCGCCCGGCTGCGTGCCACCGGAGTCGCTGCGGTGGCCGAGCTGGCGGCCGCCGACCTGCTGCCACGCCTCACCTCGGACACCCTGGTGGTGGCGGTCTCGGCGTCCGGGGGGTCGCGCGAGACCCTCGACGCCGTACGCCGTCTCCGCGCCGACGATCGGGGCGTCACGTACGTCGCACTCAGCAACCGGGAGAGCACCGAGCTCGGATCACTCTGCGACGCGGTGGTCCCGATGCTGGCGGGCGAGGAGCGCGGGGGAGTGGCGTGCCGGTCGTTCCAGCACACGCTGGCCCTGTTTCTCGCCCTGGAGGCACGGCTGACCGGCGCCGACGTCCCGTCGCTCCTCGAACGCTGCGCGGAGGCGACGACGTACCTCCTCGAGACCCGCGACCAGTGGCTGCCCGACGTCTGCGACGCGCTGCTGGGTCCGGACGGCACCCACGTCGTGGCGCCCGCGCGGCGGCTCAGCTCGGCGCTCCAGTCGGCACTGATGCTCCGCGAGGGGCCGCGCCTCCCGGCGGTCGGCTGCGAGACGGCCGACTGGAGCCACGTCGACGTCTACCTCACCAGGACCACGGACTACCGGATGCTGCTGTTCCCCGGCTCGCGGTGGGAGGACGAGCTGCTGGGCTGGGTCCGCGAGCGCGGCTCGACCCTGGTGGCCGTGGGCGCCGACGTGCCCGGCGCGGCACTGACGGTGCGCTACCCCCACGACGACGTGGACGACGTACGTCTTCTCACCGAGACCCTGGTCGCCGAGCTCGCCGCCGCCCGGGTGTGGGGGCTGACCGGTTCCCCCGCCTGAGCGGGGAACCCGGACGTTCGTGGGGGTTGCAACCCACACGAAGGGGCCATTCCCCCGCATGAGCGGGGGAATCGACGCGCCCACGACCTCAGCCCGCGGCGGCCTTCTGCCGTGCACGGAACGCCGCGACGTTCGCTCGGGAGGAGCACCGCTCGGAGCAGTACCGGCGGGACTGATTCGGAGAGGTGTCGACGTAGACGTTGGTGCACGGGGTGGCCGCGCAGACGCCGAGCCGGGTCGGCCCGAGGTCGCAGACCAGGTTGGCCAGGCCCAGCAGGGACTCCCCGATGAGCAGGTCGGCGACGCTGGCGGCCTTGTTGGCGACGTGGATGTGCAGGCGGGCCGGGTTGTGGTCGGCGATCCGCGGGGTGATCGGGTGCCGCTCCAGCAACGAGTTGAGTACGTCGACGACGGCCTGGGCGTCGTCGGCCGCCGAGGCCTCGAACGCCGGGCGCAGGTCCTTCTGGAACCGGCGCAGCGCGACGGCGTCGCGATCGTTGACCTGGGGCTGCAGCCAGCCCCGCTCGGACAGGTGCGCCACCACGGCGTCGCGATCGGTCAGCCGAGCGTTCAGCAGGGCTGCCGACGACACGGCGTACCGGACGAAATCCACAAGATCAGTCTAGGGAGCCGTGTCCAACGGATTGACCGTTCTGATGCGGTGGACGGCGAACTGCCGGACGTCGTCGGCCCGGTGGTCGCGGGCGGTGAGCCAGCCACCGTCCACCCGCACCGGGTCGACGATCCGCTCGGTGGAGACGCCCTGGTTGTCGACGTACCCGATCAGCACGGTGCGTCCGGCCTCGACCGCCTCGCGCAGCGCGGCGAGAGACCCGATCGGCGTGAGCTGGGGCGTGCTCGGCGCTCGGGACGCCGCGGCCCGGTCACCCGCGCGGATCGCGGTCACCACCTGGGCGAGGCGGGCCTCGAGTCGGGCGTCCTCGGTACGCCGAGCGCCACGTGGCCGCGCGCGCACCCGGTCGGGCCGGGCGACGTGGATGCTGCCGTCCGCCGCCTCCACCAACGGCGAGACGCCGAGCTCACGCAGCCGAGGCAGGAGCACGTCGAGCGGGGTCGAGCTCACCAGGACCGTCGGCGCGATGCGTCGCAGCCCCAGGGACGCTGCGCGCGGGTGGTGCAGCACCTCGGCGAGGGCGGTCTCGTCGTCCGCGCGTAGGAACGCCTCGGCGTGCCCGACGCGCACGGTCCCGAAGGTCCGAGCGGCGTCGTTGACGAGGTAGCTGAGTGGCTGCGGTACGGGCGTGCGGGAGACCGCGGCGAGGAACGCGTGCACCTCGTGCGCAGCCCAGCCGGCGTCGAAGGCGCGGCGTACCGACGAGGCGGTGAAGCGGTACACCGTCGCCTGCCCGCGCGACTCGACGTCGGCGAGCAGGTGGAGATCGCGTGACCGCTCGCGCGTCAGCGGACCCGGTGCCACCGCCGTCAGGTCGGCCTGGATCAGCACCTGCTCGACCTCGTCCGGCAGCAGTGGCGTGAGCAGGTCGGTCGGGTCGTCGCCGGCCAACAGCCTCGCGGCGTACGACGCGAGGCCGCCGAGCGCGACCAGTCCCAGCTGGGCGCCCTCATCGAGGGCCGCCACCACCTGGTCGGACCTCGACGGGGGGCGCCGGGGTCGCTGCCAGGCGACGCGAGCGACCACGGACGCCGGCCCGGTGCCGGTCGCCAGCACGTTGCCGGCGGGGAGCTCGGCCAGGACACCGAGCGTCATTGCTCGCGTCTCCGGAGCGATCCGGCTGGTCAGGTCGGGGTCGAGCGCGTTGCGCGACTTCCCGCTGTCGTCGCGGGTGCCGACCAGGAACGGCAGCCGTTCGGTTGCCAGCCAGGAGGTCGCGAGCCGCTGCCAGCGCAGGGCCGCGGGTTGGTCGCACCAGGCGTCGAAGGCCTCCGTCGGTGTCCACGACGGGTTGCCGTCCGAGTCGGGCCACGTCGCGAGCAGCCCGGCGGCCGCCGCCACCTCGACCAGGAACGCCGTCGCGGACTCGTCGAGCTGGACCACGTCGGCCGCGGCCTTGAGGTCGCGCACGGCCACCGAACCCGTGCGCAGCGCGATCGGGGGCGCGGACCCCCAGTGGTCGACCAGGAGCTCGATCCGGCGTACGACGTCGAAGGCCGCGCCGGCGGCAGCCCGGTCCACGAGGTCGGCGGACCGCTCGGAGGTGGCGATCGGCGGTGGCACGTCGAGCCGCTCCCGGGTCGTGTGCCCTCCGCGAAGGGCGACCTGCACCTCGCCGGGAACACGGACCAGGCCGGGGCGGCCGGGGACGAGCAGTCCGTGGGCGATCAGCTCCTCGGCCGGCGTCTCGGCCTCGGGCGGTGTGATCGTGTGCCGTGCCGAGCCCGCGTCGGCCTCGCCCGAGCCGGCCTCGACGTGCTCGAGCATCGCGCGGGCGGCCGGGGAGAGACCCGCGAGTGCGGCCGCGACCTGGTCCGGCGTTCGTCCGCTCGTGGGGTGGAGGGACGACAAGGAGCCCAGGGCGTCGGCCACCCCGGTCAGCGACCTCAGCCCGGCGTCGCTCTCCCAGGCGAGCGCCAGGTCGACGACGCGGCGGCTCGCGCTCTCGACAGCGACCCGCCGGGCGTTGAGGATGTGGGCCAGGTCGGAGTCGGTGGTGGGGGCCGTCGACGTCATGGCGACCAGGGCATCAAGGACGGAGAGCTCGAGGCGCGTGAGCAGGTCGAGGGCACGAGTGAGCGAGGACCGGGTTGCCGCACGCGACGCGAGCTGGGCGCAGTCGGCCGGTGCCGGCGTCGCCAGGTCCGGTCGCTCCCGGAGCAGCGCGACGAGTCGCTCGTCGGGCCAGCCACGCAGCTGGTCGGCCAGCGATCGGTGCCCCTTGCCGGGGGGTGCGGACGAGGTGCCCATCATCACCACGCTAGCGGGGGCGGCCACCGCCACGACCCGTCGCGAGAAGGCGTGAGCGACCCCATGGGCGTCGGCCAGGTCGAGCTGCACTACGGCGTCGCGAGCGACGTCGGCCTGGTGCGGGAGGTCAACGAGGACTCCGCTCTGGCCGAGCCACCGGTCTTCGTCGTCGCCGACGGGATGGGTGGGCACGACGGCGGCGAGATCGCGAGCCGGATCGTGGTGGAGGAGTTCGCGCGCCTGGCCGACGCCGGGTACGACCCACGTCGCGGGGCCGATGCCGTCCTGGCGACGCTACGGGCGTGCCAGCGCCGGCTGCGTGAGTACGGCGCCACGCACCGCGGGCGCGACGGTGGCGCCTGGCACGGGGGGACCACCGCGGTCGCGGCTCTGCTGGTCGAGGACGACGCGGGCCCCGAGTGGCTGCTGAGCAACCTGGGAGACTCGCGGATCTACCGGTTCAGCCAGGGCGAGCTGCTGCGGGTGAGCACCGACCACAGCGTCGTCCAGGAGCTGGTCGACTCGGGACGGATCAGCGAGGAGCAGGCGCTGGTGCATCCCGAGCGCCACATCGTCACGCGCGCCCTGGGTGGTCCGGACCCGCTCGCCCCCGACTTCTTCTCGCTCGACCTGACCGACGGCGAGCGGATCCTGCTCTGCTCCGACGGCGTGACCGACCTCGTCCGCGACACCGAGCTCGCCGAGCTGCTCGCCGACAGCCATGACCCGCGCCAGGCCGCTGACCACGTCGTCGCGGCCGCCCTGGCCGCAGGCGGGATCGACAACGCGACGGCCGTCGTCGTCGATGTGGTGGGATTGACCGAGGACACGACGCATGACTCGCGCCGCCAGCGCGAGGCCGTGCACTGAGAAATCCAGGAGCCCTGCCGTGAGCGTGACCCGCACCGTGGTACCCGGGGACTGGTACGGCGTCCTCGGCGAGTCGGTCATCGTCCTGCTCCCGCCGGCCGCCAAGTCGCGTGTGGCCGCGCTGTGGGAGACCGTGGACGACGGCGCCGGGTTCGACGAGGTCCTGGACGCGCTCATCAGCGGGGGCCTCAGGGAGCTGCCCGGCTTCGTCCTCGTCAGCGGCGAGGGCCGCGACGTCAAGGTGGTCATCCGTGGCGCCGGGTCGGCCGAGCTGAAGACCCAGGAGGGGCCGGTCACGGTCTCGGGATCAGCGGACACCACCTGGGTCGAGCAGAACATCGGCGGCGTGGACGGGCTCCTGGTCCGTGTCGCAGACCCGGGCGGTACGCCGTACACGGTGAGCATCGGGCTGGTCCGGGTCGCCAGCGTCGAGCATCCCGCGGGGTCGACGGCGCCCGGCGTACCGGACGCCGAGGCCGTGGCGGTCCCCGTCGCTCCCACGTTGTCGCCGCCGGCCGAGCCGGAGCCCGAGCGACCCAAGCGGATCCTGCCCCCGGACCCTCAGCTGGAGAAGTCCGAACCACCGGCGCTTGAGCCGCCCGCTCCGGAGCCGCCGGCGCCGGAGCCATCCGCGCCGGAGGCCGCTGAGACGCCGTCGGCCGCCACGGTTCCGGGTACGCCCGCCCCGATCCCCGGCCCGTTGGGCGGTCCGTCGTTCGACCCGCTCACCAGCCCGGATCTCGCCGTCACCCCCGAGCACCTCGCTGAACCCGCGACCGGCGGGGCCGTCGCGCGGCTGATCTTCTCCAGCGGCGAGGTCGTCGACGTCGACCGGGTGATCGTGGTCGGTCGGGCTCCGGACGCGGGGCGATCGGGAGGCGACGAGCCCGTCCGCCTCGTGACCGTGCCGAGCCCGCACCAGGAGATCTCGTCAACCCACCTCGAGGTCCGCCCGGGCAGCGGTGCCGAGCAGGGCTCCGCGGTGGTCACCGATCTCGGCTCGACGAACGGCACCGTCGTGGTCCAGCCGGGTCTTCCCGCCGAGGACCTGCGCCCCGGGGTCGCCGTTTCGCTGAGCCCCGGCGGCACCATCGACCTCGGAGAAGGCGTGACGATCCAGGTCACCCGGACGTAGACCCCTCGACCAGGACCCGGATCGCCTCGTACGTCGCCTCGTCGGCGGCCGCGACGATCCCCCGCGGCACCGAGCCGTCGACCCCGTGGTCGTCCGTCGGGCGGTACTCGCCGCCGTCGAACGTCCCGAGGAAGCCGCCGGCCTCGGTCAGGATCAGCCCGCCCGGCACGTGGTCCCAGGGGTTGGCGCGGCCGTAGACGACGTAGTCGGCGTCGCCCACCACGAGGTGGGGGTAGTCGATCCCGCACGAGACCCACGTCAGCTCCAGGGGCCGCAGGTCGTCGGCGAGCGCGTGGCCCAGCCACTTGCGCCGGGACGTGACACCGCGCCACTCCGGACGCGGCGGCAGCGGCGGCCGGACGATGCGCTCGCCGTCGCGCCAGGCGCCGGCACCGAGCTCGGCGACGTACGCCGTGTCGTGCTGGGGCTGCCAGATCCACCCGCGCACAGCCTCGCCACCCTTGACCTCGCCGATCATCATCGCGTGGTCGCGAGACCCGTGGACGAAGTTCTTGGTCCCGTCGACCGGGTCGACGGTGAAGGCGTGGTCGGCCGCCCAGAACGCCTGCATCAGGTCCTTGCGCTCGGCGTACGTCTCCTCGCCCAGGATCACCGCGTCGGGGTACGCCGCGCGCAGCGCCGCGGAGATCAGCTGCTCGGCCTCACGGTCGGCCGCGGTCACCAGGTCGCCCGGACCCTTCTCGTCGATCTCGCCCGACGACAACGACCGGAACCGCG
>DATBDF010000048.1:0-3647 GCA_036270075.1 Nocardioides sp.
CGGTGGCGGACTCGGCACGACGCAGGAGGGCGTCGGCCTCTCGGACCGGCGCCAGCCCGCCGTAGAGCGGCAGGTCGCCGGCGACGACGTCGCCGACGAGGTCGAGACGCTGCTTGTGTCCGGGGATGGTGAACGGCTCGAGCTCACCGGAGCGGAGCCGGGCCTCCGCGTCGACCCACGCGCGCAGCAGTGGCGCGTCGTCGCGCCAGTCGCCCTCCACTCTCGGATGCTCCCACGGTGTGCGGTGCGGTCGGCATGCGGAACGGGTCAGGCCCGGACGATGTTGGCGCCCTTGACCTTGATCGCGACCTTGGGGAGCGCGGGCACGGACCCGGCGGCCGAGCCCAGCGGACCGGTGACGTTGGCGCCGTTGGTGATGGAGAACTGGCTGCCGTGACAGCCGCAGTTGATGGTGCCGGCGGCCACGCTCGCGAGCGTGCAGCCCTGATGGGTGCAGGTCGCCGAGAAGCCCTCGAACGTGCCCTTCTTCGGCTGCGTGACCACGACGTTCTGCGCGGCCAGGATCACCCCACCACCCACCGGCACGTTCGCGGTGGGTACCAGCGACGCCGCGCCGGACTGGCCCTTGCTCTGGTCCTGGCCACCTCCCGCGGACGTGCCGGAGCCTCCGCCGCTCCCACAGGCGCTGAGGACGGGGAGGGTGAGGCCGCCCACCGCTGCTCCGGCGAGGGCGCGGCGTCGGCTCATGACGGGGTCGGTCACGGGAGTGCTCCTCGTGTCGCGGCGGGTGCGGGGGTCGGGTTCGGGGGTCGGGTTCGGCGCTCAGGTGCGAGCCGAGACTCTCGACGCTAGTCACGTCGCCTGAGATTTGGCTGTGGGCCCGAGGAGTCCCTACGAGTCCCTACGAGTCGGCGCGTCAGGCGGTTCGGCCGCCGGCGAGCAACGGCGCCAGGAACTGCCCGGTGTAGCTGTCGGGATGGGCTGCGACCTCCTCGGGCGTGCCCTCGGCGATCACGAGGCCGCCCCGGGACCCTCCCTCGGGTCCCATGTCGATGATCCAGTCCGACGTCTTGATCACATCGAGGTTGTGCTCGATGACCAGCACGGTGTTGCCCTTGTCGACCAGGCTCGACAAGACGCCGAGGAGCTTGCGGATGTCCTCGAAGTGCAGACCGGTGGTCGGCTCGTCGAGCACGTAGACGGTGCGCCCCGTCGACCGCTTCTGCAGCTCGCTGGACAGCTTCACCCGCTGCGCCTCGCCACCGGAGAGCGTCGTGGCCGGCTGACCGAGGCGTACGTAGCCGAGTCCGACCTCGCACAACGTCTCCATGTGCCGCGAGATGGCCGGGACGGCGGCGAAGAACTCGCGTGCCTCCTCGATCGGCATGTCGAGGACCTCGGCGATGGTCTTGCCCTTGTAGTGCACCTCGAGCGTCTCGCGGTTGTACCGCGCGCCGTGGCACACCTCGCAGGGGACGTAGACGTCGGGCAGGAAGTTCATCTCGATCTTGATCGTGCCGTCGCCCGAGCAGGCCTCGCAGCGGCCGCCCTTCACGTTGAACGAGAACCGGCCCTGGAGGTAGCCCCGCATCTTCGCCTCGGGTGTCGACGCGAAGAGCTTGCGGATGTGGTCGAACACCCCGGTGTACGTCGCGGGGTTGCTGCGTGGAGTGCGCCCGATCGGCGACTGGTCGACGTGGATCACCTTGTCGACGTGACTCAGCCCGTTGATGCGCTTGTGGCGCCCCGGCACGGCGCGGGCGTTGTAGATCTCCTTGGCCAGGCTCGTGTAGAGGATGTCGTTGACCAGCGTGGACTTGCCCGACCCGGACACCCCGGTCACCGAGACGAACAGCCCCAGCGGGAACGTGACGTCGATGTTCTGGAGGTTGTGCTCCTTGGCGCCCACCACGGTGAGGTCGCGACCCTTGGTCCGCGGACGGCGCACCGCGGGGACCGGGATCTCCTTGCGGCCCGAGAGGTACAGCCCGGTCAGCGAGTCGCGGTGCTTGAGCAGGGCCTTGACCGAGCCGGCGTGGACCACCTGACCGCCGTGCTCGCCCGCGCCCGGACCGATGTCGACGACGAAGTCGGCGGTGCGGATGGTGTCCTCGTCGTGCTCGACGACGATCAACGTGTTTCCGAGGTCCCTGAGCCTCACCAGGGTCTCGATCAACCGGTGGTTGTCGCGCTGGTGCAGCCCGATGGACGGCTCGTCGAGGACGTAGAGGACACCGACCAGGCCCGCGCCGATCTGGGTCGCCAGCCGGATGCGCTGGGCCTCGCCACCGGAGAGCGACCCGCTCGGCCGGTCGAGCGAGAGGTAGTCGAGGCCGACGTCGAGCAGGAAGTTCAGCCGCTCCTGGATCTCCTTGAGCACCCGCTCGGCGATCTGCTTCTCGCGCGTGCTCAGCTCGAGCTCGCGCAGGAACCCCGCGGTCTCGTTGATCGGGAGCGCGCAGACCTCGGCGATCGACTTCCCGCCGACCGTCACCGCCAGGCTGACCGGCTTGAGCCGGCTGCCCTGGCAGGCCGGGCACGGGACCTCGCGCATGAAGCCCTCGAAGCGCTCGCGGCTCGTGTCGGACTCGGCCTCGCCGTGCCGGCGCTCGACGTAGGTGCGCACGCCCTCGAACTCGGCGTAGTAGGCACGCTGCCGCCCGTAGCGGTTGGTGGTGACGACGTGCACCTTCGTCGGGTGGCCGTCGAGCAGACTCTTGCGCGCCTTGGCCGGCAGCTTCTCCCAGGGGGTGTTCAGGTCGAAGCCGAGCTCCTCCCCCAGCGCGCCCATCAGCCTCAAGAAGTAGTCGGCGACGTGGGCCTGGCTCCAGGGCTGGATCGCACCCTCCCCCAACGTGGCCTGCGGGTCGGGGACGACGAGGTCGGGGTCCACCTCCATCCGGGTGCCGAGGCCGTGGCACTCGGGGCAGGCGCCGAACGGGCTGTTGAACGAGAAGGAGCGGGGCTCGAGCTCGTCGGTGTCGAGGTCGTGGTCGTTGGGACAGGCCATCCGCTCGGAGAACTTCATCTCCCGACCGGGCTCCTTCGGCCCCAGGTCGACGAAGTCGAGGATGACCAGGCCGTTGGCGAGGCGCAGGGCGGTCTCGACGGAGTCGGTCAGCCGACGCTTGGACGACGCCTTCACCGCGAGCCGGTCGACCACCACCTCGATGGTGTGCTTGCGCTGCTTGTCGAGCTTGGGCGGGTCGTCGAGGGTGTGGGTCTCCCCGTCGACACGGACCCTCGAGAAGCCGTCGGTCTGCAGCTGCCGGAACAGCTCGACGTACTCCCCCTTGCGACCGCGGATGACCGGGGCGAGCACCTGGAAGCGGCGCCCCTCCTCCAGGGACAGGACCCGGTCGACGATCTGCTGGGGCGTCTGGCGCTCGATCGGCGCACCGCACACCGGGCAGTGCGGACGACCGGCGCGCGCATAGAGCAGACGGAGGTAGTCGTAGACCTCGGTGATCGTGCCGACCGTGGACCGGGGGTTCTTCGACGTCGACTTCTGGTCGATGGAGACCGCCGGGGACAGACCCTCGATGAAGTCGACGTCGGGCTTGTCCATCTGGCCCAGGAACTGACGGGCGTAGCTGGACAGCGACTCGACGTACCGTCGCTGGCCCTCGGCGAAGATGGTGTCGAACGCCAGCGACGACTTGCCGGACCCCGACAGACCGGTGAAC
>DATBDF010000049.1:0-17623 GCA_036270075.1 Nocardioides sp.
CGACGTCGCCGGCGATCACGACGCCGGTGCCGAGCAGCCGGTCGAGCAGATCGACCAGTGCGATCGGCTGGGTGTCGGCGGGTGACGCGGCGGTCGGCGTCGCCAGTGGCGGTGAGCTCACGTGTCGTCCAGCATCGCGAAGGAGTACGGCGGCCACGGGCCGCGCGCGTCGACGACGACGTCGGGATGCGCCTCGGTCTGCCCCTGGACGAGCGCGACGAACTCCTCGGAACGCTCCCGATGCACCAGGTACGCCGCGTTGTGCACCATCGTGCCCTCGTGCCCGGCCAGGCGGGGGTCCTGCGGAGGGAGTCGTCGACTGGCGGCGACCACGGCCACCAGGGCCTCGTGCACCTGCTCCGCGACCACGTGCGCGTCCCGGTCGCCGGCCAGCCGTGCTTCCTGCTCGGCGCGTTTCGCCCGGAGGTACTCGGCACCGCTCGCGAGCACGGCCACCGGCTCGGGCGAGGCGTCAACGGTGCGGGTCAGCACCTTGACGCTCCACTCCTCGTGGCCCTCGACGCGGTCGAGCGCCGCCACGATCGCATCGTGCTGCTCACGCAGGCGCTGTCGGACCGCGTCGTCGTCGTAGAAGATCGTGGCCAGCCGGGTCGGCGCGGTCGGCGCGATCGCTGCAGCCGCCTGCACGACGGCGTCGTGTCCCCGTGCGGCTTCCTCGAGCCACTCGAGCCGTTCGAGGTTGCGGCGCAACCCCTCTTCGCCGTACTCGTCCAGGTCGACCGGGCTCACCAGGCCGACCAGGTCGTCCTCGGCCACCAGGTCGAGACGTCGGCCGCCGAGGCCGACGATCCCGTCGACGGCGGCCGGTGTCAGCCCGCGGCACACGGCGTAGAGATAGCGCCCCTGCTCAGCCACCGCGAGACCCCTGGCGAGTGCCCTGGCGAGAACCCTTCCCGGACCCGGACCCCTGGGCGGACTCGAGCTCCTCGAGACGGTCGCGCAGCTCTTGGTTCTCCTCGGCGAGACCGCGCTCCTTGACGGTCAGCATCGGGTCGTGGCGCCACCAGTCGATGCCCATCTCCTCGGCCTTGTCGACCGAGACGACGAGGAGCCGGATCTTGACGGTCAGCAGCTCGATGTCGAGCAGGTTCACCCGGATGTCGCCGGCGATGATGATGCCCTTGTCGAGCACGCGCTCGAGGATGTCGGCCAGGTTGGCGGGTTGCGGGCGATCCTGGTACGCCGTCGCGGCCGGCGCCGGCCGCGAGAGATCGGACTCAGTCATGGTCACTCGTCCCCGGCCGAGCCGCGCACGTAGCGGTGCACCCGGCTGTACCCCTGCAGCTCACCCTCGTCGTCGAGCGTGACCTCGTAGATCGCCATCACATCCGTCGTGCTCGGGATGCGCTCCATCTCCAGCACCTCGACCTGGACCCGCCATCCGTCCTCGGAGCGTTGGAGCCCGGTGATCGACTCCGGAGTCTTGCCGGTGAGGCCGAGCACCACCTCACGTGCGGTGCCGGCCATGCGGGCCCCGGCGGGCTTGCGCGGCGGCGCCTCGGCGGACGCCTTGGCCGACGCTCGCTTCCGCGGGGGTGACTTCCTCGCCGCCGACTTCCTGGCCGGCGTCTCCTCGATCGTCGTGGTCGTCGCTGACGAGTCCTCGGCGGCGCTGGTGCTCTTGCTCGCCGCCCTCTTCCTCGCCGCGGTCTTCTTCGCCGCCGACTTCTTGGCCGGGGCCTTCTTCGACGCCGTTCGCTTCTCAGCCATGGCGCTCCTCTCGCAGCCGCTGGCCGGCCATCAGCCGGTCGACCAGGGCATCCTCACGTTCGGTCGCCTCGTCGTCACTGAGCTCGCCCGACGCCCGGAGGGCGTCGACCTCCTCCAGCTCGGCCCGGATCGTCACCGGGTCGTAGAACTGATCCTCGGCCTGCCGCCGCACCTGCTCGGCAACCGCCACCACACCACGCAGCGGCGCCACGGGAGCCGTGAGAAGGCCGATGAGCAGACCCATCAGCCACTCCCGACGAAGTCGTAGGGCGCCATCGGTCCCGCGAGGCGGAAGTTGAGGCGTCCCGCCGACTCCGCGGCCATGTGCTCCAGTCGGTCCTCGACCTCCTGCGAACGGTCGGCGTCCACCAGCAGCGCGAGGTCGAGCACGGCACTCAGGCCCGGCTCCCGGCGTACGCGGTGGGTCGAGAGCATCGGCACCAGCTCGCTGAGGATGCGGTCCGCATCGGCGTGCGCCCACCGCTCCCACGACTGCGTCACCAGCTCGCCGAGCCGGATCCGGTCGCCGACCACGGCGTCCTCGGGCAGATCCCGCGTGGCCTCTCGCAGCTCGCGCACCCGCGGGTCCGCCTCCGCGATCTCGGTCAGCACGGCCTCCTCGACGAAGGTCACGCGCAGGTGGTACTGGGCGCGGCCCTCGAGATCGGCCAACACGGCAGCGAGCTCGTCGGCGCGCGGCGCCAGCACCTCGTTGACCAGGACGTCGCGGTCGGGCACCACGGTGCCGAAGCGCATCGGCGCCACGGCCCCTCCCGGCACGAGCGCCTCCACCACGGCGCTGTACGCCGTGAGGTCGGCCCTGCGCCCGGGAGGCCGGATCGCCGTCATCTCGCTGAACACGGCGGCGATCGGCCCCTGCTGCACGACCTCGAGCGGGTTGTCGTCGACGCCCTTCGCGTCCGTCGGCACGGCGTGGTCCGCGGGGACCACCGCGTAGACGAACAGCACGGTCTCCTCGGGGTGCACGGTCATCGCGACGAGCTACGGCGACGCGCGCCGGAGGACGACCTGCGCGGCCGCCGCTCCTGCTCGTCGTCGTCCTCGTCGTCCCCGCCGCTGGTCAGGGCCTTCTTCGCCCCCTTCACGGCACCGCTCACCTTGCCGGACGCACCGTTCTCCTGCATGTCGCCGATGAACTCACCGAGGTCCTTGCCGCCCTTCTCGTACAGGTCGAGGCGGTTGGTCGCCTCCGCGAAGCGGAGATAGGTGTCGACACTGGCGATGACGATCCGCGCGTCGATGGTCAACAGCTCGATACCGACCAGGGAGACCCGGATGTAGGCATCGATCACGATCCCCTTGTCGAGGATGATCTCGACGACGTCGGCGAGGCTGCTCGGCGACGGGCGGTTGAGGTAGCCGCCACCACTGCGTTGGGCTTGCACGGTCATGGTGCTTCTCCTCTGTTCATCGGGTCAGGTCAGCTGGCGCGGCGACGGGTGCGAGGCTCTTCCTCGTACTCCTCGTCCTCTTCGTCCTCGGGCTCTTCGTCCTCGTACTCGTCCTCGGGCTCCTCGTACTCCTCACCCTCCTCGGACTCGGGCTCGCCCTCCTCGTACTCGTCCTCCGGCTCGCCTTCCTCGGACTCCTCGTCGTACTCGTCCTCCGGCTCGCCCTCGTCAGGCTCTTCGTCGGACTCCCCCTCGGACTCCTCGTCGTACTCGTCCTCCGGCTCGCCCTCCTCGGACTCGTCGTCGTACTCGTCCTCCGGCTCGCCTTCCTCGTCGTACTCGTCCTCGGGCTCCTGGTCCTGCTCCTGCTGGGCCTCTTCCTCCTCGACGACCTCCTCGTGGGACTTGACCACCTCGCCGTCCTCGATGACGCCGCGCCAGCCCTCGACCTCGTCCGCCTCGAGGATCGTGCGGGTCATCACGTGACGCTTGAAGTGGCGGAGGTCGGCGCGGGCACGTCGTCCCTGCGCCCGCCAGAGATTGCCGGTCTTCTCGAACAGACCCTGCGGGTAGTACTCGAGCACGACCATGATCCGGGTCAGGTTCGGCCCGAGCTCGTGGAAGGTGACCGCGCCGTCGACGTGGCCCTTCTCGCCCTTGGACCGCCACACGATCCGCTCGTCGGGCACCTGCTCGAGGATCGTCGCCTCCCAGGTGCGGTGCGACAGGAAGATCTGCGCCTTCCACTCGATCTTGGTGTCCTCTGCGGCCTCGGCCTTCTCGACCTTCTTCATGAACGACGGGAACTCGCCGAACTCGGTCCACTGGTTGTACGCGACGTCGATCGGGACGCCGACATCGATCGTCTCCAGGATGTTGGTGGACTTCGTCGCGCGTCCGCCCTTGCCACCCTTGCCCTTGCCACCGCCGGTCACCGCGTCCTTGACGCCGGAGCCCAGGCCCTTCATCGCGCCCATGACGGGCGAGTCGCCCTTCACCTTGGCCTCGGCGCCCTTCGTCGCTGCCTTCGTCAGCGGGCCGCCCCCGGCGACGTCCTCCAGGTGGTCGGTCAGCCCGCCGATCCGTTGGCCGGCCGAGTCGAGCGCCTTCTGCCCGGCGGCCTTGAGCAGTCCGCTCCCGGCCTCCTTGAGCTTGTCCATGGCATCGGTCTTCTCAGCCATGACGTCACCTCCTCGAGCTCGACGACTTCTTGGCCGTCGTCTTCTTGGCCGGCGCCTTCTTGGCGGCGGACTTCTTGGCGGGCGCCCTCTTGGCGGTGGACTTCTTCGCGGGCGCCTTCTTGGCAGCCGCCCTCTTGGCGGTGGACTTCTTCGCCGGTGCCTTCTTCGCCGGTGCCTTCTTGGCAGCGGTCTTGCGCGCGGCGCCTGCGGCCGACGACGCGGCCTTGCCGGCCTTCTTCGTCGTACGACGACCGGTGCTGGTCGCCTTCGCGGCCGCCGTCTTCTTCGACGGGCGCGACCGGCTCCTACGACGGCGCGGCTGGGGCTCCTCCTCGGCCTCGTCCTCCGGCTGCTCGTCCTCCGGCTGCTCAGCCTCGTCCTCCGGCTGCTCGTCCTCGTACGAGTCGTCCGGCTGCTCGTCCTCGTACGACTCGTCCGGCTGGTCGTCCTCGGCCTCGTCCTCGTCCTCGTAAACGTCCTCGTCGTCGTCCTCCTGGAGGGACGGAAGGGCGGTGAGCGAGTCCGTCATCGACGTGAGCCGTGACGTGGCGGTAGCGATGGCCGCGTCGCGGGCGGCGTCGAACATGCGACCGGTGATCTCACCGCGCAGCTTGCGGAGCTCCGGGTTGTTGTCGATGAGCTTGTTCCCCTGCGCGAGCAGGGCCCCAGGATTCGTGGCGATTCGCTGGCCGGCGAGCATGCTGCCGACGGTGATGGCTAGGCGCAGCTTGCCCATGCGGCCCAGCAGGTACCCAGCGGTCACGCCCATGGCGATCTTGGTGGTAGCTGACATGGCGTCGAGCTGCCCCGGCCCCGGTGGGCCATTACGTCAAGGGCAACCCCCTCCCAGCCACGCTCGTACCCACTCTGCGCCGAGTCATCCTCGGCCACCCGGCCGGGTGGTGACTCTGGCCCTCCTTCGACGTCAGGTCGACGTCATCGGTGGTCACCGATCCGCTGGTGGGAGCGACGTTCAGGCCCGTCTCGAATCTCCCGGAAAAGAATCGCCTGAAGGGGTGTGTACCTCCCTCCGAACGGGTACAGAGCCTCGTGTCGGGAGGGACGCGTCCGGGATGCCCGAGACACCGCAAGTCCCCCGAATGCGGTGTACGTCCGGTTGCTCCCTCCCGGCATTCTCGGGGCTCGACATCGCCGCTGGTCCCGCCGGTCGAGGAGCGCGCCGCCGGGACGTCATCCGGTGGGAGCCGTCCATGGCTCCGTTCGGATGACGTCCGGGCGGTGGCTAGGGGACGAGGACCGTGCGCCCCTGGGCCTGCCCGGCCGCGATCATTGACCACGCCTGCTCGACCTCGGCGAGCGGCCGCACGTCGTACTGGATCCGGATTCGTCCCGCCGCTGCATGGCCGAGCACCTGGGTGATCGCGTCGCGGCGCTGGTCGGCGGTCAGCGCGTTGTTGGTGTAGCCGAGCACCGCCGCGCTCCGGCTCCGCAGGACCGCGGAGGAGTACGTCGCCAGGTCGCTTCCGGCGCCCCCGAGGTTCACGAGGCGCCCGAACTCGGCGAGGTTCTGCGACGCAGCGGTCGACCCGATGTCGAAGACCGGGTCCAGCGCCACGTCGTACGGTCCGTGCTCTGCCAGGGCCGCGGCCACCGCGTCGAGGTCACCCTCGAGCGGGATGACGACGTCGGCGCCCGCGGCCGAGGCCCGGCCCACTGACGAGGGGCGCGCGACGGCGACGACCGACGATGCGCCGAGCACCCGGGCGACACCGATGCCCACCTGGCCGACGGCGCCGCCCCCGCCGAGGACCAGCGCCCGCTCGCCCGGCTGGAGCCGCGCGCGCCAGGACAGCGCCATCCACGCCGCGATCCCCGACAACCCCACCGCGGCGGCCAGCTCGTCGGGCACCTCGGCCGAGATCGGGACGACGTCCCCGTCAGGGACGGCGCACAGCTCCGCCATGGCTCCGTCTCCTGGCTTCATCCCCGCGGTCGCGAAGAACCAGACGCGGGTGCCGGGCTCGAGGACCCCCGACGACTCGACGATGCCGACACCCTGACCACCGGGGACGTACGGCGTGGCCGGCACGCCGAAGTACGACGTCCCGGAGGCGCACAGCAGGTCGAGCGGAACGATCGGAGCGGCGGTCACGCGGATCACCGTGGTTCCGTCGGCCGCGGTCGGTGCCGGATGCTCGCCGTACGACGGAGGCCGGCCCGGCGTGTGCAGGACGGCCGCCTTCATCGCGCTCCGCGCCGAGGGCTGGCTCATGTCGCGATGTCCGGGTAGGGCAGCGAGAGGTGCTGGAGCGCCTGGCCGTACGCGATCTGGTACTCGAGCGGTCCGTGGTCGCGTTCGAACATCGCGATGAAGAGGGTCAGTGTCAGGAACGGGTGGGCGCCCAGCTCGAACAGCCTCACGTGGTCCTGCCGGATCAGCACGCTTCGCTCCTCCTCGGAAAAGGCAAGCCAGGTTGACTTCTCTCCCGAGTGACAGTTGAGGATCGTGTTGGCCATCTCCTCCTCCCACCACGCGACCGTGCCCGTCGGGTCGTCCCGGTAGCGCTCGATGAGGTCCGGGTCCCGGTCGACGGTGTAGAGGAACTTGTTCAGCAGGTACTTGCTCACGACAGCCTCATCTCAGGGCCCCCCTTCGGGATACCAGGTGAAGTACGCCTCCATCGTGTGGAACAGGTCGAGGGAGTCGACGTGGTCGGCCTTCACGCCCTGACCTGCCACTCCCATCATCAGCATGAAGTCCATGAAGCCGTGGGTCGCGTTGCCCGGCAGGTGCAGGCTGTCGAGGCTGACCTCGGCGCAGCAGCCGTCGATGTCGCCGTTGGCGATCCAGTCGACGGCCTTCCGGTCGAACTCGGGATCGGGTCCGTGGTCCCCGAACTGACGGGGTCCGCCCAGCTCGAGCGAGAGGTGACCCGTGCCGATGATCGCGACGCGCTTGTCGCTCTCCCAGGACTCGACCATCTCGCGGATCGCCCGCCCGAGCTGGACGAACCGCTTCGGCTGCGGCAGCGGCGGCGCGAAGATGTTGGTGTAGACCGGCACGATCGGCAGGTCGGCGTCCGGTCGCAGCGTGATGATCGGGCAGGTGATGCTGTGGTCGATCCGCAGCTCGTTGCTGAACGCGAGGTCGAAGTCGCGGTCGAGACCGCCGCGCAGGATGTGCTGCGAGAGCTCCTCGTCGCCCGAGAGCCGGAAGCGCGGGAGCCCGAACTCGCGCTCCTCGTTGTACCAGTTGGCGTCGTAGTACGGCGCCTTGCCGACCAGGAACTGCGGCATGTTGTCCAGCCAGAGCTGGTGGAAGTGGTCGCTGCCCACCATCACCAGCACGTCGGGCTCGGCACGCGTGAGGGTCTCGCGGAACGTCTCGATCTTCGCCTGCCACTCGTCGGCGAACGGCGGCCGCTCCGCGCCGGTGCTCGTGCTGGCGCGGTAGTAGAACGGGTGGTGCGTCGAGGCGATGACGGCGGCGACGGTGGCCATTCAGCTCTCCCCCAAGGTGTCGGCAGCCGAGTCGGCTGCGGGGTCCACGTAGACCGCGTTCCGGTCGACGGTCAGGTACGCGTCCATCCCGATCGGACGTCGAGCCTCCTCGGCGATCTGGCCGAGCAGTCCCGCGGCACGCGCGAGCAGCGCGAAGCCGCGGAGCAGCTCCACCGGGAGTCCCAGATCCGCGAGCGCGGCGCCGCACACGCCCGCCCCGTTGAGCGGCAGCCGGCGTCCGAGCACCTGCTCGTGCGTGCGGCCGATCGCCTCGAACAGTCGCAGGTGCGGACCGCGGAGGCCTTCTTCCTCCGCGATCGCGATCAGCCGTGGCGTTCGCGGATCGAGCACCTTGTGCACGGGGTGGCCCAAGCCCGGGACGTAGCGGCCGGCCTCGCGCTCCCGGCGTACGGCGTCGAGGGCGAGCTCATCCCAACCGGCGTCGTCGGCCGGCAAGTCCGCTTGTCCTTCGAGGACGTCGTGGAGGAACTGCCCGCAGTCCTCCGTCACGCCGAGGAACCTCGACCCGCCGCCGAGCAGGCCGGCCGCCAGGGCGCCCTGCAGGGAGTCCGGAGCGGAGAGGTAGGTGAGCCTGGCCGAGATCGCGGTCGGCGTGAAGCCGTGGTCGGCCAGCGCCACCAGCACCGCCTCGAAGACCCGCACCTCTGACGGCGTCGGCCGCCGCAGTGTGACCAGCCAGAACGCGAGTTCGCCGAACCCCACCTGACCCATCAGGTCCTCGGTCAGGTTCTGCCCGAGCAGCCGGATCTCGTCGGCGGTCGAGGTGCCCAACGAGGTCGGGAACTCGAGGGCATCACTCATCCGGATCACCCTCCCCGTTCGCCCCGGGTCTCGACTCCGCTCGCCGGCGCTCGCGGGCTCGACCAACGACCCCACCCTCGGCGGTCGAGCCGGGCGAGCCGCTGGGCGAGCCCGAGTCGAGACCCGGGGACCTGTCGGCGAGCCAGGCCCGGATCTCGTCGCCGTGCTCGTCCAGAGCCGGCGGCGGGTAGCGATAGTCGGCCGGCGTCTGGGAGAACGTGATGGGGTTCCGGATCGAGGGCACCATCGAGGCACCCTCGCCGACCTCGACCACGGGCTCGAGCCCGATCTCCTCGGCGAACCCCACCCCGCCGTCGACGCCGTTGATCGGTCCACACGGCACGCCCGCGGCGATGATCTCGCGGAACCACTCCATCTTGGTGCGCGTCTTCAGCTTCTCGATCAGCAGCGGACGGAGATCGTCGCGATGAGCGTTGCGGTTCGCCATGCCCGTGAAGCGCGGGTCCTCCGCGAGCTCCGGGGCGCCGATCACCTGGCAGAGCCTCCCGAACTGTGCGTCGTTACCCGACGTGATGATCAGCTCGCCGTCGGCACACGGGATGGGCTCGTACGGATACAGGCTCGGGTGGCTGTTGCCCATCCGCTGCGGGACGACGCCGCCGGCGACGTACGCACTGGTCTGGTTGACCATTCCGGAGAGGGCGGAGGAGAGCAGGTTGACCTCGACGTGCTGCCCCTCACCGGTCTCGTGTCGGGAGGTGAGGGCGGCGAGGATCCCGATCGTCGCGTGCATCCCGGCCATCACGTCGAACACCGAGATTCCCGAGCGGAACGGCTCGGTGTCGGGCGCGCCGGTGAGGCTCATCAGTCCGGACATCGCCTGGACGATCAGGTCGTAGCCCGGCAGCGCGCGCCCCTGCTCCGTCGTACCGAAACCACTGATGGACGCATAGACGACGCGTGGGTTGCCGGCCGCGACGTCGTCGTACCCGAGCCCGAAGCGCTCGAGCCCGCCAGGCTTGAAGTTCTCGATCATGACGTCGGCACGGCTGGCGAGCTCCTGCGCGAGCCCCCGGTCGTGCTCGTCCTTGAGGTCGAGAGCGACCGAGCGCTTGTTGCGGTTGACCGCGAGGTAGTACGTCGAGATGCCGTCGCGCACCGGGGGCGCCCACGAGCGCGTGTCGTCACCGACCGGAGCCTCGACCTTGACGACGTTCGCACCGAGGTCGGCCAGCAGCATCGTGGCGTAGGGACCGGCGAGCACCCGGGAGAAGTCGGCGACCAGGAGTCCCGAGAGCGGTCCGGTCGGACGGTCGGCCAACGCGCATTCCTTTACCAAAGTTCGGACAGATGTCCGTCTGAGTCGACCAGCGTCCATCTCAGCGTGTCAAGGTCTTGACAGCGTGGTGCCGCGGGTCGAGATTGACCGCTAAGCGGACATCTGTACGGGAGGCACTATGACCGACTCGATCGTCCTGCGCGGCGGCACCGTGCTGACCATGGACGACGGCCACACGATCCACACGCGGGGCGACGTCCTGGTCGTCGGCGACCGCGTCGAAGCCGTGGGACCGGGTCTGGACGTCCCCGAGGGCACGCGGGAGATCGACGCGTCCGGCGGGATCGTGATGCCGGGGATGATCGACACTCACCGGCACATGTGGCAGACCGCGATGCGCGCGTACGGCGCGGACTGGACGCTGACGCAGTACTTCGTCTGGTACTACCTCGAGCACGGCAAGACCTTCCGCCCCGAGGACATCCACGCCGGCAACCTGCTGGCCGCGTGGGAGTCGCTCGAGGGCGGCGTCACGACCACGGTCGACTGGTCGCACGGACTGCAGACCGTCGACCACGCCGACGCCGCGGTCGATGCGCTGCAGGCGACGCCCGGTCGGTTCGTGCTCGCCTACGGCAACATCCAGGCCGGCCCGTGGGAGTGGACCGCGGACCCGGCGGTGCGCACGTTCTTCGAGCGGCGGCGCACCGGCGCGGGCGACATGCTGGGCTTCCAGCTCGCCTTCGACGTGACCGGTGACCCGTCGTTCCCGGAGAAGGCGGCGTTCGAGGTGGCGCGCGACCTGGGCCTCGCGGTGACCACCCACGCAGGAGTCTGGGGCGCGACGAACGACGACGGGATCCGGCTGATCCACGAGAACGGGTTCGCTGCGCCCGAGAACATCTACGTGCACGCGGCGACCCTGAGCACCGACTCCTACCAGCGGATCGCGGCGTCCGGCGGCTCGATCTCGGTGTCGACGGAGTCCGAGCAGAGCGCCGGTCAGGGCTACCCGCCGACCTGGCAGGTGCGCCAGTTCGACATCCCGGTCTCGCTGTCGCAGGACACCAGCGTGTGGTGGAGCGGCGACCTGTTCTCGGCCATGCGGACGACGCTGGGAGCGGACCGCTCGCGCGAGCACCTCGAGGCCCACGTCAAGGGCGACACCGTCACGGCGCTGTCGCTACGTGCCGAGCACGTCGTCGACTGGGCGACGCGCGGCGGCGCCCACGCACTTGGTCGGGACGACCTCGGCCGGCTCACCCCCGGAGCCAAGGCCGATGTCGTCCTGATCAAGAACGACGACTCGCCCGTGTCGTTCCCGATCGTCAACCCCTACGGCCACGTCGCGTTCCAGGCCCAGCGCGGTGACGTGCACACGGTCATCGTCGACGGCGTGGTCGTGAAGGACGCCGGGAAGCTGGTCGGCTTCGACGGCAGCGCCGTACGCCGGAACATCGACGCGACCATCGAGCACCTGCGCGCGGCGATGGGCGAGGAGACCTGGGAAGCCGGGATGCACCCCGAGATGCCCGAGGGCAGCAAGGTGCTGGACAACCCGTACCAGTACACCGACTACCAGTCCGAGAGCACGCACGGAGCCCGCGGCACGATGTTCGGCGACCCCGGGTCCGGAACCGAGGACTGACGGAGGTCTGCCTCCATGGCGGGACGTGGCTCGGGACCGGACTTCGTCGAGTCACTGGCGCGCGGCCTCGACGTGCTCCGGTCGTTCGACCAGCATCATCGCGACATGTCGCTCGCCGACGTGGCGTCGGCGACCGGGCTGGCCCGACCCACCGCCCGCCGGCTCCTCCTGACCCTGCAGGAGCTCGGCTACGTCGGGTCCGTCGACGGCACCTTCTCGCTGACCCCGAAGGTGATCACGCTCGGCACGGCGTACGTCGCCTCGCTCGGACTCTGGGACGTCGCCCGCCCCCACCTCGAGGCGCTGGTCCGTCAGACCGGGGAGTCGTCGTCGATGGCGCAGCTCGACGGCAGCGACATCATCTACGTGGCGCGGGTGTCGGTCCCGAAGATCATCGCCCTCCGCGTGGAGATCGGCACACTCTTCCCGGCGCCCCAGACCTCCCAGGGCAAGGTCCTGCTGGCGGCGCTGTCATCCGGCGAGCTGGACCGGGTCCTGACGATCCCGTCCCGGAGCGGGCTCCCCCGCTACATCGGCAAGTCACGTCAGTCCCTCGACGAGGAGCTCACCCAGGTCCGCGCCCGCGGCTGGGCGCTCGCCGACGAAGAGCTCGCCCCCGGCGTGCGCTCGATCGCAGTCCCGGTCCGCGACGGCACCGGCACCGTCCGCGCGGCCATGAACGTCACCGTGCACGCCGCCGAGACCAGTACCGAGACCCTGCTCGACCAGCACCTCCCTCGCCTCCTCCGGGCCGCCGGCGAGGTCAGCGCCGACTGGGCGCTCTGGCAGTCCCGCCCCCACCAGGAGGTACCCGCCGTACGCGGATCAGAAGCAACGAGCTGACGGCTGCCCGCTGCCGCCCCGGCGGCAGAACGCACCTCTGCTCGTCGGCCCGGTCGATGCGACACGGATCCTGCCGGCCGTCAATCCGCCGTCGTCGCCGGGCTCGCGTGACACGGTGGTCTTCCCAACGGCGGGAGGAGTCGGCGATGCCGGGAGAAGGGTCGAGCGCGGCTTCATCGGACAGGCGGGCCATCCGACGTCGGGACGTCGCTGAGTCGCGGTGGCCGACGGTCGGTGCCCTGCTGGCAGCGGTCTGCCTCACGGCCCTGCTCCCCAGCTCCCTGCGCTTCGGTCCCGTGTATCTCCTGCCGATCCTCGAGCTCGCACTTCTGATCGCCCTCATCGCCGGCGACCCGGGCAAGATCGACCAACGGGACAAGTGGCTCCGCTGGGTGTCGCTCACGCTGATGTCGGTGCTGATCCTGGGAGCCCTGTGGGCGACGGCGTCCCTGATTCACATCCTGGTCGTGGGCAAGGACCCGATCGTGAACGACGCCGTGAAGCTGCTCCAGGCCGGAGCCGTCGTGTGGGTGTCGAACAACGTCGCCTTCAGCCTGTTCTACTGGGACCTCGACAGCGGTGGCTCCGCTTCACGCCTTCACCACGCGCCGCAGTATCCGGACCTCGCGTTCCCCCAGCAGCTCAACCCCCCGGTCGCCCCGCCCGGGTGGAGGCCGCTGTTCATCGACTACCTCTACCTCGGCTTCACCAACGCGACGGCCTTCAGCCCGACCGACGTGATGCCCCTCGCCGCGTGGGCCAAGGTCGCGATGGCCGTGCAGTCCCTGATCTCGCTGGCGATCCTGGGACTGGTGGTCGCCCGTGCGGTCAACGTCTTCACCTGACGTCAGAGGACGGGCCGGGCCGCGGTCTCGCTATCCGTAGACCCGGACGTCGGCAACCTGCCACCAGTGCCCGTCAGCCCGGGTCAGGGTGGCCCTGACGTAGCGGATCGGGTTGTGCGGCGTCTTCAGCGTGGTCAGCTGGCCGGTGCCGACGCCGTCGCGGACGACCGTCCAGTGCGTCCCGTCGCTGCTGACCGAGAGCTGGTAGCCGCGCGGGTAGTCGGTCGACGGCCGCACGTCGTTGGGATAGCCGTACGACGCAGGGCCGGCGTCCAGCACGACCTGGCGGACGCGCTGCAGGTGTCCGAGGTCGACCTGCACCCACTGGCCGGGCGCCTGCGCGGTCCCCGAGGTCCAAGGCGTCGATCCGTCGTCGTCCGTCGCCGCGGCGGCGGTGGCGGGGTCGCCCACGTTGCTGCTCATCGAGGTGGTCCACGGGTCGACCAGGCGTGCGTCGCTCGTCAGGCCTGCGGAGGCCGGCCAGGTGAACGTCGCGAGCGAGCCCCCCGGCAAGGTGTAGTCGAGGTGGTGGTCGCCGACGGCGATCGCGATGGTCCGCGGGTCGTCGTACTCGTTGTTGACCACCAGGGCGGTCGACCCGTCGGGGTTGACGAACGCCGCGCTCATCGGCAGGCCGTTCCAGCCGGTGCTGCCGTACGACGAGCTCGCCACGCGCACCGCGCCGGGCTGCACGAACCGGGCGAGGTGGCCGAGCGTGTAGTACTCGGCGTTGCGGGTGACGGTCCCGTCGGGGTTCACCGAGACCACGCCGGTGCACGTGTCGCAGCCGCCGTTGTGCGGGGTGCCGTCGGGATGGAGCGCGAGGTTCCAGGTGACGACCGTCTGGGCCCAGTTGCGCGGCACTCCGAGGGTGAGGTTGCGGGCGTGCCACTTCAGGGTGTCGCTGAAGACCTGGGCCGGCGGGTCGCTCGGGCCGTGGGAGCCGGAGCACTCGGTGAACCAGATCTCCTTGTCGGGGAACGCCTGGTGGAGCGCGGTCATCCGCTTCTGGTCACCGGCGTAGCAGTGGTACGCCGTACCGCTGATCCAACGAGCGGCCGACGACCGGAGCAGCAAGGTCGGATACTCGGTCTCGGGGTCCTCCCCGGGCGGGGTGTTGGCGATGTCGTTGGGGTGCTCGGACCAGTTGTGGTCGTATCCCATGATCTTGGTGTGCAGCCCGGCATCAGCCAGCGCCGGGCCGAGCCGGTTGATCACCTGGATCGCCTGGCGGGTGGGCAGGTCGGTGCCGGGGTAGGCAGAGGGATTGCGGTTCTGCGGCTCGTTCTGGATGGTGAGGCCCCAGACCGGAACCCCGGCCGCCTGGTAGGCCTGCACGAACTTCACGAGGTAGTCGGCGTACGCCTGGTAGATCCGGGGGTCGTCGATCAGGCGGCCGCCGACGAGCGAGTCGTTGGTCTTCATCCACGCCGGCGGGCTCCACGGCGTCCCCATCACCTTGAGATCAGGGTTGAGGGCCAGTGCCTGCCGGAGCAGCGGCAGGATCTCGGCCTTGTCGTGGTCGATCGAGAAGTGGGCGAGCGAGTAGTCGGTCTGACCCGCGGGCATGTCGTCGAAGGTGTAGTGAGGCCCGTCGACGAAGTCGGAGGAGCCGATCGGCTGTCGCAGGAACGAGAGACCGTCGGTGACGAAGAGGTCGCGCATGGTTGCGTCGCGCGTGGCCGGGTCGAGCTCAGACAGCACCGACGCGGACGAGTCCGTGATCGACGCGCCGAACCCGTCCATCGTCTGGTAGCGCAGGCTCGGGTCGACGGTGATCGTCAGTTGGTCGCTGCCGGCGCCCTTCGCGAAGGCCACGGTCCCGCGGTCGTGCATCCGCTCCGCGCCGTCCGGAGTGGTCATCCAGACGTGGGCTCTGGGCGGTTCGGGTGCGGCTCCGTGCCCCGGCGCGCCGACCAGCACGATCGAGGTGGTGAGTGATGCGGCCAGGGCGCCAGCGAGCCCGGCGATCGCTACCCGGCGGACAGAACGTCGTGCGACGGTCATGAGATTCTCCCGAGAGTCGTTCACCCTTGCCTATCGCGTCTGCGCGGCCGTAGCAACCGCCATGCGGGTGAGCACTCGCAGACCCGACCGGTAGTGCTCGGTGACGACCCCGCCGCAGGCATCGGCTGCCGCTCGCACGGCGTCGACCTCCTCGTCGGTCCAGTCGCTGAAGGTGCTGAACAGTCGGGTCACCTGGTCGGTCGTCAGGTCGACGCTCCACCGCCAGTCCTCGGTGCGCACAGGCTGGAAGTAGCCACCCGCCGACAGCTCGACCATCGTGGGCCGCCACTCCGGTGAAGACGCGCCGGTCTTCGGTCCTCTCGCGGCCACGATCTGGTTCACGCGATCGTGGAACTCGGTCTCGACCGCGTCGTCGCCGAAGTTCGTGCGGAACACCGCCAGCACACCGCCGGGGCTCAGCGTCGCGTGCAGCCGGGGAAGACCCACGGACAGGTCGACCCAGTGCAGGGAGGTCGCGGCCACCACGCAGTCGAACCCGGCCACCGGCAGGTCGGCATCCTCCAGGGTGGTGGGCAGGACCCGCACGCCCGGGACGGCCTCCTCGAGGAGCGAACCCAGGGCTCGACCCGGCTCGATCGCCACGACCTGACTGCCCGCGGCGACCAGCTCCCGGGTCGCCAGACCAGCGCCGGCTCCGACCTCGAGCACGCGGGGCCCTGGACCGATGGCTCCCTCGGCGCGCAGCACCTCGAAGATCACCGCGGGATACGGCGGACGCGCCGAGGCGTAGTCCGCCGCCATCCGCTCGAAGTGCCATGACGACATCGCGTCAAGATAGGCCGGCTCGACGACCACCCACCGCACGAGGGCGCGCCGAGCGGGCGCGGACGCGGCGACCCCTGGTCTTCCCGGGCAGCAGGTTTACGTGGAAACCATCCCATCGGGTCAGATCGCTTCGACGCTCGGAGGACTACCGTCGATGCTGTCTACGTGGGGGGTTCGACTGACGCGGCCGGGGGGACGCGTCCATGTGGCCTTTGAACGTGGAGAACGCCCGTCGGCGACCGAGGTCACCGGCGGGCGTTGTGTTTGACAGAACGGCATCATCACCAGCCTGGTCCAGCCCAGCCGTCGCGTCCGCGCGGGCCGCCGCGGCACTGGCGTCCGTGAGGGGTGTGGCGCGGCCGTCGGTGCGGGCATACAGTGAAATCGTTCTCGGATGAACGAGCCGCCCTGAGCGCATGCGGGGCTCGTGGCGGTTTCAGGGTCGAGGCCCCGGGGGTCGCCGTGCTGCTACTGGATGAGCGCCACACTCTGCCAACCGGTCGACAGGACCGACGCGAGCGGAAGAGAGCGCGCCGTGCCCTCCGCGACCAGGATCGGTTGAGCGCCAAGCTCGCCGAGCTGGCCTGCATCGATGCGTTGCTTGCCGATGCGGCTCGCGTGATCGAGCGGGGATGGATGCAGCACGGCTGGTTCGCCTACATCGACCAGTCGGGAGAACGCCGGATCGTCACCGGCTGCAGTCCACGCACCCGACGCACGGTGGCCCCGGAGCAGGTGGTCACGACGTGCCTGGTCGGTGCGATCGTGCACGCTGCGGGCGGTCCTGCCGAAGCCCGTAGCCAGCTCGTCCAGCGGACGATCGACCTGACCTGGCACTCCTTGTACCGCGGAGCGCAGGAGCCGATCCGCTGGTGCCGCCCGCCGGTCGAGCGAGCAGGTCACGTCACCGACCTCGTCCGGTGGAACGACCGTCCCGGGCGCACTCCCCGCGAGGCGACCGCCCTGTTGTGCCGCACCCGGACCATCGCGCGCGCCGAGACCGAGCGGGTCCGAGGACTGCTTCAGAACGTCTGACGGGGCTCCTGGGTGCGGGCCTCACCCGAGGCCGAGTGCCGGCTGTCGCGGGAGATCTGCCGCAGCCAGCCCGGCCCGACGGACCCGCGACCCTGAGCCGACCTGACCCACGGTCCGGGGTCGACCAGGGCCGATCCCGATGTGCCGGACGCGTCGTACGTCGCACAGTGGGAGACACCAGGGAAGCTCCCTGCTCATCGACGAAAGAGGTTCCCTCATGAACGACATCCGAGACAGCTTCGCCAGGCACGGACTGGTCCGGTCACGTGACCGAGTCCTGGGCGGCGTGGCGTCAGGCCTCGGCCGACGGTTCGGCCTCGGACCATGGATCTCCCGCCTGCTCTTCGTGCTCCTGCTCCTGGTCATCCCCGGCAGCCAGCTGTTGATCTACCCGATCCTGTGGATCCTGATGCCGTCCGAGGAGACCGTCGGAGTCCAGGCACAGCCCACCTCCCCGGCCCCGGCCGCCTGAGGCCGCCCCATTGGTGGTCGGGGCGGGCCGGCGCCCGCTCTCCCCGGCGGTCGAGGCGCCGGCGCCCGCTCTCCCTGGTGGTTGAGGAGGGCCCCTGGGGCCCGTCTCGAAACCACCCTGCGGAGGAGGGGTTTCGAGA
>DATBDF010000050.1:0-11598 GCA_036270075.1 Nocardioides sp.
GTGTGGAGCACCTCCGGGTGCCACTGGACGCCGGCCAGACGCCGGTCGGTGTCCTCGAACGCCGCCACTGGGGTGACCCGCGTCGAGGCGAGCACGTCGAAGCCGGGCGGTGCTGCGATCACCGAGTCGCCGTGGGACATCCACACCGAGTGGTCGGCCGGGAGGTCGGCCAGCAGCGTGCCGGAGCGGTCGACCTTGACCGGGGTGCGGCCGTACTCGCGGGCGCCGGTGGGTGAGACCGCGCCGCCGAGCCCCTGGGCCATCAGCTGGAAGCCGTAGCACATCCCGAACACGGGCACCCCGGACGTGAACACGGCGGAGTCGATGCCCGGCGCGCCGTCGGCGTACACCGAGGAAGGGCCGCCGGACAGGATGATCGCCGCCGGCTCGCGCGCGAGCATCTCCGCCACCGGCATGGAGTGGGGCACGATCTCGGAGTAGACCCGCGCCTCGCGGACCCGTCGGGCGATCAGCTGGGCGTACTGGGCGCCGAAGTCGACGACGAGGACCAGGTCGTGCTCCGACATGACCGCAGCCTATCGGCGTCCCTGCTCTCGGATCCGGGGCGGCGCGATAGTCCCTGACGAAATGGCTGTGTTTTCCACAGATTCACGACCATTTCGTCAGGGACTATCCACTCGTCCGACCTGGAAATGCGCCAGAGCCCGGCGGTCAGGGAGCGACGCCGGGCTCTGGTTGCCCGAGACCCGCATGCACGTTCCCGGACAGGTGGGCCCCACCAAGGGAGGGAGTTCGGCGGCGGGGACCCCACCCCTCAACGAGGGCCCGGGTGCCGGGTTACGCGCCGTCCCGGGATTGTTCGCAGGGCTCCCGGTCGCTCCGTCAGGAGACCGACACGATCGGCAGCCGGAGGGCAGCGGGAGCGTTCTCCGGCACGGCCGGGTGGGCGGGCGCGACCGCCGTGATCCGCTGGTACGTCGTGCCGAGGGCGGGCCGCGGGTCGGCGTCGCCCTGGTTGGGCCAGAACGCCATCGCCCGCTCGGCCTGGGCCGTGATGGTCAGCGACGGGTTCACACCCAGGTTGGCCGAGATCGCCGAGCCGTCCGCGACGTGCAGCCCGGGGTGGCCGTACACGCGCTGGTAGCCGTCCACGACGCCGGACTCGGGTGAGTCGCCGATGGTGCAGCCCCCGATGAAGTGCGCGGTCAGGGGCATGTTGAACGGCTCCCCGATCGACCCGCCGGGCGTACCGCCCATGATCTCGGCCATCCGTCGGACCGCCCGGTTGGCCACCGGGATCCAGGTCGGGTTGGGCTCGCCGTGGCCCTGGCGCGAGGTCAGCACCCGCCGCCCGAAGCGACCGGCCTTGGTGAAGACCGTGATCGAGTTGTCGCGGCTCTGCATGACCAGCGCGATCACCGTGCGCTCCGACCAGTGGCGCATGTCGTAGAGGTCGAGCACGTGGGACTTCTGCGTCCACATCTCCCTCAGCCAGGTGCGCCAGCGCGGGCCGAGGTCGCCGTCGGTCAGCACGGTCTGGAGCAGCGACATCGCGTTGCTGCCCTTGCCGTAGCGGACCGGCTCGACATGGGTGTGCTCGTCGGGGTGGAACGACGACGTGATCGCGACACCCTGCGTGTAGTCGACCGATGCGTCCGGCGCGATTGCCCCGAGGATGGACTCGGAGTTCGTGCGCGAGAGATGGCCGAGGCGATCGGACAGGCGGGGCAGCCGTCCCTCGTCCCGCATCCGGTGGAGCAGGCGTTGGGTGCCGAGGGCGGACGCCGCGAGCACCACCTGGTCGGCGGTGAGCACCTTGGTGGATCCCGGCCGGCTCACCTTGGCCTTGGTGAACCGCACGTGTACGTCGTACCCGCCACCGCTGCGTGGCTCGATCCGCGTGACCGTCGTCAGCGGCAGCACGCGAGCGCCGTTCTGCTCGGCGAGGTACAGGTAGTTCTTGACCAGGGTGTTCTTGGCGTTGTGCCGGCACCCGGTCATGCACTCGCCGCAGTGACGACACGGGTTGCGGTCCGGCCCCGCGCCGCCGAAGTACGGATCGGCCACCACGTCGGACGGCTGCTGGCCCGGACCTCCGAAGAAGACTCCGACCGGCGTCGGGTGGAAGGTCTCTAGGACGCCGAGGTCGTCGGCGACCTGCTTCATCACCTCGTCGGACGGCGTCGTCCGGGGATACTCCGCGACGCCCAGCATCCGCTTCGCCTGGTCGAAGTACGGCGCGAGCTCGGCCCGCCAGTCGGTGATGCTCGTCCACGCGGGGTCGTCGTAGAACTGGTCCAAGGGCTCGTAGAGCGTGTTGGCGTAGACCAGGGAGCCGCCACCCACGCCGGCCCCGGACAGGATCAGGCAGTCCTTCAACGCATCGATGCGCTGGATCCCGTAGCAGCCGATCTCCGGCCGGAACAGGAACCGCCGGGTGTCGAACGAGGTCGCGGCGAAGTCGTCGTCCTCGAACCGTGCTCCGGCCTCCAGCACGCCGACCCGGTAGCCCTTCTCGGTCAGCCGGAGCGCGGCCACCGAGCCGCCGAAACCGGACCCGACGACGAGCACGTCGTAGTCGGGCTTCCGGTGGGAGGTCATCCGGGGTCCCCGAGGAGGCCCGAGCGACTGCGTGCGGGGGTCATGCGCGGCCGAGCTTGTTCATCACCCGCAGCGCGGCGGTCATCACCTTGCCGTAGAGCTCGTCGGAGGCGCCGAACCTCGGGGCGATCGGAGAGACGCGCTGGGTCGCCACCGACTGCGTCTCGGTGTAGCGGAGCACGCCCTCGCTCCCCTGCCGACGCCCCAGGCCCGACGAGCGCATGCCGCCCATGGGCGCCTCGATGCTTCCGAACGACGCGGCGAAGCCCTCGTTGATGTTCACGCTGCCGCACCGGATCTGCTGGGCGATCGCGCGGGCGCGCGAGCCGTCCTGGCTGTAGATCGAGGCGTTGAGCCCGTACTCGCCGTCGTTGGCCCGCGCGATCGCATCGGCCTCGTCGTGGAAGCGGTACGCCGCGACGACGGGGCCGAAGGTCTCGGTGCCGAAGCACGTCATCTCCGGGGTGACGCCCTCGAGGACCGTCGGCTCGTAGAAGAACGGCGCGAGGTCGGGGCGGGCACGTCCACCGGTGAGGACACGCGCCCCCTTGGCGACCGCGTCGTCGACGTGGGCGCTGACGGTCTCGAGCTGCTGTCGGCTGATCAGCGGACCCATGTCGTTGCCCCACGCGAGCGTGGCGCCGAGGGTCATCGCCTCGGTGCGCGCCACGAAGCGCTCGAGGAACCGGTCGTAGACCTGGTCGGCGACGAACAACCGCTCCATGGACACACAGAGCTGGCCGGCGTTCGAGAACGCCGCGCGCACGGCACCCTCGGCGGCCTTCTCGAGGTCGGCGTCGCGGAGCACGAGGATCGGGTTCTTGCCGCCGAGCTCGAGCGAGCAGCCGATCAACCGGTCGGCACAGCCTTGTGCCACGAGGCGGCCCGTCGCGGTCGAGCCGGTGAAGCAGATGTAGTCGGCACGCCGTACCAGTGCGGGGCCGATCTCGGGGCCCGGCCCCGCGACGACCTGCCAGAGGTCGGCCGGGAAACCGGCCTCCTCCAAGAGCTGGGCCGCGAGCAGGGCCGAGAGCATGGTCTGGGCGTCCGGCTTGGCGACCACGGCGTTGCCAGCGAGGAGGGCGGGGAGCCCGTCGGCCAGCGCCATGGTGAAGGGGTAGTTCCACGGCGAGATGATCCCCACGACGCCCTTCGGGACGCGGTGGACCTCGACCCGGGTCAGCACCGGGATCACGCCGCGGACGCGCCGGGGGTCGAGGTGCTCGTGCGCCGTACGCCCGTAGTAGCGGGCGGTCAGGGCGATGTGGAGTGGCTCGTCGAAGGCGTGCTTGCGGGCCTTGCCGGACTCCAGACAGACCAGGTCCATGATCTCGTGCTGGCGGTCGAGCACCAGGTCGTGCAGCCGCATCAGCGCCCGTGCGCGCAGCTCGAGCGGCGTACGTGCCCAGTCCGTCTGGGCTCGACGCGCCCGGCGGAACGCCTCCTCGACGTCCTCGTCCGTCGACTGCGGGACGTGTGCCAACGGCTGGTCTCCGATGGGTGACCGCAGCTCCAGCGTCTCCCCCGACGTCGCGACGAGACGCCGGGTCAGGTCCGCGACGTACCCCCGGTCGAGCGCGTACGACGCGGTCGGGTCGTGCTCGGGATCGTGCGGCCCCTCGACCAGCGGGCCGGAGGACGGGTGCCGATCACTCATGTCCCGAGGGTATGTC
Source organism: Nocardioides sp. (assembly GCA_036270075.1). Taxonomy (GTDB): domain Bacteria; phylum Actinomycetota; class Actinomycetes; order Propionibacteriales; family Nocardioidaceae; genus Nocardioides. Next base: position 4,236 of record DATBDF010000050.1, read on the forward strand.
TCCGAAACCGGATGCGGCTACCTCGCGGTAACAACCAGCGTCGTCCCGCGACAGGCCCGACGTCAGACGATGTCCGGGGCGCTGACGCGGGCCTCGTCGGCCTCCTGGTCGGTGAGCTTCTCGTGCGACTGCCGCTCGGCCTCGACCCGGCGCAGGTAGTGGTCCACCTCGTCGTCGCGGCGGGCCTGGTCCCAGCCGAGCTCGGCGGCCATCAGGTCGGCGGCGGCGGTGACGGCGACGGTGCCGCGGTCGAAGGTCTCGATCGAGATCCGGGTACGCCGGGCGAGGACGTCGTCGAGGTGCCGCGCGCCCTCGTGGGTCACGGCGTACACGACCTCGGCCGAGAGGTAGTCCTCCGCGCCGGGGAGCGGTTCGGCCAGGTCCGGCCGGGAGGAGACGAGCTCGAGCAGGTCGTCGACGAGGCCGCCGTACCGGCCGAGCAGGTGGTCGATCCGGCCGACCTCGAGACCCGAACGACGGCTGAGCGCCACCCGTTGGTTGGTGCGCGTCAGGAAGCCGTCCGCGCCGAGCAGCGGAACCCGCTCGGTGTGCGAAGGCGCCACGCCCGGCCAGTAGCGCACCGCCTGGTCGATGGCGTCGCGCGCCATCACCCGGTACGTCGTGAGCTTGCCGCCGGCGATCAGCACCATCCCGGGCACGGGACTGACCACGGTGTGCTCCCGCGACACCTTGGTCGTGGCGACCTCGCCCTCACCGCCGGAACCCACGCCGCGACCCGGCTTGCCGGCCAGCAGCGGCCGCAGCCCGGCGTAGACGCCCTCGACGTCGCGAAGGTCGAGCGGGACGGCGAGCAGCTTGTTCACGTGCTCGAGGAGGTACTCGATGTCCGTGCGTGACGCCGCCGGGTGCGCGAGGTCGAGGTTCCAGGCCGTGTCGGTGGTGCCGATGATCCAGTGCCGTCCCCACGGGATCACGAAGAGCACCGACTTCTCGGTCCGCATGATGACGCCGCACTCGGAACGGATCCGGTCCCGGGGCACGACGAGGTGGATCCCCTTGCTGGCCTCGACGTCGAGCGACAGCGTTCCACCCAGGAGCCGCTCGACGTCGTCGGTCCACACCCCCGTCGCGTTGACGACGACGCGGGCTCGCACCTCCAGCTCGGCGCCCGACTCGAGGTCCGTCGCGCGGACGCCGACGACGCGCGGCCCCTGGCGCAGGAAGCCGGTGACCCGCGTGCGGGTGGCGACCAGGGTGCCGTGATGCGCGGCCGTGCGAGCGATGGTGACGACGAGCCGGGCGTCGTCGACCTGGCAGTCGTAGTAGCGCACGGCGCCCGTGAGCCGGTCGGTGCGGAGGTCGGGAGCGATCCGGGCGACCTGCTTGCGGAACAGGTGCCGGTGACGGGGCACGCCCATCTCGTACTTGCCCACCATCGCCAGCGCGTCGTACAGGGCCAGGCCGGCACCGACGTACGGGCGCTCGACCGTGCGGTGCAGCGGATAGAGGAACGGCACGGGGCGGACCAGGTGTGGTGCGAGCCGGGTCAGCAGCAGCCCGCGCTCCTCCAGCGCCTCGCGAACGAGGCCGAAGTCGAACATCTCGAGGTAGCGCAGCCCGCCGTGCACGAGCTTGCTCGACCGGGACGACGTCCCGCTGGCGAGGTCACGCTGCTCCAGCAGTCCGACCGAGAGCCCCCGCGAGACCGCGTCGAGTGCCGCACCGGTGCCGACGATCCCTCCGCCGACCACGAGGACGTCCAGCGGCTCGTGCTCGCTCGTCGCGCCCAGCTCCGCCAGCGCGCCTGCTCGCGCCGCGGGGCCGAGAGCACTTGACTGGGGCGCCACGGGACGATCCTCTCAAGCAGCGGGAGGTCGGCGGCAACCGCGACGCGCGAGCGGGCGTCCTACTGCGCAGGACTGCCACGCAGGCACCAGGGACGGAGAGCGCGTGCGGACACTCAGCCGGGTCGCTGCCGTGTGCGTCGTCGCGACCCTCGCCCTGGCCGCCGCGGTCGTCGCACACCCCGACCGCATCGACGACCGCGCCCGGCTCGCGATCACCGTGACCCCGTCCACGTCCTCGGGCTCCACCGGCGGTCCGGTGGCCGACCAGCTGGCCGTGCCGGCCGATGCGCCGACCGTCGAGCCGTCGCAGGACGACCCGGTCGATCGCGGTGGAGTGGACCGCAGCTCCCAGCCTCGTCGCAGCGTGACCCTGCTGATGAGCGGTGACCTGCTCTGGCACAACTCGGTCTGGCAGAGCGCTCACGAGGACGCCGTACGCCGCGGCGAGAAGCGGCGCTTCGACTTCGACCCGATGTTCGCGGGGATGAGGCCGATCGTGCAGAGCGCCGACATCGCCATCTGCCACGAGGAGGTCCCGTTCGCCGCCGACGACGAGCACCTGTCCAGCTACCCGGTCTTCGCGGCGCCGCCCGAGATCGCCCGCTGGATCGCGTCGATGGGCTGGGACGCCTGCACCACCGACTCCAACCACAGCATCGACCAAGGGTTCGGCGGGCTGGTGCGCACGGCGACGTTGCTGGAGAAGGCGGGCGTCCGTCACGTCGGGACCTTCCGCAGCCCGGCGGAGCGCCGCCGCCCGGTCATCCTCACCACCGAGCAGGGGGTGAAGATCGGGATCGTGGGCGGCACGTACTCGCTGAACGGCTTCTCGCTCCCGCCCCACCAACGGTGGGCCGTCTCGATGTGGGACGCCGACAACCTGATCGCCCAGGCCCGCGCGGCCAAGGCGGCGGGCGCCGACATCGTCGTCGTCCAGTACCACGGTGGCGACGAGTACTCCCGGCTGCCGAACGCCGACCAGGTCGCCCTGGTGCGCCGCCTCACCGCCAGTCCGGCCGTCGACCTCGTCTTCGCCGAGCACGCCCACGTCGTGCAGCCGATCACGAAGGTCAACGGGAAGTGGGTCGTCTACGGCATGGGCAACATCGTCGGCCAGAGCGACACGGCGTACCCCCGGGCCTACGAGGGGATCAGTGTCGAGTTCACGTTCCACGAGACGGGGCACGGGTTCCGGGTCGCGGACGCGACGTACATCCCGACGTGGTGGAACGTCTACTCGCCGGGCCACCCGATCCGCGTCACCCCGGTTCTGGACGCCCTGAGGAACGGCGGTGCAAACCGCGCCCGGCTGCTCGAGGCCCGGCGGATGACGGAGCTGGCGGTCGACGGCCTGAACCGGCACAGCGACACGACTCCGGGACTTCGCGAGCGCTGACACGCCGTCTGAGGTTTCATAGACCCCGTGGACGAGGAGGTCGTCGCGCTCTACGACGACGGGGGACGTCCGGACGGGAGCGCCCCTCGTTCCGTGATGCGTGCCCAGAACCTCCGCCATGCCGCGACCGGCATCGTCGTCCGCGACCCGTACGGGCGCATCTACGTCCATCGCCGGACACCCACCAAGGACCTCTACCCGGCGCACTGGGACTTCACTGCCGGCGGAGTGGTGCTGCACGGCGAGGACCCACTCGCGGGTGCGCGCCGCGAGCTGGCCGAGGAGCTCGGCGTCACCAGCGAGCTCGAGCCGCTCGGCGAGAGCGACTACGAGGACGCACACACCCGCTACCACGCGTTCCGCTACGAGACGTGCTGGGACGGCCCCATCACCCCGCAGCCCGAGGAGGTGGCGTACGGCGCGTGGCTGAGCGTCGAGCGGCTGCTCGACCGGCTCGCAGACCCCGAGGTCCCGTTCATGCCGGACGCCCGCGCCCTGTTCGGGCCCTGGCTCGACGCGCGTGCGCGAGACCGCGGCGAGCCGCACGAGGGCTGGGACACGGTGGCGACCATCGTCGAGGGAGCGTGGCTCGATCGCGTGCCCCGCTTCGCCGACGCCGAGGAGCAGCTGCGCAACGAGGTCCGGCTGATGCCGCGGCTCGCGCCGTTGCTGCCGCTCGCGGTGCCGGTTCCCATCGTGCTCGACGAGGCACCGCTGCGGGTGCGGCACCAGCTCCTACCGGGCCAGCTGGCCACCGGCACGACCCTGTCGCGCGAGGACGGCCGGCGGTTCGGCGAGTTCCTGCGCGCGCTGCACGACATGCCGGTCAACATCTACGTCGAGTCCGGCATCCCGGACGGGACCGCGGCGCGGGCCGAGCTGCTCGCCACGCTCGAGCGGATGCTCCACCGGGTGGTGCCGCTGCTTCCGGCGGAGCACGAGGAGGCGGGCAAGGCCCTGCTGCGGCGCATCGCGCTCCGGACGCCGGCCACGCTCGTCCACGGTGACCTGGCGGCCCATCACGTCACGTCGGGGCCGAGCGGGATCGTCGGCGTCCTGGACTGGAAGGACGCACGGGTGGCCGACCCGGCCGTCGACCTGGCCTGGCCGCTGTACGCCACGTCCGAGCCGTTCGCCGAGGCCGTCGCCACGTCGTACGGCGTGAACGACGACGAGCTCGCCCGGGCCCTGGACTGGCATCGGCTGGGGCCGTGGTACGAGGCGATGTGGGGCCAGGGGCCGGGTGGCCCGGAGGTCGTCTCGAGCGGTGTCCGCGGCATCGTCGAGCTGCTTGACGTCAAAAAGACTGCTTGACGACATTGATTCTGACATCAATTTGATGTCAGAGTGGCTGCATGGCGATCACGGGTTCTCGGGTCCGGCACGTGCTCCGAGGTCAGGTCCTCCTGGCCCGGCTGTTGTGGGAGTGCTCTCCCGGGCTCACGCTGCTCGGGGCGTTCGCGGCCGTGGCCCAGGCGCTCGCCGCCGCGGGCATCATGGTCGGCTCCGGCCGACTGGTCGAGGCCGTGGCCGAGGGGCACTTTGACGTGCGCTGGCTCGTGGTCACGCTCGCCTGCCTCGTCGCGCAGCCGATCTGCACCGCGGCCGTGGACATCGTCGGCACGGTCGAGCAGGGCCGTGCGACCCCCTTGCTCCTGGAACGCGTCTCGGCGCTGTGCTCGCGACCCCACGGCATCGAGCACCTCGAGGACGCCGAGATCCGGCAGTCCGTCGACGGGGCCGTCGAGGAGATCAACCAGCAGTACTTCCTCGGCGTCCAGAGCACGTGGAACGTCCTCACCTACCGCCTCTGGGGACTGGCGGCGCTGCTGGTGCTCGCGGCGTGGTCGTGGTGGGTGGCGGCGCTGGTGCTGGTCACCACTCTGGCCATGAACGTCACCTGGTCGGGCTACTCCCAGCAGATCTTCGAGCAGATCTTCCGCGACCGTCGGCGTCGCCGCGCACGGTGGTACCGCAACCTCCTGATCGAGCAGGACAACGCCAAGGAGGTCCGGCTGTTCGGCCTCACGACGTTCGGCATCGAGCGCTTCACCGCCACCTGGCAGGAGGCGATCACCGAGCTCTGGCAGGGCCGGCGGGAGAAGAGGCGTTCCATCGTGCTCGCCAACATCGCGATCCTCGCGTCGTACGTCGTCGCGCTCGCGGCACTGGGTCACGGGGCCTGGACCGGAGCGGTCAGCACCGCGACGCTGCTGGCGTCCGCCCAGGCCCTCACCCAGGTGGAGGGGCTCGGGATGCTCGGCGACATGCAGACGATGGTCATCCGGCAGCAGACCTTGCTGCTCGACCTCGAGGACCTCTCGGCACGACTGCCGGCACCCGCGTCGGCGACGCTCCCGACCCGGCCGACAGGGACGGCCAGTACCGTCAGCATCCGCGACGTGCGGTTCACCTACCCCGGTCGCCCGGCGCCGACGTTCGACGGGCTCAGCCTCCGCATCGACCCGGGCACCTCCGTGGCCGTGGTGGGGGCGAACGGCGCCGGCAAGTCGACCCTGATCAAGCTGCTGTGCGGGCTGCACCGGCCCGACTGCGGTGCGGTCACCGTCGACGGTGGCGACCCGGGAGCCGACGACCACCTGCGCCGCCGGGTCGCGGTGATCTTCCAGGACTTCGTGCGCTACCACCTCACCCTGCGCGAGAACGTCGGGATGGCGATGCTCGCCGACCACCGCGTCGAGGACGTCGCGTCCGTCGTACCCCGGGCCCTCCGCGACGCCACGGGCGACCCGGTGCTCGCCCGGGTCGGCGGCTGGGACCGGGTGCTGAGCGGCGAGTACGCCGGCGGCACCGACCTGTCGGGCGGTCAGTGGCAGCGCGTCGCCCTGGCCCGCGCCCTGGCCGCGATCGACGCGGGTGCCGGCGTACTCGTGCTGGACGAGCCCACCGCAGCCCTCGACGTGCGGGCCGAGGCCGAGCTCTTCGACAACTTCCTCACCGTCACCCGCGGCCTGACCACGATCCTGGTCAGCCACCGGCTCTCCAGCGTCCGGCACGCCGACCGGATCGTGGTCCTCGACGGCGGCCGGATCGTCGAGGACGGCACGCACGACGACCTGGTCGCCGCCGGCAACGGGTACGCCGCGATGTTCGCGCTCCAGGCGGAACGCTTCGCACTGGCGGGAGGGGCGGTCTCGTGACGACGCTCCGCAACCTGTGGCTGCCTCTCGCCGCGGCGTTCCGCCTGGACGTCAAGGCGGCACTGGTGGCCTTCCTCGAGGTCGTCGGCGCCGTCTTGTCCAACCTGCTGCCGCTGGCGTTCGGGCTGATGGTGACCGGGGTGGCGACCCGGTCCGAGTCGACGCTCGTGGCCGGTGCGGTGATGGCGGCGATCGGCTTCGGCGTCGTCCCGGTGTTCACCACCTTCGGGGTCGAGGCCCGGCTCCGGCTGAACGAGTCCGTCGGGCACGAGTTCGACCGACGGGTCGCCGAGCTCATGGCTGCGGTGCCGACCCTCGACCAGCTCGAGTCCCCGGCGTTCCGCGACCAGGCACAGATCGTGCGCGAACGACAAGGCGCCCTCGGCGGCGCCTACAACAGCGTGGTCAACGCCCTCCGGAACCTGATGATGCCGGTGGTCACCCTGATCGTGGCGATCGGTGCCGACGCGCGGCTGCTGTGGCTGCTCCCGGCTTCGCTGCCGAGCCTGCTGCTCGGGCGCTGGCTGGTGCGCTGGGACCGACAGGCCGAGGAGGAGGGTGCCGAGCCGGGACGCCTCACGCAGCACCTCGTCGGGCTGGCGGTCGAGCCGAACCCGGCGTCCGAGCTCCGCGTGCTCGGTGCCCGTGACGTCGTCGCCCGGAAGCTGCAGGCGGCCGGGGCCGACTGGCGCCGTCCCCATGTCCGAGCCGACGTGCTCAAGAACCTCGCCGCCACGGCCTGCGGCCTGCTCTACCTGGTGGCAGCCGGAGTCGTCCTCGCCCTGATCGCCCGCGACGCCGCCGACGGCCAGGTGCCGGTCGGTGCCGTGGCCACGTCGGTGCTGGTGATCGGGCAGCTCCAGAACGTCGTCTCCTCGCTCCGCTTCACCTTCCAGATGCTGGCGCAGGTGGTGCGCACCGTCGGCCGCTACCGGCTGCTCGAGGACGGCGTCGCCGCAGCGCGGGCCGAGGAGGGCACCGGCGAGCCGCCGGTCGAG
>DATBDF010000051.1:0-16384 GCA_036270075.1 Nocardioides sp.
CCGGACTCGGTGGCGCTGGTCTCCCTCTCGGCGACGGTGTCCAACGCCGAGGAGTTCGGCGAGTGGCTCCAGACGGTGCGCGGCCACACGGTCACGATCGTCGAGGAGCGCCGCCCCGTGCCGCTCTACCAGCACGTGCTCGTCGGCAAGCGGATGCTCGACCTGTTCGCCACCTCCGACGTCGACGCCGCCGCGGGGTTCGTGAAGGAGGGTGCGCCCGTCAACGCCGAGCTCCTCCGGGTCGCGCGGGACGACTGGGCGAGCACCCGCATGCGCGACCGGCGGACCCCCAAGGGCCGGCCACCGCGGGGCGGGCGGCGGCAGGTCGGCAACGGCCGGCGGGTCTGGATCCCGAGCCGCGTGGACGTCCTGGACCAGCTCGACGCGGCTGGGCTCCTGCCAGCGATCGTGTTCATCTTCAGCCGGGTCGGCTGCGACGCGGCGGTCGAGCAGTGCCTGCGGTCGGGGATCCGGCTGACGACCCCGGAGGAGCGCGACGAGATCTTCGCGTTCGTCGAGGAGCAGTGCGCGGAGCTGCCGGACCGCGACCGGGCCGCCCTGCGCTACCACGAGTTCCTGGACGGCCTCACGAGAGGGATCGCGGCCCACCACGCCGGCATGCTCCCGGCGTTCAAGCAGTGCGTCGAGCAGCTGTTCCAGCGCGGGCTGTGCAAGGCGGTCTTCGCGACCGAGACGCTGGCCCTGGGCATCAACATGCCCGCGCGCACGGTCGTGCTGGAGAAGCTGTCCAAGTGGAACGGCGAGACGCACGCCGACATCACGCCGGGGGAGTACACCCAGCTCACCGGTCGGGCCGGCCGCCGCGGGCTGGACGTCGAAGGACATGCGGTCGTGCTCTGGCAGCCGGGCATCAACCCGTCGGAGGTCGCGGGGCTGGCGTCGACCCGGACCTATCCGCTCCGGTCGAGCTTCCGTCCGTCGTACAACATGGCGGTCAACCTCGTGCACCAGGTCGGCCGGGAACGCGCCCGCGAGCTGCTCGAGATGTCCTTCGCCCAGTTCCAGGCCGACAAGGCGGTGGTCGGGCTCGCCCGGCAGCTGGCGAAGAGCCAGGACGCCCTCGCGGGGTACGCCGAGTCGGCCACCTGCGACCGCGGCGACTTCCTGGAGTACGCCGCGCTGCGGCAACGGGTCTCGGAGCTGGAGAAGAACGCCGCCCGGGCACGCCGGGCCGACCGCCGGGACGAGGTGATCGCTTCCCTGGGGCAGCTCCACCGCGGCGACGTCATCCGGGTTCCCGGCGGGAAGTTCGCCGGGTACGCCGTGGTCCTGGACCGCGGCACGTCCCCCGACGGCCCGCGTCCCCAGGTGCTGACCGCCGAGCGGCAGGCACGACGGCTGAGCGTCGTCGACTTCCCGGCGCCCGTGACCGCGCTGAGCCGGTTACGGATCCCTCGGCAGTTCAACCCCAGGAACCCGCAGATGCGCCGCGACCTCGCCTCCACCCTGCGCAACGCCACCCACGACCTCGCTCCGCCCCCTCCAGGCCCCCACCGGTCGGACGCTCGGCCCACGCGGACCGACCGGGAGGTCGACGAGCTGCGGAGCCGGCTGCGCGGGCACCCCTGCCACGACTGTCCCGACCGCGAGGACCACGCGCGCTGGGCGGAGCGCTGGTTCAAGCTGGACCGCGACACGAAGACCCTGCAGCGACGGGTCGAACAGCGGACGAACACGGTGGCTCGTCAGTTCGACCGGGTCTGCGACGTCCTCGAGACCCTCGGCTACCTGGCCGACGACGACGTGACGGACCTGGGCCGGCCGCTGCGGCGGATCTACTCCGAGCTCGATCTCGTCGTCGCGGAGTCGCTGCGGGCCGGGGTGCTCGACGCGCTGGGTCCCGCGGGACTGGCCGCAGCCCTGTCCACCCTCGTCTACGAGGCCCGGCGCCCCGAGGACGTCGTCTCGCCGCGGGTGCCCGGCGGTGACACGCAGCGTGCCATCGACGATCTCGAGCGACTGTGGAGGGAGCTGTCCGAGGTCGAGCGCGAGCATCGTCTGGACTTCCTCCGGCGCCCGGACGCGGGCCTGGCGTGGGCGGCGTACCGCTGGACCGAGGGCGACGACCTGGGGGAGGTGCTCGACGAGAGCGACCTCACCGCCGGCGACTTCGTGCGGTGGATCAAGCAGCTGATCGACCTGTGCGGTCAGGTGGCCGACGCCGCGGGGCCGGGTCCGCTGCGGGAGAACGCCCGCGACGTCGTACGCCGGGTGCGCCGCGGGGTCGTGGCGGTCGCCCCGATGGAGGACTGACCGGCCGCCCACCGAACGGCGCCCTCCACGACCCGGCACAATGCGGAGACATGGGGGATGACGGACACACCGAGCTGCTGGTCATCGGGGCCGGGCCCTACGGGTACGCGGTCGCCGCTCATGCTCGGGCCCGCGGGGTCCGGACCCGGATCGTCGGGCGGCCGATGGCCTTCTGGCGCGACCAGATGCCGGCCGACATGTTCCTCCGGTCCGGACGCGACTGGACGCTGGACGCGGACGGCGAGCACTCGTTCGCGGCGTACTTCGACGAGCGCGGCCTCGACCCTGCCGCCTGCGACCCGATCCCGATCTCGGTGTTCCTCGACCACGCCGAGTGGTTCCGCGAGCAGAAGCACCTGGACGTCGAGGAGGTGCTGGTGGCATCGCTCACGGCCCGCGACGGGGGTTTCGAGGCCGCTCTGGACGACGGCCGCACCATCACCGCCGAGAAGGTCCTGGCCGCCCCGGGGATCGCCCACTTCGCGCAGCTGCCGGAGTGGTACGACGAGCTGCCGGTCGAGCGGCGTACCCACACCAGCGAGCGGGTGTCCTTCGACGACCTGGCCGGCGCCCGGGTCGCCGTCATCGGTGGCCGGCAGAGCGCCTACGAGTGGGCGGCGCTGCTCTGCGACCACGGTGCGGCCCGGGTCGGGGTCGTGCACCGACACGAGACGCCGAGGTTCGAGAAGGTCAGCTGGGCGTTCGTCGACCCGTACGTCGAGGAGACCGTGCGTCACCGCGGCTGGTGGCGCTCGCTGACCGAGGAACGCCGACAGGCGATCGCGCTCGAGTTCTGGCGGGTCGGACGCCTGACGCTCGAGCCGTGGCTGACCCCGCGGCTCGATCCGGCTGTCGTGCGGTCGCGGCCGCAGACGCAGGTGACCGCCGTCGACGCGACCGCACCCGACGTCGTGCGCCTGGCCCTCTCGGACGGTGACCTGCTCGAGGTGGACCACGTGATCGCGGCCTCCGGGTACCGGGCCGACCTCGGCGCCGTGCCGTACCTCGCCGACGTGCTCGACCGGGTCAGGGTGACCGACGGCTTCCCGGACCTCTCACCGGGCTTCGAGACCACGCTGCCCGGCCTGTACGTCACCGGATTCGCCGCCACCCGCGACTTCGGGCCGTTCTACGGGTTCACGAAGGGGTGCCCCTCGGCCGCGCGGATCGCGGTCGCGGAGATGGTGCGCTGACCGGACCGGGCTGCCGGCGTGAGGCGGGCTCCGCTCAGCCGGCCAGCACGGCGCGGAGCCTCGTGACGGGCGAGTCGAGGTTGTACCGCTGCGCGAGCTCGTCGAGCCGAGCAGGGTCGCGAGGCTCGGACGGGAGGGTGGCATCGTACGGCGCGAGGGCGATGTCGCGCGCGACCGCCACCACCTTCGGTGCGACGAGGAGGTACTCCGCGGCGTCGAGGATCCGTCTCCGGGGGCCGGGCGACATGTCCGACTCCGGATCGGCGGCCGCGGCCACGATGCCCTGGAGGTCGCCGAACCTGAGCAGGAGGGATGCCGCCGTCTTCTCACCGATCCCGGCGACACCCGGCAGGCCGTCGGACGCGTCGCCGCGCATGGTGGCGAAGTCGGCGTACTGGCTGGGGAGCACGCGGTACTTCCCGACCACGACCTCGTCGGTCATGCGCTCGTGGTTGCCGACTCCGCGGGCGATGTAGAGCACCCGCACGCCGTTGGCGTCGTCGACGAGCTGGAACAGGTCGCGGTCGCCGGTGACGACGTCGACGGGCATCGGAGCACCCGTGGCGAGGGTCCCGATGACGTCGTCCGCCTCGTAGCCGTCGGCTCCGACGACGCACAGGCCGGCCGCGTCGAGCACCTCGAGGATGATCGGGACCTGCACCTCCAGCGGGTCCGGCACCTCCTCGATGTCGGGTCGCGGGCCGGGGATCGCCTTGAGGACGCGGTGGGACTTGTACGACGGGATGAGGTCGACCCGCCACTGGGGACGCCAGTCGTTGTCCCAGGCGCAGACCAGGTGGCTGGGTCGGTAGTCGCCGACGAGGCGGCTGATGAAGTCCAGGAACCCGCGCACGGCGTTCACCGGCGTCCCGTCGTCCGCGGTCACCTCGGGCACGCCGAAGAACGCCCGGAAGTACATCGATGCGGAGTCCAGCACCATGAGCCGCTTCTCGCTCGCCACGGGCGAGAGCCTACGCAAGCCGGCGTACCGGGACCGCTAGGGTCGTCGCGTGGAGGACACGGACCGCACGATCGTTCGGCTGCTGGCGGCCGACGGGCGGATGTCCTTCACCGATCTCGGCAAGGCCACGGGCCTGTCCACGTCGGCGGTGCACCAGCGCGTGAAGCGGCTGGAGAAGCGCGGCCTGATCACCGGGTACGGCGCCTCGGTCAACCACGAGGAGCTCGGCCTGGCCCTGACAGCGTTCGTCTCCATCACCCCGATCGACCCCAGCCAGCCCGACGACTACCCCGACCGGATCAAGGACATCCGCGCGATCGAGTCCTGCTGGTCGGTGGCGGGGGAGGAGTCCTACATCCTCAAGGTGCGCGTCGAGACCCCCCATGCCCTGGAGGACCTCCTCGCCAGGATCCGGTCCGACGCGAACGTCTCCACCCGCACCACGATCGTCCTCAGCACGCCGTACGAGAACCGCGCCGTCACCGGGTAGGGGTGCCCCGGCCGGATCCCCCGCTCAGGCGGGGGAGTCGGACGTTCGTGTGGGTTGCAACCCCCACGAAGGGTCAGAAAGGCCCAACAACGTTGGGACGGGTGTGACTGCTACGTGACTCGAGCACCCGTCGGATCCGGCGTGCCGTGGCCTCCGGCCTGGCGAGGTCCTCCCAGTTGATCCGGATGCAGACCCATCCCGTGAGCATGCAGACCAGCTCCTCGCGCCGTTTCTCCCGCCTGATCACATCCTCCAGCGTCTCGCCGTCGCGGCGAAGCCGGTCGTACTTGATCGCTCCGTCGAACTCCAGGAACACACCGAGCTCGGGAAACGCGAAGTCGAGCACAGCGACCAGCCGACCCTGCTCGTCGTGGACCTCGTACTGAGGCACGGGCTTGGGGAGGTGCTGTCGCCAGATCAGGTACGACGTACGCGCCTCTCCGGGCCACGCGCAACGCCCGTCCATGAGCCGGACTGCCAGGTCTGTCCGGAGGCTGCTGGGCCAGCACTCGAGCGCTTTGGCCGCGGTCGCCAGCGCTTCGCGTGTGGTCGCCCCGTGGTTCAGGAGCCAGTTCGCGGAGACCAGCACGGACTCGACCCCGGCCACGGTCGACAGCTCGATGACGGCGCGCGCCGGCGGCGACACTCGAAGGCCGTGACAGAGGAGGACGTCCTCCTCGCAGAGGACGCCTCGGTGGTGTACGACGCCGGCTTCGCGTCGGCCGGCCCGGCCGTCGGTGCGGGTGACGTGGACCTCGTCGAGATCGACGTTCCACACGGGCGCACCATGCTCCACCAGAGCGGACACGTGGGTGAGCACGGCGGAGCGATGAGCGGTGCGCAACACGGCGCGAGCCGTCACCCGGTGGCGGCCTACGGCGTCGAGGCGAGACCACACACCGGCATCGATGTACGCACCGCGTCGGATGCGGTGCAGGACGCCGCTCCGGACCAGCCTGGTCAGGGTCTTGTCGTCGTACCCGTCGGCGAGCGCGTCGCGACGGAGGAACACACCGGCGTCACCGTCCCAGTCGATCTCCATGCCCGAAGGCTTCTCCCTCGGGCAGCCAAGGGATCTCGTCGCGAGACCGCCCTGTGGACAACGGCTCGAAGCACCTGACGGGCGCCTCAGGTCACCACACCCGTCACAGGGTTCGTGTGCCTTCCTGGACGTTCGTGCCGGTTGCACACCCCACGAACGTCCGATTCCCCCGCTCAGGTGGGGGAATCGAGCCAGCCAGCCCTCAGTGGGCCTGGAGGGCGGCGGTACGCCGGGAGGCCTCGGCGACCTCGGCGGCCTTCAGGGCGGACTCGTCGAGGCGACCGTGCTCGGCCCACCAAGCCTGGCCCTCGTCGGGGAGGGTGTGGATCGGGTCGTAGTACTCGTAGTGCCGCGTCAGCGCCTCGGGGTCCTCGGCCTCGATGGAGGTGCGGTAGTTCTTGGTCCAGTACGAGATGCCGCGGACGTTGTCGTAGTCCGACAGCTGGTGGATCCAGCGCTTCCCGACGAACGGCACGTCGCAGACGATGCGCGGGGTGGCAAAGCCGGGCAGGTAGCCCATGATGGCGTGCTGCAGGCGCTGGGCGTCCGCCACGGACACCCGCCAGTGCTCCGAGAACGGGATCATGTCGCACATGTAGAAGTAGTACGGCATGATCTGCGCGCCATCGAGCAGCGCGAAGCAGAGGTCGAGCAGCGCGTGCGGGTCGGCGTTGACGCCGTTGAGGATCACGCCCTGGTTGCGGACGTCGCGGATGCCCGTGTCGAGCATCGTCCGAGTCGCCTTGGCGACCAGCGGCGTGACCGAGTTGGCGTGGTTCACGTGGGTGTGGATGGCCACGGAGACACCGCGCGCACGCGAGGTCGCACCGATCCGGCCCATGCCCTCGACCACGTCGGGCTGCAGCCAGTGCTGCGGCATCCCCATCAGCGCCTTGGTGGCCAGGCGGATGTCGCGGATGTTCTCGATCTCGAGCAGCTCGGTGAGGAAGGCCTCGAGGCGCGGCCACGGCATGTTGGCCACGTCCCCCCCGGACACCACGACGTCACGCACGCCCGGCGTACGGCGCAGGTAGTCCAGCATGTCGCCGAGCCGGTCGTTCGGCTTCCCGACGAACTTCAGCTTGTCGATCACCGCGGTGGAGTTCCCGACCAGGTCCATCCGGGTGCAGTGACCGCAGTACTGGGGGCAGGTCGGGAGGAGCTCGGCGAGGACCTTGGTCGGGTAGCGGTGGGTCAGGCCCTCGGCCACCCACATGTCGTGCTCGTGCAGCGAGTCGCGGGTGGCGTGCGGGTGCGACGGCCAGTCGGTACGACGGTCGCTGAGGACCGGCAGCATGTAGCGGCGCACCGGGTCGGCGTAGAACGCCTCGGTCAGCGATCCCGGCCCGGCCGGGGTGACCTGTGGCGCCATCGTGTTCATCATCTGCGGCGGCACCAGCATCGACATCGTCGCCCGCTCCGCCTGGTCCCGCTCGAGGTCGGCGTAGAACGACTCGTCGAGCAGGTCGCCCATCAGTTCACGGAGCTGCTTGAGGTTCTTCACGCAGTGGGCCCGCTGCCACTGCACCGACTCCCACTCCTCGGCCGTCACGTCCTTCCAGCCGGGGAACCGGGTCCAGTCGGGCTCCACCAGCTCCACGCGTCGGTAGGGGTAGGGCTGGCCGGTCTCAAGACCGATGGAGGTCTCGATGCTCATCGCGATGGGCTCCTTCGCGGGCGGCGTACGGACGACGTACGAACGGCGTACGGGCAGACGGCGTGCCAGTTGTGAGGCGCACCGCTCTCATGTCAGAGTAGGCGGAGAACATGCGGTGAGTCCAATGCCCTGCCGCAGATTCTTTCGCACTTCACGCTATCGAGCGGAGGAAACGCTAGAAATGTCGGTTCCAGCGACCGATTCCGACACGCGGACGGCGAGCGACCCGACCGGTCTCCACCGCGTGCTCGACGACGCCCCCGGCGGCCGGCGCGTGCTGCCCCAGGCGGCCCAGCGGCTCGACACCCGGCGGGAGATCTGGCCGGACGAGGTGCGGGTGCGGGTCGAGACCCTCAACCTCGACGCCGCGTCGTTCCGGCAGCTGGAGACCAAGCACGAGCACGACGGCGACGCGGTACGTCGCGAGGTGCTCGACATCGTCGCCGCTCGCGGCAAGATGCAGAACCCGGTCACCGGATCGGGCGGGATGCTGATCGGCACCGTCGAGGAGGTCGGCCCTGACTCGACCCTCGGTCTCGCGGTGGGCGACCACGTCGCGACCCTGGTGTCGCTCAGCCTGACCCCGCTGGTCATCGAGGACCGCCTCGAGCGGTGGGACGGCGCCACCGAGCGGGTGCCGGCGGACGGCTACGCGATCCTCTTCGGTCGCTCGATCGCGGCGACGATCCCCGACGACCTCCCACCCGCCCTGAGCCTGTCCGTGATGGACGTGTGCGGCGCGCCCGCGCTCACCCGCCGGGTCGTGGCGCAGTACGAGCAGGCCGTGGTCGCGGTGATCGGCGGCGCCGGCAAGTCGGGCTCGCTCAGCCTGGCCGCGGCCGCGCAGGCGGGGTGCCAGCGCACTGTGGGCGTCGTCCCGAACGAGGAGGAGGCCCGGCTGCTGCGCGAGAGCGGTGTGGCCGACGACGTCGTCGTGGCCGACGCGCGTGACCCGATCGCGCTCCGCGACGCGGTCGCCGCCACCGGGAGCCTGGCCGACATCACCGTCGTGTGCGTCGACGTGCCCGGCTGCGAGGGCGGCGCGATCCTGTCCACCGCCGAGCACGGCACGGTCGTCTTCTTCTCGATGGCGACCTCGTTCTCCGCCGCCGCCCTCGGCGCGGAGGGTCTCGCCGCGGACGTCACGATGCTGGTCGGGAACGGCTACGCGCCCGGCCATGCGGCCTACGCCATGGACCTGCTGCGCAGCAACGACGGGGTACGACGACTCTTCGAGCGGAGGCTGTGATGGCTCGCACCCCGAGGGGCAAGCTCGACCTGGATCCGGCGACCGTCCGGCACGCGCGCTCCCTGGCCCGCAAGGTGGGGCGCCCCATCGTCCGGATCGCCCAGCAGCACACCACCGTCTCGGTGGAGCGCGCCACCCTGCGCCTGGCCGGCCTGGAGGGTGCGGACGCCGAGGGCACGCCGTGGGTGAACCGCCTCGTGGACGTCGTGCGCGCGGACGTGGGGCTCGAGCACGGTGTCGCCCTGCCCGTCTGGGACGCGCTCCGCCGCGCCGAGGGCGCGGACCTGCGCGAGCTGGCCGAGAAGGCGTCGGCGGGCTCGGTGACGTTCCGGCTGCCCGAGGGTCGCGACGCGACACGCGCGCGCACGGCGGCCGGCCGGGCGGTGGGCGCCGGCATCAGGCGGATCGACGCCCGGCGCAGAGAGCGAGAGCGCCTGATCGCACGGATCGGCGACGCACCCCAGCAGCCGTGGATCTACCTGATCGTCGCCACGGGCGACATCTACGAGGACATCCCGCAGGCGCAGGCCGCCGCCCGCGAGGGCGCCGACATCATCGCCGTGATCCGGTCGACCGGGCAGAGCCTCCTCGACTTCGTACCCGAGGGCGCGACCCGGGAGGGGTTCGCCGGCACCTACGCCACGCAGGAGAACTTCCGGCTGATGCGGGCGGCCCTCGACGACACGTCGAAGGAGCTCGGCCGCTACGTCCGGCTGACCAACTACGCGAGCGGACTGTGCATGCCGGAGATCGCGGCCCTCGCCGGCCTCGAGCGGCTCGACATGATGTTGAACGACTCGATGTACGGGATCCTCTTCCGCGACATCAACCCGATCCGGACCTTCGTCGACCAGCGCTTCAGCCGCCAGGTCCACGCCCGAGCCGGGATCATCATCAACACCGGCGAGGACAACTACCTGACGACCGCGGACGCCGTCGAGGCCGCACACACGGTCACGACGAGCCAGCTGCTCAACGAGTACTTCGCCAAGGAGGCGGGCCTCGAGGACTGGCAGCTCGGCCTCGGCCACGCGTTCGAGATCGACCCCGACATCCCGGACTCGTTCCGGCTCGAGCTCGCCCACGCGATGCTCGCCCGCGACCTCTTCCCGAACGCCCCGCTCAAGTGGATGCCGCCGACCCGGCACATGACCGGCGACGTGTTCCGCGGGTACCTGCTCGACGGGTTCTTCAACCTCGTCGGCGCCCTCACCGGTCAGGGCATCCTGCTGGTCGGGATGATGACCGAGGCCGTGGTGACCCCCTGGCTGTCCGACCGCGACCTGGCCCTGCAGAACGTCCGGTACGTCATGAACGCCGCCGGGAACCTGCGGGAGGACTTCCGCCCGGAGGCGAACGGCTTCATCGCCGAGCGCGCCCGCCAGGTGCTGGCCGAGACCATCGACCTGCTCGACCGGATCGCCGACGAGCCCGGACAGGCGCCGCTGCTCGAGGCGATCGCCGACGGGACCTTCGGCCTGATGAAGCGACCCGCGGACAAGGGCAAGGGCCTCGAGGGCGTGGCGGCGAAGGCTCGCGACTACTGGAACCCCGCCAGCGAGATCCTGGAGGCCGCGCGATGACCGGCACCAGCAGCCCGATCCGCCCGTACGGCGACACCACCGGCGACGGGATGGTGCAGCTGAGCTTCACCCTGCCGATGCCGCACTCGAAGGTCGCCGAGGGCGCCGCGGTGCAGCTGGCGAACAAGATGGGCATGGACCCCGCGCTGGTCGTGCACGCGAAGCAGATGGGGGAGGGCTACACCTTCTTCGTCGTCTACGGCCGCGTGCACCATTTCGTCGACCCGAGCAAGGTCGAGGTGGTCGAGCGCGACTACCCGCTGCTCACGCCCAAGGAGGCCAACGCCGCCATCAAGCGCACCCTGCGACGCCGCCTCGTCGTGGTCGGCGGCTGCATCGGCACCGACGCGCACACCGTCGGCATCGACGCGATCCTCAACATCAAGGGGTTCGCGGGGGAGAAGGGCCTGGAGTACTACCGCGAGCTCAAGGTCGTGAACCTCGGCGCGCAGGTGAGCGTGCCCCAGCTGGTCGAGAGCGCCCGGCACGAGAGGGCCGACGCCGTCCTGGTCTCCCAGGTCGTCACCCAGCGTGACGCGCACCTGCTCAACACCCGCGAGATGTCGGCGGCCTTCCGCGAGTCCTACCCGCCCGACAGGCGGCCACTGCTGATCGTCGGCGGCCCACGGTTCGACGAGACGATGGCGGGCGACCTCGGCGTCGACCGGGTCTTCACACGCGGGACGACCCCCGGTGAGGTGGCGTCTTACCTGGTCCACCGGCTAGCGCCCGTGCCCGAGGTTCCCGAGCGGAAGGCCGGCTGACCGATGCCCACCCAGAACGGGAAGGACGTCGGCACCCGGGTCGTGCACCGGTGCTACGTGCCGTACTCCGACGCCCACTACGCCGGGAATCTCGTGGACGGCGCCTACAGCCTGAAGCTGTTCGGCGACGTCGCCACCGAGATGTGCATCGTCACCGACAGCGACGAGGGCCTCTTCGCGTCCTACTCCGACGTGCAGTTCAAGGAGCCGGTCCGCGCCGGCGACGTCCTCGAGATCACCTGCGAGCTGGTGAAGGTCGGGACCCGCAGCCGGGTCCTGGAGCTGGCGGTGGTCGTGTCCGCCCGGGGCAACCCGAGCGAGGACCGACCCGGCGCCGCCGAGGTCCTGAAGCCCGCGCTGGTGGCGACGACCGCCACGGGGACGGTGGTTGTCCCCGAGCGAGCACGTACCGACGCGACGTAGGAGCGGCGGGACGGGCGCAGCGAGCGACGCGGCGAGCTTGCTCGCCAGTCTTTCCCGTCGTCGGCCGACGTGACGTAGGAGCGGCGGGACGGGCGCAGCGAGCGACGCGGCGAGCTTGCTCGCCAGCCGGCCCGCAGTTAGTGGTCGTTCACCTGGACGGCGTGTCGAAACCGGACACGCCGGGATTTCACGCAAATGGGCGATGAACTTCTTGCGACCGGACCATGTCTGACCTGCAACTTCGCACGTCTGCGCAGGTCAGCGACCGGTTGACAAGAGGGGCCACGATGCCCAAGGGTGCAGCATTCGCTCAGGCATTCGCGGGTTCAAGAC
This sequence comes from Nocardioides sp., assembly GCA_036270075.1. GTDB lineage: Bacteria > Actinomycetota > Actinomycetes > Propionibacteriales > Nocardioidaceae > Nocardioides. The sequence continues at coordinate 11,970 of DATBDF010000051.1, forward strand.
CGACGTCCGAGTGACCGGGTCGCCCGGTGGGAGACCGCCCATCAGGGGAGCCGGTTCGCGGAGGTCGGTTCTTGGCCCGCGAGAGCGAGACCGGAGGGGGACGTGGTCCCCCTAGACAACTTCCGGGCGCGCGGCAGCCAGTCGCGGTCCGGTCGGCCCGAAGGGCTGCAACCCCCCTCCGGTCAGGCCTGAGCGAGGGACGCTCCGATCCGCGCTTCGCCGCGGCGGAGCCACGGCGAAGTCGGATCGAAGCGCCGCAGCGAACGGCGCAGCGCGGCAGCGCTGGCGCGCAAGCCGACCATCACACCGAGCCGGGCAGTCGTGCCGGCCAACGCCGTATCGTGCCGAGCCGGGAAGGGCACGATCCCCACGCCCTCCCGGGTACCTTCACCCCATGCGCACCCGCTGTCTCGTGGCCCTCGTCGCCGGGGTGGCGCTCGCGTTCTCGTTCCCTCCGACGCACGCGTTCTGGCTGATGCCGTTCGCCGTCGCGGCATTCTTCGTGGTCACCGACGGGCTGCCGATGCGCCGCGCCTGGGTGCCCGGGCTCGCCTTCGGGGCGGCTTTCCAGTTCACGCTCCTGTACTGGCTGCACGCCGTCGGGACCGTCCCCTGGCTGGGCCTTTCCCTGACCCAGACCCTCTGGTACGCCCTGCTCGGCGCGGCGGTCGTGCCGCTCCGACGGCTCCCGGCCGCGCCGGTCTGGCTCGCGGTGGCGTGGGTGGCGATGGAGTCGATCCGCTGCACCTGGCCGGCGGGAGGCATGCCCTGGGGCCGGCTGTCCTACGCCGTCGTGGGCACTCCCGTGGCCGACGCCCTTCCCTTCATCGGTGCGACGGGAGTCAGCCTCGTGCTCGCCCTGTCCGGCGCGTTGCTGGCGTCGGCGTACCGCCGAGGGGGGTGGCCGCGCCTGGTGCCGGTGCTGGTCGCGGTCGGTGTCGTCGGGCTGGCGTCCGTGCCCGAGCTCGCGCCGTACTCCTCGGGCTCCGACGGCCGGATCGACGTCGCGGCGATCCAGGGCAATGTCCCGGGCGACGGGACGGACGTGCTCGCGCACTTCCGCCAGATCACCGACCAGCACGAGGAGGAGACGGGGGAGCTCGCTGCGGACGTGGCCGCGGGGCGCGCGACCCAACCCGACTTCGTGGTCTGGCCGGAGAACTCCACGGCCGTCGACCCGTTCGAGGACCCGCAGATGCAGACCGACATCGAGGGCGCCCTCGACGTCGTCAACGTCCCGATCCTGGCCGGGGTGATCGTGGACGGCGGCCCCCGTCACGTGCTGAACCAGGGCGTCGTCTACGACCCCGTCACCGGGGCAGGCGACCGTTACACCAAGTGGCACCCGGTGCCGTTCGGCGAGTACATCCCCTGGCGCTGGCTGTTCGGTAACCACCTCGCCCAGCTCAACCAGGTCTCGCGCGACATGGTCAGCGGCACCCGGGTCGACCCGCTCGACATCGCCGGAACCCGGGTCGCCGACGCGATCTGCTTCGACGTGGCCTACGACGACGGTCTCTACGCGCAGCTGTCCCACGGGGGGCAGCTGGTCGTCGTGCAGACCAGCAACGCGATGTTCATCCACACCTCGCAGATCGAGCAGCAGTTCGCCATCAGCCGCCTTCGGGCGATCGAGACCCACCGCTACGTCGTGGTGGCCGCGATCAACGGCATCACCGGCGTCATCGCCCCCGACGGGTCCGTCGTCGCGTCGGTGCCGACCCAGACGCAGTCCTACGTCGACACGACCGTCGAGCTCTTCGACACCGTGACCCCCGCAGTGCGGATCGGTCCGTGGCTGGGACGGCTGTGCTGCGGTCTGGTGATTCTCGGGTGGGCGCTGGCGTGGGGCCAGTATCGTCGGAGCCGCCGCACCGACGCGGCCCCCGTCGTGGCCGAGCCCACGACCGCCCCCGACGCTCACGCCGTGACTCCCTCGGAGCCGGCCGTCGCCGCCCCCACGGACAGGACACCTGCATGAACGCCCCCGACCGGTCGCCCCTGGGGCGGGTCGTGATGGTCATGCCGACCTACAACGAGGTGGACAACCTCGCCTGGATCATCCATCGGCTGCGCATCGCACAGCCGGACTTCCGCGTGCTCGTCGTCGACGACAACTCCCCGGACGGCACCGGCAAGCTGGCCGACGAGCTGGCGGCCGCCGACGACGCCGTCCGGGTCCTGCACCGCGCCGAGAAGGGCGGGCTGGGAGCGGCGTACAAGCACGGGTTCCAGGTCGCGCTCGACGCGGGCTACGACGTCATCGGCGAGATGGACGCCGACGGGTCCCACCAGCCCGAACAGCTCCACCTCATGCTGGACGCACTCTGCGACGCGGACCTGGTGATCGGGTCGCGATGGGTGCCCGGCGGGCGCGTCATGAACTGGCCGTTCCGGCGCGAGCTCCTCTCGCGCGGCGGCAACCTCTACGTGCGGCTCCTGCTCGGCGTACGGGTCCGCGATGCGACAGCCGGGTTCCGGCTGTTCCGCCGGTCCGCGCTCGAGGCGATCGACCTGGACTCGGTGCAGAGCACGGGTTACGTCTTCCAGACCGACATGGTGGTGCGCTGCCTCCGACGGGGACTGCGCGTGCGCGAGGTGCCGATCGAGTTCATCGAGCGCGTGCGCGGCGACTCCAAGATGAGCGGGCAGGTGGCCGCGGAGTCGCTCCGGCGGATCACGGCCTGGGGACTGCGTGAACGTCGCGACCAGCTCACCCGGTGGCGGCGGGGGCGAGCATGAGCTCGACCGGATACCCGCCCCGGCGGTCGCGCCGCCGAGGTTTTCCCTGGTGGCTGCTGGTCACCGCCTTCATCGTGATCCCGATCGTCGAGATCTACGTGATCATCCAGGTCGGCCAGGTGATCGGTGCCTGGTGGACGATCCTGCTGCTGATCGCCGACTCCATCTTCGGAAGCTGGCTGATCAAGCACGAGGGTCGGCGTGCCTGGGAGGCTCTCTCGACCACCATCGAGTCGGGCCGGATGCCCGCCAAGGAGCTCGCCGACGGCGCACTGATCCTGGTCGGCGGCACCCTCATGATCAGTCCCGGCTTCGTCACCGACATCGCCGGGATCCTGCTGATCCTGCCGTTCACCCGGCCCCTGGCGCGGCGCCTCCTGACGCGCGTGGTCAGCCGTCGCTTCCTGGAGTCCGGGGACACTCGTCGACCCGGATCCGGACCCCCTGGACCGCAGGGTCCGATCGTCCGTGGTGAGGTCATCGACGACGATCGATGACCGGCTGAGGCACGCGCCGCCTTGCGGGCGAGCCCGCGGCGGCGCTCGGCGCGTGTGACAGGCGTGCGCCGAGCGCACGCCCGTCAAGCCTTGCTTCGGACCCGACGCTTGGCGTTGGCGCGGTGCAGGTGGGCGGGCCCGATCTCACCCTCGCGGAGCAGCTCGAGCCGCTCCTTCAAGATGTCCTCGAGCTCCTTCTCGGAGCGGCGCTCGAGCAGCATGTCCCAATGGGTACGCGCCGGCTTCTCGACCTTCTCCTCCGGGCGGATCCCCGACGTGCTGAGCGCCTCGGCACCACAGCGCGGGCACTCCCACACGGCCGGTACCTCGGCCTCGACCGACATCGTGACTTCGAATTCATGACCGTTCACGCAGCGGTAGCCGGCCTGCTGACGAGCGGCGAACTCGATGCCGCGCTCGTCTTCGAAACTCTGTCCTCCCAGCCGCGCGCCACGAAGTGTGCGCTCTGCCATGAGGTTCACCTCCAGCGTTCTGTAGCCCCCGGTACGCACCCGAGGCGTACATCGACAAGACGTCCGTACCCCGTGTTCGTGATAGGCACACGTCACGGATTTCCTGTCTGCTCCAACGTACGCCGGTCCCGGGGTGTTCCGCAGGAGGACGCGAGGCGGGTCACACCACGGACGGAACCACGTTGCCGGCCTCGGCGATGCCCCTCCGGGCGTCGAGGCGGAGGAGGAAGACCGCCCCGAGCACGAAGAACACGATCAGCGCCACGATCGCGGGGCGGTACGAGCCGGTCAGCTGGAAAACCAGACCGAACAAGAACGTGCCGAACCACGACGTCCCGCGCTCGCAGGCGTTGTAGAGGCCGAAGTACTCACCCTCACGTCCCCGGGGGATCAGCAGGCTGAAGAAGGACCGGGAGAGGGCCTGCGTGCCGCCGAGCACGATCGCGATGGCCACGCCCGCCAGCAGGAACGCCACGACGTTCTTGCGGGGCAGGAACATCGCGACGACGACGATCACCATCCAGGCGTAGGTGCCCCACAGGATGCATCGGTAGGAGCCGTACCTCGCCGCCATCCGGCCGAACAGCAACGCTCCGGCGTAGGCGACGAACTGGATCATCAGGATCGTCCCGATCAGGACGCCGTCGCCGAACCCGAGCTGCTTGGAGCCGTACGTCGAGGCGACGCCGATCACGGTCTGGAT
>DATBDF010000052.1:0-17592 GCA_036270075.1 Nocardioides sp.
ACTCGATCTCGATCCCCGGGTGCAGCTTGCGGAGCTGGTCGGCGATCGCCAGGTCACGGCGTACGTGACCGAGGCCGATCGGAGAGGACAGGTACAGCACCCGCTTCGGCCGCCGCGGCGCCCGCTCGCGTCGCTCCACGGGTCGTGGCCCGCTCACGCCCGCCAGAGTGTCGTCGATAACGTGGTTCAGGGCGACCGGCTCACGACCCTGGGGCGCGTGACCGGAGCCCTCGAAGGTGACCAGCGTGCCGCCGGTCAGCTCGGCGAGGCGGACGCCGGCCTCGTAGGGGATCACGCGGTCGTCGGTGCCGTGCACCACCACCACCGGGCAACGTACGCGGGCGCACAGCTCCTCGACCGGGTGCTCGCCCACCCCACGTCCGTTCTCGACGCGGACGATGGTCTCGCCGGTCGTGCCCCGGCCCCACGCGACCAGGTCCTCGATCAGCTTGGTCGAGTGCTCCTCCGGCACCAGCTGGTCGAAGAAGAAGTCGAGGAACCCCGGGTAGTCGCGCAGCCAGGAGAACTTGTTGTAGCGACCCCAGCCCTCGTCGTCCTCCGTGTCCTCGTCCCACCGGTCGAACGAGGCCTGCCGCTCCGACGGGAACGCCGCGAGGTCGCGGATCGCGGGTGCGATGGCGACCCAGGCGGCGACGCGCTCGGGATGGTCCGACGCGAGGTCCAGGGCGTGCAGGTTGCCCATCGAGAGGGCGACCACGACGGCGCGTTCGGTGCCGGTCGCGTCGAGCACGTCGAGCGCGTCCTGCGTGAGCTGGTCGCGGTCGTACGCCGAGCTCTCCTCGGGCCGGTCGGACGCCCCGTTGCCACGCGGGTCGTAGGTGATCACCCGGGTGCGCCGTGCGAGGTAGGCGACCTGCAGCTTCCAGATCTCGGCCGGGACGATGCACCAGGTCGGCAGGAGCAGGACGGTCGGGTCGCCCGGGCGACGCAGCTCGCCGTACGCCTGCCACGCCACCCGTACGCCGTCGCGCTCGATGAAACCGGTCTGGTCGGGTTCTCGGGCCTTCATGTCGGTCTCCTTCAAGGGTGACGGGACGATCCGGACGGGGATCGGGCCGTCGTGCCGGGCCGCCGTACCTGCGCGGACCCGGTCGGCGAAGTCGGCGATCTCGTGGTTGACACGCACCGGGAAACGCGCCTGAGGCAGGTGCCCGGCACCGCCCAGCACCAGCAGCTCGGCGCCGGCCATGCGGGCGATGTGGACACCTCGGGCGAACGGCTGACACAGGTCGTGGGTGCCGTGGATCACCAGGACCGGGCACTGGACGCTCCGGAGCTCCTCGGCCACCAGCGCCGGTTCGTCCCCCACGAAGTCGGAGTCGTGGAGCGACAGCATCACCTCACCGGTGGTGCCTCCGGCCCAGTCGACGGTGTCCTCGTACACCTTGCTGCTGTGCGGGTCGTTGCAGATCTGCGAGAAGAACCAGCGGGGGAACGCGGGCCAGTCGCGCCGCCAGACGCCCTCGTTGTAGACCTCCCACCCCTGCGGCTCCTCGATGTCCGCCGACCAGTTCGCGGCGGTGTCGATGCCGCGGTCGTGCTTCGGTGTCCCTTCGGTGGCCCCAGGTGCGATCGCCACGACCCCGGAGACGCGGTCCGGGTGTCGAGCAGCAGCCAGCAGGCCGTACCAGGAGCTGTCGCACAGTCCTACGAGCAGTGCCCGGTGGACGCCACCGTCATCCATCACCGCCAGCAGGTCGTCCACGGCCGTCAGGTCGCCGTAGAACTCCGGTCCGACCGGTCGGTCGCTACGCCCGTTGCCCCGCGGGTCGATTACCACGACCCGATGGTGACGAGACAGGAACGCGACCTGGCCCTTCCACATCCGGCTGTCGACGATGGTGTCCGCCGGGGTGAACACGATCGCGTCGGGGCCGTCCCCGAAGACCTCGTAGTAGACCCGCTGACCCGCGCGTCCGATGTAGCCCTGGTGGTCAGGTTGTCGTGCACGCACGGTGTCGCCTCCCTCGACGTCGCCGGCGGGCGCGGGGGCGGCCCGAGCGTCCCGACAGCCCGCAACCGTGGCGGCCGATGCTCCCGCCACCAGGATCCACCCCACGAGCGGTTTCGACCATGGTCACGAGGAGCCCTGGGTCCTCTCCCAGGGCCGCAGCAGGACCGGAAGTGCGGAGAGGCCGCGCAGGACCAGGCCGTCGCCATGACCCCAGTGGAGCTCCTCGGGTGCGACCGCGAGGCGCATCCCCGGGAACCGTCGCAGCAGCTCGGTGAACGCGATGTCCGCCTCCAGCCGCGCCAAGGGCGCGCCGAGGCAGTGGTGGACTCCGTGCCCGAACGCCACGTGGGCCCCACCCCCTCGCCGAACGTCGAACTCGTCCGGATCGTCGTTGCGGTCCGGGTCGCGACCGGCAGCGGCGAGGTTCACCAGCACCTGCACGCCGGCCGGGACCGCCACCCCGGCAAGGGTCAGGTCACGCACGGCGTACCGGAACGTCGCGTGGTGCGCGGGAGCGTCGAAGCGCAGCATCTCCTCGACCGCGTGCGTGACCAGCGCCGGATCATCGACGAGGGAGTCGCGCTGGTCCGGGTGCGGGAGGAGCGCGGCCAGGCCGTTCCCGATCAGGCTGGTCGTGGTGTCGTGGCCGGCCACGATGAGCTGGAACACCGTCGACAACAGCTCCTGTCGCGTGAGCTGGTCATCGCGGCCGGCGCGCACCAGGTCCCCCACGAGGTCGTCGGTCGGCTCGTCCCACCGGCGGTCCACGAGATCGTTGAGGTATCCGACGATCTGGTCCGAGGCAGCAATGGCTTCGGCTGGGGGCTCGGCACCGCCGTAGGGCGCGAGCAGGGTGGCGAACCAGCCCGAAAGACGCTCCTGGTCCGGCCGGTCGATGCCGAGGAGCTCGCCGACCACGGCGAAGGGGAACGGGCGAGCGAACCCGGCGACGAGGTCGACCGGATCGTCGGCGGTCTCGAGCTCGTCGAGCAGCTCGTCCACGATCCGCCGGATCCTCGGCTCGAGCGCCTCGAGGCGGGCCCGTCGGAAAGCGCCGGCGGCCAGCCTCCGCAGCCGCGTGTGGTCGGGTGGGTCGACGCTGAGCATGTGGCGTGCGAACGCGGGGCCGGGCAAGCCCTCGGCGACGACGGCGCCGTCCCCGGCGAGTGCCGTGAGCATGTCCTTGGAGAGATCCGGATGGTTGAGGGCCTCGCGCGCGGCGGCGTACCCGACGACGAGGAACGCGCGATGTCCGTCGGCCAGGGTCACCTCGTGCACAGGTCCCGCTTCCCGCACCCGCTCGAAGAGCCGGAAGGGCTGGTCGTGGTCGTACTCGCCCCAGTGATCGAGGGCCGCATCCGACGTGGTGGTCACGGCTCGGCCCGGAAACCGGAGCACACCAGGTCCATCCGCCCCACCAGACCGCCGAAGACGGAGCACACCACCGTCTGGGTGAGCACGCGGCGCTCCCCGTCCGGGTCGAAGGTCAGCTTGTAGTGCACGAGCACGCGGTCGCCCACGTCGTCGCCGGCGACGTCGCTGAGGACGACGGTGTCGTAGCTGCCGAACCAGTCGTCGAAGCGGGCCAGGACCGCGTCGCGTCCGTGCTCCTCGATCTGGCCGCCAGGGAGCAGAGCACGAAGCCGGATCTCGTCCGTGAGGTGCGTTCCCAGCCGATCGAGAGCCCGGTCCGCCACGGCCGTGGCCACCGAGGTCGCCAAGGGGTTGTTGTTCACGATGCCTCCTTGAGTGCGTCGTCGAGATGCGCGGCGAGGTCGGCCGTGTCATGGCGGGCTCCGTCGAGGTAGGTGGAACGACGTCGCCGGAGCATCGGCAGACCCAGCACGTACAGGCCCGGCCACCGCGTCACGCCCCCCTCGTGGACCAGTCGGCCGCGGTGGTCGAACACGGGCACGTCCAGCCACGAGAAGTCGGGCCCGAAGCCGGTGGCCCACACGATCGAGCGGATCTCTCCCGACAGCAGCGAGAGCCCGAGCGGCGCCTTGGGGACGAGCGTCGGCTCCGGCCGGTCCCCGCGACCTCCCGCGTGGTCGTCGATCGTGTCCAGGAGGCGTCCGAGCTTGAGGTCGGCGAGGGCGCAGACGTTGGCCAGGGAGCCGGACAGCTGTGCGTGACCGTCGCGGACGCCTGCGAACCTGCCCACCAGGCGGACGCCCGACTCCTGGAGCCCGTTGAGGTCGAGCGTGCGCGACGCTCCGACGAGCTGGAGGGACGGCAGGTGGCGGGCGCGGACGACGTCGTCCACCTCGTCCCATCGCTCGTCGAGGATGCCGAGTGCGTCCAGCCACCACAGGATGTCCTGTCCCCGGTAGCGGCGAGGCACCCGGACGTGCTCGCCCACGGCGAGCGTGACGTCGCGTCCGGAACGCCGCAGCTCGTCGGCGATCTGGACACCGCTGGCGGACGCTCCGACGACGAGCACGCCACCGTCCGGCAGCTGGTCCGGCCTGCGGTACTGCAGAGCCGGGATCGACACCAGCCCGGGCAGGCGTCGGGCGACGGCGGGGATGACTCCCCGCGTCGTGCCGGCGGCCAGGATCACGCTGCGGGCGAGCCAGCGGCCCTGGTCGGTGTCGACCTCGAAGCCCAGGCCGCCGGGCCGCACCGCGGTGACCCTGGTGCGGGTGAGGACAGGGGCGGCCGACTCCGCGGCGTACGCCGTGACGAGCGCGGCGACCTCGGCCGCCGTCAGGTAGCCGTCGGGGTCGCTGCCGTCGTAGGCCCAGCCGGGCAGTCGGGTCATCCAGTTCGGGGTCAGCAGCCGCAGGGAGTCCCACCGCTGTGCCCGCCACGAGTGCGCCACATCCCCGCGCTCGAGGACCACATGGTCGATCGAGCGCGCGGTGAGGTGGCGGCTCATGGCGAGCCCGCAGTGGCCGGCCCCCACGACGACTGCGGTGACCGTCGGCATCAGACCCTGCTCACACCACGGTGACCGAGACGTCGGTCGGGTTGGTCACGATGTCGAAGACGGCGGAGCGCTTCTGCGACTGAGCCACGATGGCCCGGATGTCCTCGGGGGACGCGTCCGCGTCGATCTCGTAGTCGACCTTGACGCCGTTGAAGCCGTTGCGGACCTCGGGGTCGGCTCCCAGGATGCCGTGCAGGTCGTGCTCGGCCGAGAGGGTCGCCTTCACCGAACGCAGCTGGATCTCGCGCTGCTGCGCCACGGACGCGACACCAGCGGTGAGGCAGGAACCGAGAGCGACGAGGACGTACTCGACCGGGGTCGGGCCCTTGTCCTGGGCCGCGAACTGCAAGGGGTGGTCCGCGTCGAGGGTGAACGACGTGTGGTGGGTCTGCTCGTCGGCGAAGCCGTAGAAGCTCTCGACCTCGGAGCGACTGTGTGTGCCGTTCTCCCAGGTCACGGAGGACCGCCAGGTGAACTGGGCGATCTCCGGGGTCTCCGCGAACGCGGCACGTGCGCCGAGCAGTGCCTCGACGTCGACTCCGTTGTCGATCGGGGTGGTGGTGATGGTCATGGTGTCTCCGTTCTCGGCCGGTGGCCGATGTGGTTCGTGTCGGTGCGGCCCACGCTCGTGCGACACCGCACCTCACCGCATCCGGCGACCCCCCTAGTCGGACCTGCGCCGTCGACTGGGGCGGTCATACACTCCGTGGGTGCTGCTGGGGAGGGACTCCGAGCGCGAGGCCGTCGGCCGGCTGGTCACGACGGCGAGGCTGGGAGTCGGCGGCACCCTCGTGCTCATGGGCGAGCCGGGCGTCGGAAAGACGGCCCTGCTCGACGACACGCTGGCGTCGCTCGACGACATGCGCGTCCTTCGTGCCACCGGCCTCGAGGCAGAGCGGCACATCGCCTTCGCGGGGCTGCTGCAGCTGCTGCGCCCGGCTCTCGGGCAGCTGGACCGTCTCTCCCCGCCCCAGGCAGCAGCTCTGTCGGGCGCGTTGGCGTTGTCCGAAGGAGCAGCCGGCAGTGACCGGTTCGCCATCGGCGCCGCGGTCCTCAACCTGCTCTCCGGGTACGCCGAGGAGGGGCCGGTCGCGGTGGTCATCGACGATCTCCACCTGCTCGACCTGCCGTCGGCCGAAGCCGTGCTCTTCGCGGCCAGGAGATTGGGAGCGGATCCCGTCGCCGTTCTCGTCGGCGTACGCACGGCCGAGGCTGACCGACTCGTGGCCGGCCTTCCCACCCTGCACCTCGCCGGGCTGGACGGCGATGCTGCCACCGCGCTGGTGGCCAGGAAGGCCGGCGCCCCGGTGTCTCCAGGGCGCCTGGAACCGTTGCTCGCGCTGGCGGACGGCAACCCGCTGGCCCTGCTCGAGCTGGCGAGCGAGGACCTTGACGTTCTCGCGACCGACCCCGAGGACCTCCCGGCGCGCGTGCCCGACACGGTCACGGCAGCATTCGGCCGCCGGCTCGACCGGATGGATGAACAGTGCCGGACGGCCCTCCTGGTCGCTGCGGTCGGTGCCGGGGACCTCGCGGTGACCACGAGGGCGTGCGCGGACCTCCGCGTCGAGGTGGACGCCCTGGCGGCGGCGGAGGACGCGGGACTGGTGACCGTCGCCGCGGGCAGGATCATCTTCCGTCATCCACTGGTGCGGGCAGCGGTGTACTCACGCGCCGGGGCGCGCGAACGCAGAGCCGCCCACCGAGCCGTGGCCGACGCGCTCCCCGACCAGGACGTCGACCGACGGGCCTGGCACTTGGCCGAGGCCGTGTGGCAGCCGGACGAGCGTGTGGCCGACGTGCTCGCGGAGGCGGCCGAACGCGCGCGCGCCCGGACGGCGTACTCCGTGGCGTCGGGAGCGTTCGAACGCTCGGCCCGACTCACTCCGGACCGCGACCGCGGGACCGAACGGCTGCTGCTCGCGGCCGAGACCGCATGGTCGGCTGGCCTGACCGAGCGGGCGCTCGGACTGCTCGAGGCCCATGGGCGGGAGCTGCCCGAAGGTGCTGGACGGATGCAGGAGCTGGCCCTGCGGGGCGCCATCGCCGCCCGGACCGGACATGTGCGAGACGCCCGGGACATGCTCATGGCCGCTGCTGACCTCGCCACCCAGCCGGACGAGGAGGTCATCATCCTCGCGGATGCGGTGCATGCGAACTTCTATCTCGCTGACGCGCCGACGGCGGCGGCGCTCGCGGAACGGCTCAGCGAGCTGCTGCCCGCGGTCACCGACGACCGTGCCCACGCGCTCGGCCTGGTGGCCAGCGGAACCGCTCGGATCCTGGCGGGTCAACCGGGGGGTGCCGACGATCTCCGCTCGGCCGTCCCGTTGCTCCGGTCGACCCCCGCTCTGTACCAGGACCAGCACAGGCTGCCCCTCGTGATGCAGGTACCGCTCTACCTCCGCGACGCCACGGGCGGGCGCGAGGTGCGCGACCTGGTGGAGGCGGTGCGCGGTCAGGCGGGGGTGGGGGCGATGCCCGCCGTCCTGTGGCACGTGGCCCGAGACCAGGCCACCACCTCGGCGTGGGCGGAGGCGGAGGCCAACTACGCCGCGGTGGCACGGCTCGCCGAGGAGACGCGACAGACCACCGAGCTGGTGATGGCACTGTCCGGGCTGGCCTGGCTCGAGTCGCGCCAGGGGAACGGCGAGCAGTGCCGCCGCCACGCAGCCGATGTTCTCGACATGTCCTCAGCCGACCATCTCCCGATGGCTCAGGCCTGGGTGCGCTACGCCGTGGGAGACCTCGAGCTCTCGGTGGGTGAGGCTGGCCGGGCGGTGAGCGAGTTCCGAGAGCTGATCCATCTGCTCGAGGTACACGAGCTTGCCGACGCCGACCTGGTGCCGGGCGCGGAGCTGGTGGACGCCCTGCTTCGGCTGGGCGAGCCGGCAGAGGCAGAGGAGGTGGCCGCGGCGTACGAACGCGCCGCCCGGGGCAAGGGCCAGCCCTGGGCCCTGGCCCGAGCCGAGCGGGCGCGCGGGCTGTTGGCTGACGAAGACACTGCTCCACGGCACTTCGAGACGGCGTTGGAGGCGCACGCGGCAACCCTGGACGTGTTCGAGACCGCGCGCACCAGGCTGGCCTACGGAGAGCGCTTGCGCCGCGCGGCTCGGCGCGTCGACGCGCGAGCACAGCTCCGCAGGGCCCTCGACGACTTCGAGGAGCTCGGTGCGGCGGGCTGGGCCGAGAGGGCCGCAGCCGAGCTGGCGGCGACCGGCGAGACCGTCCGTCGGCGCGGCACCGACCCGCGCAGCTCCCTCACCCCGCAGGAGCTCCAGGTCAGCCTGTTGCTCGTCGAGGGTCGGACCACCCGCGAAGCGGCCGCAGCGCTCTTCCTCAGCCCCAAGACGGTCGAGTACCACCTGCGCAAGGTCTACACGAAGCTCGGGATCGGCTCGCGATCGGAGCTCGCTGAGCTGCTGCAGCGGGTCGAACCGGTCTAGCGGGACGGCGTGCGTCCGGCGTCTGAGCGGCTCGCAGCGCGTGGGATGCTCGCCCGGTGGGCGACTACCTGGACCCGAGCGGCCGGCCCGACCGGGTGGCCGGCGGCGTGCGGATGATCCCGATCACCACTCCGGCCGGTGACTTCCGGGTCTGGACCAGGCGGTTCGGCAACAACCCCGGCCTCAAGCTGCTGCTTCTCCATGGCGGCCCGGGCGCGACGCACGAGTACCTCGAGACGTGTGACGCCTACCTGCCCGCGGCCGGGGTCGAGTACTACTTCTACGACCAGCTCGGGTCCTTCTTCAGCGACCAGCCCGCCGAGCCCGCGCTCTGGGAGATCGACCGCTTCGTCGACGAGGTCGAGCAGGTGCGGGTGGCGCTCGGACTGGGACCGGACGACTTCGTGCTGTACGGGCAGTCGTGGGGCGGGCTGCTGGCGATCGAGTACGCCCTGGCCCACCAGGAGCACCTCAAGGGCCTGGTCGTCTCGAACATGATGGCCAGCATCCCGGCGTACAACCGGTACGCCGAGAACGTGATCATGCCGCGCCTCGACCAGGACGCGCTGGCGGAGATCAAGCGGCTCGAGGCCGCCGGCGAGACCGATGACCCGTCGTACGAGGCGTTGCTCATGGAGCACCACTACGTCCAGCACGTCTGCCGGCTCCCCGCCGATGCCTGGCCGGACCCGGTGGTCCGCGGCTTCGCGCACATCAACCCGGACATCTACGTGCCGATGCAGGGTCCGAGCGAGCTCGGTGCCAGTGGGAAGCTCGCGCACTGGGACCGCACGGCCGACCTGCACCGCATCGGCGTCCCGACCCTGGTGATGGGGGCCGAGCACGACACGATGGACCCCTCCCACCTGCGGTGGATGGCCGAGCAGATGCCCCGGGGTCGCTACCACCACTCTCCGGACGGCAGTCACCTTGCGCTCGTCGACGACGCCGACACCTACTTCGCCGGTCTGGTCGGTTTCCTGCACTCCCTCTGAACACTGATCCGGCGCGTTCGCGCAGACCTGGAACGGAGGCGGTTATCCATTTGGTCGCGCGAACAGGTGGCCCGTAGGCTGGGCGCATCATGTGGATCGCACGCTGACCCGACTCGCGCCCGCGGCATCGCCCGGCGAGTCCTCCTCTTCAGCAGCGAAGGCTTCGCCATGTCAGCGACCACGATCCCTCCCCTCCATGTCTCGGACCTCGACGTGTGGTTCGGCACGCGCCAGGTGCTGCACGGCATCGACCTGACCGCACAGCCCGGCCGCCGGATCGGCCTCGTCGGCGAGAACGGCTCCGGGAAGAGCACCCTGCTCCGCGCGATCGCCGGCACGCTGCCGTCGCGCGCCGTGGTCACCGGCTCGATCGATCGGCTCCCGGACCTCGCGATGCTGGGCCAGGAGCCGCCCTTCGCCGACGACCAGAGCGTCGCCGACGTGCTGGCCGCTGCGCTCGCACCCTTGCGTGGCATGGTCGCCGACGTCGAGCGCCTGTCCCTCGACCTCAGCGACGGCTCCGACGAGGCGGCGGAGTCGTTGTACGCCGCCGCACTCGACCGTGCCGTCGCCCACGACGCGTGGGACGCCGACCGACGAGCGAAGGAGACCGCCGAGCGGCTGGGGCTCGGCGTGCTCGATCCCGGACGCCGGATCGGGACGCTGTCCGGCGGCCAGCGAACCCGACTGGCGCTGGCCACGCTGATGACGAGGCGCCCGGGGTGTCTGCTGCTCGACGAGCCGACCAACCACCTGGACGACGACGCGATCGAGCTGCTGACCGCGTTCCTCCGTGACCTGCCCGGCGTCGTGCTGCTGGCGAGCCACGACCGGGTGCTGCTCGACGACGTGTGCACCGACCTCTACGACCTCGACCCGCGCCCGGTCGGAGCGCTCGGCACCGACGGCCAGGGCGGGCGCCGCTTCGGCGGCGGTTGGACGGCGTACGAGGAGCACCGCGAGGCCGCGCGACTGCGCTGGGAGGAGACCTACGCCGAGCAGCAGGAGGAGCTGTCCCGGCTGCGTGCCGCGACTCGGATCGAGACGTCCGCGATCGCGCACAACCGTCCGCCACGGGACAACGACAAGTTCATCTACGGGTTCAAGGGCGCCAACGTGCAGCGCACGCTGGCGCGGCGCAAACGCGACGCCCACCGACGCCTGGAGGTGGCGGAGCGCGACCAGGTGCGCAAGCCGCGACCGCCGCTGCGGCTCCGAGCCGGGCTGACCGGAGCGGGCGGTGCTGCCGGTCGCGTGGTGCAGGTGCGCGACCTCGTGGTCGCGGACCGGCTGCGGCTGGACCGGTTGGACGTGACAGCGGGGGAGCACCTGCTGGTGTCGGGTCCGAACGGGTCCGGCAAGTCCACCCTGCTCGGCGTCCTGGCCGGCCGGCTGCAGGCGACCTCGGGCTCGGTCTTCGTGACCGCGCACCGCGTGGCCGAGCTGGAGCAGGACGTGCGGTTCGCCCATCCCGGGCGCAGCGCGCAGGCGACGTACGACGGGCTGGTCGGCGAGGAGCGGGCTGCGCAGACGCCTCTGCGTGAGCTCGGCCTGCTGCCACCTGACCGGCACGCCACGCCGGTGGCACTGCTCTCCGTCGGCCAGCGGCGCCGGCTCGGGCTGGCCGTCGCGATCGCGACCGGTCCCGACCTGCTCCTCCTCGACGAGCCGACCAACCACCTGTCGCTGGCCCTGGCCGGTGAGATCGAGGACGCCCTGCAGACCTCGCCGGGCACCGTCGTCGTCGCCTCGCACGACCGGTGGCTCCGACGGCGCTGGGACGGCGCCCAGCTCAGGATGGCGGAGCGACCGATCAGCTCCCCGGCGGGGTGTAGCTGATCGCCTTGGCCCTCTCGAGGATCCCGCCCAGGTCGTCGGCCTCGATCAGCTCATGGGTGTCGAGGTGGTGGAACCCCCCGCTGCTGGCCACCCTCAAGCTGAGCGCGGCCGCGGTCGCGCTGTCCGGCAGGTCGAGTACCGCGAAGCCGTCCCTCTCGCCGAACATCAGGTAGTAGCAC
The DNA here is from genome assembly GCA_036270075.1 of Nocardioides sp. GTDB lineage: Bacteria > Actinomycetota > Actinomycetes > Propionibacteriales > Nocardioidaceae > Nocardioides. The sequence goes on from DATBDF010000052.1 coordinate 11,367, forward strand.
TCCATCCGGCCGCCCACCGACTCCGCGAGCGAGCGCACCACCGCCGCCCTGTCGCTGGGCCGGTCCATCAGCGCCTGGACGCTCTGGCCGGTGAAGGTGAAGAACACGGCGTACTTCGGCATGACACAACTCCCTCGTCGTGGCTCGGTGGATGACACGAAACACGAGGGTCTCGACCCGTTGGGACTCTCGCCGCCAGCCTCCTCCCACGGTCGCGGGTCGGCAAGCGCCGCGAGTCCGGCACAGCTCGTCAGCGGTCGAGCGACAGCCCCAGCCAACGGCCCAGGGCCTCGATCTCGGCGTCGACCGCCTTCGTCATCGGCCTGGTGAACGGCACGTCCTCGTGGACGGCGTCGACGAACAGCCGGCCCGCCTTGCGGTCGGCGGTGGCGTCGAGCTTCCCGACCAGGCGGTCGCCGTGCAGAATGGGCATGGCGAAGTAGCCCCAGCGCCGCTTCGCGGCGGGCTTGTACATCTCGAGGACGTACTCGAACTCGAACAGGTCCTCCATCCGCACGCGGTCACGCGTCACCGGGTCGAAGGGTGAGAGCAGAGCGGTGCGGCCCTCGAACGGACGTCCGACCTGGGCGGGATCGACCCGCCACTGACCCTCGGTGCCCTCGACGACCGCGGGCTCACCCACGAGCTCACCGACGTGGATCGGCTCGCCGGGGATCACGGTGCCTCTGGCGCGAGCGATGCCGAGGGCGCGCAGCCTGCGCGCGTTGCGCTCGATGGCGGCCTCCTCGAGGGGGACAGCCTCGACACCCTGGGGATAGACCCGCTCGGCGAGGTCGTACCTGCGCTGGGTGCCGGCCCGACCGTTGACCGCCACCTCGCCGCGGGCCAGCAGGCAGCTGAGCATCATCCGGACGTTGCGGTCGACGTTCCAGCCCGACGACTGCCACGGCACCTGGGCCGTCGCCTTCACCGCACGCGAGGGGAGGGGGCCCCCCGCGTCGAGGATGTCGAGCACCTCGTTGCGGAACAGCTCGTTGGCCTCGAGCCAGTCGCGCGTGCCGTCCCACGGCGGCCAGATCTCCCTCTCGGCCAGGTGCAACCGCAGGTCGGCCATCGGGCGGATGCCGTCGCCGTCCTCGTAGAGGTCACGGACGGCCAGGAGGTCCTCGAGGTCACCCGGCTCGTACGCCGACCCCAGCCGCGACCAGCTGACCAGGTCGTAGCTCGGCGCGATGGCCCGCGTCGGATCCACCGGGAGGGCGGTCAGGCGCTCCACCACCGTCAGCAGGTCGGTCGGGCGATCGGCGTCCAGCATCGTCGCGCGGACGACGATCTGCCGCGCCTCCTTCCGGGTCAGGTGGTGGACCTGTCGGTCGTCAGGCGCCATGCCCGCGAGGCTAGTGGGCAGCGCGGACGTAAACCGGTTGAGGCCGGCCGCGGCGGCCGCTTCACTGGTCGCTCGATGGATGTCACCTCTGGACACGCGGTCCTGGCCGCCGAGGCCCACGGCTCTGGTACGCCGGACGTTCTCCTGCTGCACGCAGGAGTCACCGATCGCCGCAGCTGGCGACAGGTCATCGACGCCCTTCCCGAGGCACGCTGCCTCACCTTCGACGCACGGGGCTACGGCGACACGATGTTCCAGCCTGAGGACGGCTGGTCCGCGGTCGCGGACGCGGTCGCCGTCCTCGATGCGTACGACGTGGGTTCCGCGGTGGTCGTCGGGTCGTCGATGGGTGGCCGGACCGCGATCGACCTCGCGCTCACCCACCCCGACCGGGTGCGCGCACTGGTGCTGATCGGGCCCGCGGTCAGCGGTGCTCCGGAGCCGACGTACGAGCCCGAGGTGCTGGCGCTGGACGACGCGTGGGAGACCGCGGAGCAAAGGGGCGACCTCGCCACCATCAACGCGATCGAGACCCGCGTCTGGCTGGACGGCCCCACGGCACCCGAAGGCCGCGTGTCCGGTCCGGCCCGTGACCTCTTCCTCGACATGAACGCGCAGGCTCTGGACGCCGACGACCCGGGGGAGCGCCGCGACGATGCCGCCGCCTGGGACCGCCTCGCCGAGATCGCCGTACGGACGCTCGTGCTGGTCGGCGAGCACGACTTGCAGTACATCAAGGCCAACTGCTCCCACGCCGTCGACGCCATTCCGGGGGCCCGGCTCGTCGAGCTCGCCGGTGTCGCCCACGTGCCGCACCTCGAGGGCGACCGGACGACGCTGTCGGAGATCGCGGCTTTCATCGCCTGACCTGTTCGGCGCGGAGTCCGGCGTACGGACGAGCGGCTGCTAGGGTCGGCACCGCTCGACATCCTTTAACGATCCGTCCCGTGAGGCGGAGAAGGAGGTACGGCGTGCCGCCGCATGTCTCGAACGCACCAGCGATGCTGGTTCTCGAGGACGGTCGGACCTTTCACGGCGAGTCCCTCGGCGCCACCGGCGAGGCCTTCGGGGAAGCCGTGTTCGCCACCGGGATGACCGGTTACCAGGAGACGCTCACCGACCCGTCGTACCACCGGCAGGTCGTCGTGATGACCGCCCCCCACATCGGCAACACCGGGATGAACGACGAGGACCCGGAGTCCTCGCGCATCTGGGTGGCCGGGTACGTCGTGCGCGACCCGGCCCGTCTGCCCTCGAGCTGGCGCTCCCGGCGATCCCTCGCCGACACCCTGCGTGACCACGGCGTCGTCGGCATCTCCGGCATCGACACCCGGGCGCTCACCCGTCACCTGCGCGAGCGGGGCGCGATGCGCGTCGGGATCTCCACGGCGGAGACGGACGCCGAGGTGCTGCTCGGCCGGGTTCGCGAGTCGGCCGAGATGGCCGGGGCGAACCTCTCCGACGAGGTGTCCACGGCCGCCGCGTACGTCGTACCTGCGGTGGGCGAGCGCCGGTTCACGGTCGCGGCGCTCGACCTCGGGATCAAGGCGAACACCCCGCGGATGCTCGCCGAGCGCGGCGTCGAGACGCACGTGCTGCCGGCGACCGCGACCTTGGACGAGGTCCGGGCCCTCGGTCCTGACGGGTTGTTCTTCTCCAACGGCCCGGGCGACCCGGCCGCGACGACGGGGCAGGTCGACCTGCTGCGAGGAGCGCTCGGGCTCGGCATCCCCTACTTCGGCATCTGCTTCGGCAACCAGCTGTTCGGCCGGGCGCTGGGCTTCGACACCTACAAGCTCACCTACGGCCACCGCGGCATCAACCAGCCTGTGCTGGACCGCACCACCGGCCAGGTCGAGGTCACCGCCCACAATCACGGCTTCGCGGTCCGGGCGCCGCTCGAGGCCGCGACCCCCACGCCGTACGGCCAGGCGACGGTGAGCCACGTGTGCCTCAACGACGACGTGGTCGAGGGCCTCGAGCTGCGTGACGACACGGGTGCCCTCAGGGCCTTCTCGGTCCAGTACCACCCCGAGGCCGCGGCCGGCCCCCACGACGCGGCCTACCTGTTCGACCGGTTCTGCGAGCTCATGGAGGCCCGCTGATGCCGAAGCGCGACGACATCTCGTCCGTCCTGGTGATCGGCAGCGGGCCGATCGTGATCGGGCAGGCGTGCGAGTTCGACTACTCCGGCACCCAGGCCTGCCGGGTGCTGCGCCAGGAGGGCGTCCGGGTGGTCCTGGTGAACTCCAACCCGGCGACGATCATGACCGACCCGGAGTTCGCCGACGCGACGTACGTCGAGCCGATCACGCCGGAGTTCGTCGAGCAGGTGATCGCGAAGGAGCGTCCCGACGCCCTGCTGGCCACGCTCGGCGGCCAGACGGCCCTCAACTGTGCGATGAGCCTGGCGGCGAACGGCGTCCTCGACAGGTACGGCGTCGAGCTGATCGGCGCCTCGATCGAGGCGATCGAGAAGGGCGAGAACCGCGAGTCCTTCAAGCGGGTCGTCGAAGGGCTCCCGGCCGCGTGGGGGGCCGAGGTCGCGGCGTCGGTGATCTGCCACTCGATGGACGACTGCCTCGCCGCCGTGGAGGAGCTGGGCTACCCGGTCGTGGTCCGTCCGAGCTTCACCATGGGCGGCGCCGGCTCCGGCCTCGCGTACGACGTGGAGGACCTGCGCCGTATCGCCGGTCTCGGCCTCTCGCTCAGCCCCACCACCGAGGTGCTCCTCGAGGAGTCCATCCTCGGCTGGAAGGAGTACGAGCTGGAGGTGATGCGCGACCGCAAGGACAACGTCGTCATCGTCTGCTCGATCGAGAACGTCGACCCGATGGGCGTCCACACCGGCGACTCCATCACCGTCGCTCCCGCGCTCACCCTGACCGACCGTGAGTACCAACGGCTGCGCGACATCGCGATCGGCGTCATCCGCGAGGTCGGGGTCGACACCGGCGGCTGCAACATCCAGTTCGCGGTCAACCCCGACAACGGCCGGGTCGTCGTGATCGAGATGAACCCGCGGGTCTCGCGGTCCAGCGCGCTGGCGAGCAAGGCGACCGGCTTCCCGATCGCCAAGATCGCCGCGAAGGTGGCGATCGGCTACACCCTCGACGAGATCCCCAACGACATCACCACCCGACCCGGCGGACAGAGCACCCCGGCCAGCTTCGAGCCGACGCTCGACTACGTCGTGGTGAAGGTGCCGAGGTTCGCGTTCGAGAAGTTCCCCCACGCCGACCCGACCCTGACCACCCACATGAAGTCGGTCGGCGAGGCGATGGCGATCGGCCGCAACTTCACCGAGGCGTTGCAGAAGGCGCTGCGCTCGCTGGAGCAGCCCGGAGCCGTCTTCGACTGGCACCAGGAGTGGGTCGAGCTCGACAAGGGGTCGCTGCTCGAGCAGATCCGGGTGCCTCACGACGGCCGGCTGAAGCTGGTCATGGATGCCATCCGTGCCGGCGCGACACCGGCGGAGATCTTCGAGGCGACCCGGATCGACCCGTGGTTCGTCGACCAGCTGGCCCTGGTCAACGAGGTGGCGGCCGAGGTCACCGCGGCCCCGGAGCTCACGCCCGACCTGTTGCGGCTCGCCAAGCGGCACGGCTTCTCCGACGCCCAGATCGGCAAGATCCGGGGCATGTCGGCCGACGTGGTGCGCGGGGTGCGGCACGCGCTCGGCATCCGGCCGGTGTTCAAGACCGTCGACACCTGTGCTGCCGAGTTCGCCGCGGCCACGCCGTACCACTACTCGTCGTACGACGAGGAGACCGAGGTCGAGCCGCGCGATCGGCCGGCCGTGGTCATCCTCGGGTCCGGCCCCAACCGGATCGGCCAGGGCATCGAGTTCGACTACTCCTGCGTGCACGCGTCGATGGCGCTGAGCAGTCGACGGGGTCAGGCCGAAGGCGGGGCCGGCTTCGAGACGATCATGGTCAACTGCAACCCCGAGACGGTCTCCACCGACTACGACACCAGCGACCGGCTCTACTTCGAGCCGCTGTCGCTCGAGGACGTGCTCGAGGTGGTGCACGCGGAGATGCAGGCCGGGCCGGTGGCCGGCGTGATCTGTCAGCTCGGCGGGCAGACCCCGCTCGGGCTCGCGCAGGGGCTGGCCGACGCCGGCGTCCCGATCGTGGGAACGACGCCCGAGGCGATCCATCTCGCCGAGGAGCGCGGCGCCTTCGGGCGGGTCCTGCACGAGGCCGGGCTCGTCGCCCCCCTGCACGGCCTGGCCTCGTCCTACGACGAGGCGGCCGAGATCGCCCACGACATCGGCTACCCCGTGCTGGTGCGGCCGTCGTACGTCCTCGGCGGGCGCGGCATGGAGATCGTGTACGACGACGCCGCGCTCGAGGGCTACATCGCCCGCGCGACCGCGATCAGCCCGGAGCACCCCGTGCTGGTCGACCGGTTCATCGACGACGCGGTCGAGATCGACGTCGACGCGCTCTTCGACGGTGAGGAGCTGTTCCTGGGCGGGGTGATGGAGCACATCGAGGAGGCCGGCATCCACTCCGGCGACTCCTCGTGCGCGCTGCCGCCGATCACGCTCGGTGACCGCGAGATCCAGCGCATCCGCGAGGCCACGGAGGCGATCGCGCGCGGCGTCGGGGTGCTCGGACTGATCAACATCCAGTTCGCCCTCGGCTCGGACGTGCTGTACGTGCTCGAGGCCAACCCGCGGGCCAGCCGGACCGTCCCCTTCGTCTCCAAGGCCACCTCGACGCCGTTGGCCAAGGCCGCGGCGCGGGTGATGCTGGGCGACTCGATCAAGCAGCTGCGGGCCGAGGGTCTGCTGCCGGCTGCAGGCGACGGCGGCTGCCTTCCCGACGACTCGCCGATCGCGGTCAAGGAGGCGGTGATGCCGTTCAACCG
>DATBDF010000053.1:0-2740 GCA_036270075.1 Nocardioides sp.
AGGCGCAGTGAGCGCGAAGAAGTCATCCGTTGCTGACGCGGAGTGGGAGCTCCCCGACCTGCCACTGGTCGACGACCGTCAGTTGAGGCGTGCGGTTCGCCGTGGCATCTTGCGCACTGCTGCCGTCGGCGCCGTCTACGTGTTCTTCGGCGCCATCGTGCTGGGCATCGTCGTTCAGCTGATCTTCGCGGGCTTGGGCCGTCAGGGCCAACTCGAGCGCCTCGCGACTGCATGGCAGGTGGCCCACCCGGAGTTCGATGCTCGAGTGAGCGGATCCGGGTCCACGTGGTTGGGACGCGAGGAGTCGCTGGACGTCCGGCTGTTCGCCTCATCGCCGGACCCGGCCGCACTCCGCGTGCGGCTGCAGACGAACATTCTCGGCCACGTCGGGTATTCGACTTCGGTACCCCAGTCAGTCGCCGCAGATGCCCTGAACAGCATCGGAACCGAGCCGCTGCGGGATTTGAAAACCCAGGAGCTGAAGCAGCTGGCGCAGCTACCTGCATCCACAACGCTGACTGCAGTCGTCGAGTTCACTCGCCCGCTCGATCAATCCTCATTGACTCAGTGGGTGGCCGGGTTGCCGCAGCCGATCTCGTCGACCCTGTTCATTCACTCCACCTATTTGATGACTGCTGCCGACCAAACACACGAGTTGTGGAACGGCGTCCCGGGCGCGCCGGTCTACGGGTGGTCCTTCGACGACTTTCATGAAAATGGTCATTGGACAATCGTTTCGTCGTTCCGCAAGTGGGTGTCTGAGCTCCATGACAGCGACGCCGGCAATCTGCACATGGTCGGCGTCTCGTTGGACCGGCTCCGCCAGGCGGCAGCCGCAGGACTCGTGCACGGAGTGATCCTTACCGGGCTCAAGCCGGCGCAGCTCGCGCGTGTGCTCGCGGATCCAGCGGTGCTCGCCGCTCACACCTACCAGGTCGCCTTCGCCAGCATTCCATGATGCCTGCCGAGGGCGGTCCCGGTCGCGAGGTTCACAACGAACCAGCAGAGCTGCCCCACGCCTGCAAGCTGACCCTCGAGTTGATCATGAGCATGTCAGTGCGACACACCAGCGTGTCCGGTCGTCTTGCTCATGATCAACTCTGTCAGCCGAGCATGCGGATCATCGACTCCTGCGCGAACGAGGCGACGAGCCGACCGTCGAGCGACCACACGTCGCCACGGCCGAACGCGCGACTGCCCGCGACGACGGGGCTCGACTGGTCGATGAGCAACCAGTCGTCGACGCGCAGCGGCTGGTGGAACCACAACGAGTGCGACGTGACGGCGGAGTGGAACCGGGTCATCGAGTCCGCCTGCGACAGACCATCGGCCGGGCGCAGCGCCGTACCGATGATGGTGAGGTCGGTCGCATAGGCCAGCAGAGCCTGGTGCAGCGCGGGTGCGTCCGGCAGGCTCGGTGTCCGCATCCAGAACCGGTACGACGCCGGCCCGACGTCACGCACCGCGAGGTCGACGCCGTCGACCACCCGGGTCTCCCACGGGATCATGCCGAGGTCGGTCAGGATCGCGGCGTCCGGCTTGCCGGCGTCCGGGGCTTCGTCCTGCCGGAGCGAGCCGTCCTCCGGAGTGTGCAGCGACAGTGTCGCGACACTGACCGTCTTCTCTCCCTGGGTCGCGACGACGCTCGTGCTTCCGAACGTCCGGCCCTCCTGATGCTTCGTGACGCCGTAGAGCATCGGCGAGTCTGCGTGCCCCTCGCGCGGGAACAGCTGGGTGAGCGACTTCACCTCTTTGCGCTGCGTCCCTTCCTTGGCGCCGCTGGCCGAGGTCGCCGCGAGGATGCCCTGCGCCAGGATCTGGCCGCCGAAGACCCGGTGGTAGTCCAGCGCGAGGTTGTCGCCGGAGTAGGCGCCGGGCGCTGTCTCGGTCAGCTCGAGGCAGGCACGGAGGTTGTCGAACGAGACGGTCGGCATGGAACCATTATTTACACGCCCCTTACGCGTAGTGGTAACGTCCTTCTCATCCCGAGTGACGCTCACTCTTCTCCGTCACCTGATGACTTCGAGGGGTTCTCATGCCGTCCCGCGAACTGAGTTTTCCGGTCTTCGACGCGGACAACCACTTCTACGAGCCGCGCGAGGCGCTGACCAAGTTCCTCCCCGATGCCCACAAGAACGTCATCGACTACGTCGACGTCCGCGGCCGGACCAAGATCGTCGTCCGCGGCCAGATCAGCGACTACATCCCCAACCCGACCTTCGACGTCGTCGCCCGGCCGGGCGCCCAGGAGGAGTACTACCGCCACGGCAACCCGGAGGGGAAGAGCTACCGGGAGATCATGGGCGAGCCCATGAAGGCGATCCCGGCGTTCCGCGAGCCGGGCCCCCGCCTCGAGGTCATGGACGAGCTCGGCCTCGACTACTCGCTGATGTTCCCGACCCTCGCGAGCCTGGTCGAGGAGCGGATGAAGGACGACCCCGAGCTCATCCACATCGTCATCCACGCCCTCAACGAGTGGATGCACGAGACCTGGTCGTTCAACTACAAGGACCGCATCTTCGCGACGCCCGTCATCACGCTGCCGATCGTCGACAAGGCGCTCGAAGAGCTCGAGTGGTGTCTCGAGCGCGGTGCTCGCACCGTGCTCGTCCGGCCCGCACCGGTGCCCGGTTTCCGTGGCACCCGCTCGTTCGGCCTGCCGGAGTTCGACCCGTTCTGGAAGGCCGTCGAGGACGCCGGCATCCCGGTGGCGATGCATGCCTCCGACAGCGGCTACAAC
>DATBDF010000054.1:0-9818 GCA_036270075.1 Nocardioides sp.
GCCGATCCTGCTGGACCACGCCCGGGAGCGCGGCGGCGACATCCGGTTCCGCACCGAGCTGGTCTCGCTCGCCGTCGACGACGACGGTGCGACCGCACAGGTGCGCACGCTGCCCGACGGGCCGTCGTACGCCGTGCGCACACGCTACGTGGTGGGGGCGGACGGTGGCGGCAGCGCCGTGCGCGCCGCGGCCGGCATCGGCTGGAGCACGCTGGGTAGCGAGGGTCACCACCTGTCGATGCTGTTCCGTGCCGACCTGTCCCCCGCCCTGGGCGGGCGCTCGGCGGTGCTCCACGCCACGGTGGCGCCGGGCGCACAGGGGATGTTCGTGGCCACGGGCGAGACCGACCGCTGGACGTTCGACGTGGAGTGGGCTCCGGAGGAGGGGGACACTGTCTCGGACTGGACCCCGGAGCGGGTACGCGCGGTGATCCGGGCGGCCTCGGGCCTGCCGGACCTCGAGCCCCAGGTCGACGGGATCTTCCCCTGGGAGTTCGGGGCCGCCGTGGCGGACACCCAGCGGTCCGGGGCCGTGTTCCTCGTCGGCGACGCCGCCCATCGGACCACCCCGCGGCGCGCCACCGGTATGAACACGGGCATCGCCGACGCCCACAACCTCGGGTGGAAGCTGGCCTGGGTGCTGCGGGGCTGGGCCCACGCGCGTCTGCTCGACAGCTACGACTCGGAGCGGCGGCCGGTGGGCCTGGCGAACGCCCGGCGTTCGCTCGAGCCCGCCGCGGACGACAGCCCGGACCACGACATCCTGGCCGACGACCTCGAGGTGACCTACCGGACGGTCGCGGTCGAGGATGCGGGTGGCGCCCCGCCGACCCGCCGAGCCGTGGTCGGTGCCCGTGCGCCCCACGCCTGGGTCCAGCGTGGTGGCGAGCAGGTGTCGCTCCTGGACCTGTACGACGGACACCTCACCGTCGTGACCGGCACCGGAGGTACGCCGTGGCGCTCCGCCGCGGCCGAGCTGGCCGCCGGCGGGCTTCCGATCGAGGTCGTGGAGCTCGGCGCGGAGGTCGAGGGCGGGGCCGCGGCGACGGGTCGCTACGACGTGGACGCGTCACGCGCTGTCCTCGTCCGGCCCGACGGTCACGTCGCCGCGCTGCTGCGAGGCGGACCGACGTCTGCCGGCCCCACGCTGCGGGCGGCTGTCGACCGAGCACTCGGCCGCAGCGTCGAGGCGCTCGACACCCTCGCCGGCTGACGCGGCGTCCGGACCGGCTGTCCGGGCCCGCCGCAGCAGGTCACTTGGCGAGGTGGCGTGCCCGGGCGAAGCAGAACAGTCCGTAGCAGGCGATCCCGGCGGCGATCAGGATCAGCAGCACCGGGCCCAGCGGCTGCTGGAGGACGGTGTGCAGTGCCTGGTCCAGTCCCCCGGACTTCTTCGCCTCGTGCGTGTACGCCGCGGCGACGAAGAGCCCGCCGACGATGCAGAAGGCGATCCCCTTCGCGATGTACCCGATCTTCCCGACGACGCGGTACGCCGTGCTCACGTCGCTGAGGGTGCCACGAGCGTCGAGGTTCTCCATGAACTTCTCGGTCCAGCCGCGCCGCGCGTAGCTCACGCCGTACAGCACGATGGCCACGCCGATGGCACCCACGATCCAGCGGCCGTAGGTCTGGTCCATCAGCTTCGAGGTGTAGTTGGTGCTCTGGCCGGAGCTCGCACCGATGGCGAACCGGAACGCCGTCACGCCGATGTATCCGTACACGACCGCCTTGAACGCCGAGACGAGACGCTTGCGCCAGCGCTTGGCACCGTCGTACTCCTGGTGACCGACGAATACCTCGACGACCCGCCACAGCACCAGCAGGAACATGCCGATGGCGACCAGCCACAGCAGCAGTGGTCCGAACGGCTGCTTGGCGAGGGTCTGGATCGCGCCCTTCTGCGACGCGTTCTCGCTGTGGTCGCCGAGTGCGAGCTGCACCGCCAGCCAGGCCACCACCAGGTGCACGACACCGTAGACGACCATGCCGAAGCGGATGCCACGGTCCAGCGTCTTGCTGTGGTGGACCTCGCGCCCGATCTGCTCCGCGCGGTCTCCGACGTCGGTCATGCTCGGAATCTAGGGCCGCGCCGGTCTCTGGGGATCACACCTTGGGGTGGCCCGGCCGATCACGAGGAGTCAGCCGACCAGGGAGTCCCGGTCGCGGAGCATGCTCCCGAGCACCCCGTTCACGAACGCCGGCGAGTCGTCCGTCGACAGGTTGCGGACGAGCGCCACGGCCTCGGTCACGGCGACCGGGTCGGGCACCTCGTCGGAGTACAGCAGCTCGAAGACGCCGATCCGCAGGGCGTTGCGGTCGACGGCGGGCATCCGGTCCAGGGTCCACCCCTGCGAGTACTGCCCGAGGAGCTCGTCGATGCGCTCGCGGTGCTCGGCCACCCCACGGATCAGGGTCTCGGTGTAGGGGTTCGTCGGTCCCTCGCCATCGGCCACGGCGGCCTCGAGGGCCTGGACGGGGTCCTGCGCCCGCATCTCTGCGGCGTAGAGGACGTCGAGTGCGCGCTTGCGCGCCTTGCTGCGTGCCGGCACGGCCGGTGGCCTAGGCCTTCACGCGGCCCAGGTACGACGAGTCGCGGGTGTCGACCTTGACCCTCTCGCCCTGCGTGATGAACAGCGGCACCTGGATCTCGTGACCGGTCTCCAGCGTGGCCGGCTTGGTGCGGCCGGTGGCGCTGTCGCCGACCACGCCGGGCTCGGTGTAGGTGATCTCGAGCTCCACGGATGCCGGTAGCTCGATGTAGAGGACCCGCCCGTCGTTGGAGGCCACGATCGCCTCCTGGTTCTCCAGCATGAAGTTCTTGGCCTCACCGACGATGTCGGGCGTGATCTCGACCTGGTCGTAGGTGCCGGTGTCCATGAACACGTACGACGTGCCGTCGTTGTAGAGGTACTGCATCGTCCGCTTGTCGACCGTCGCCACCTCGACCTTCACGTCGGCGTTGAACGTGCGGTCGACGACCTTGCCCGACTCGACGTTCTTCAGCTTCGACCGCACGACAGCGCCGCCCTTGCCGGGCTTGTGGTGCTGGAACCAGATGACCTGCCAGAGCTGGCCGTCCAGGTTGAGGACCATGCCGTTCTTGAGGTCGTTGGTGGTGGCCATGCGACAGTGCCTCTTCTGCTGGGAAACGGTGGGCCCGGCACGCGGAGATCCGAGCAGACGTCCGGGCGAGCGATCGTGCGAGTCTAGTCCGAGCGTTCGTGCTCCCAGAAATCCGTGCCCCGCGGATCGCCGGACGCCGGGTGCCGGCTCACGGCTCTGCCGGAGGCGCCTCCGGTTCACGAGGCCGGCGCAGCCGGCGCACCAGGAGCCACACCGGGATGCCGATGACTAGGCCGGCCAGCGCGAACGGGAGTGCGGCTCCGACCGCGACCAGCAGCCCCACGACGACCGTGACGAACGCGTGCCAGCCGTGCTGGAGACCGCCCACGAAGCCACCGGTCGAGCGCTTCGCCGGCGACGGGGTCGTGTGCCGTGTGATGTCGACCGTGATCGTGGCCAGGGTCGTCCGGTCCGCGAGGTACGCCCGCTGTTGCAGCAGCGAGTCGAGCTCGCCCTGGCGTGCGGTGAGCTCGCGCTCGACCGCGAGCAGCGCGGGCAGGTTGGCCGCCCGGGAGACCAGGTGCCGGAGGCGGCGTACCCCTGCGCGCTGCGCGTCGATCCTGGCCTCGACGTCGATGACCTGCGTCGTGACGTCCGCGGCCTTGCGCGTCGAGGACCGCAACGTCGCGAGGCCGGCCAGCGAGGTCATCGCGTCGTCGAACCTCTCGCTGGGGACCCTGAGCACGAAGTGGGCGCTGGTCATGTTGCCGTGCTCGTCGGTCTGGGTGTCCTCGTCGGCGATCCGGCCGTGCTCGAGCGCCAGCACGGCGTCGACGCGGTCGCGGGTGGTGGCAACGTCGCCGCTGGTGAGCTCGACCCGCCCGGTGGAGATCACGGCCCGCTCCTGCACGTCCCCGTCGGCACCGGATCCCGTGGCCGCGAAGTCCTGCGCCACGGGACCGGCCTTGTCGGCGGCCTTCAGGGCGTGGGCCTCGGGGGCATCGCCCGCTGCTGACTCGGCGGTCGCGCTCGCGGAGTTCGGAGAGCTGCACCCTGCGGCCAGGGCGAGCGCCGCGAGGAGGGGACCCGCCAGCAGCAGCGCCCAGCGGTGGTCACGGGGTCGCGGCCCTCTCATCGTCGCGCTCATCGGAACGACCACACGATCCGGACGGTGACCGCGAGCCGGTCCTTGCCGGCGCGGATCGGAACCGCCTTCGCGACAGCGTCCATGGCGGCCCGGCTGTACTGCAGGGGATGCGTCACCGGGGCGCTCGCGTGGACCTCCCGCAGCGACAGGACGGAGCCCAAGGTCTGCCCGGCCGCGTCGGCGTACTCATGGGCCTCGGTCGTGGCCTGCTCGACCGCCTGCTTGCGCGACTGCGACAGGAGGGCGTCGGTGTCACCGATGCTCAGGCCGATGTTCCCGACACGGACGTCGTTGCCGCCGGCCTCGACCGCCGCCGTGACGGCGCGCCCCCCGCGAGCCAGGTCGCGGACCAGGACGGAGGCACGCTGGGAGACGCGGTAGCCGCGCAGGGTCGGTGGGCTGGAGACGTGGTAGTCGTACACCGCGTTCATCTGGAGTCCCGTGGTCTGCACGTCCGAGCGACGAACGCCGAGGCCGTCGAGGCGGGTGAGGACCCGGTCCATCGTGTCGCTGGCCGCGTGCAGGGCCGAGCGCAGGTCGGGTCGCACGAGAGTCACCGAGAGCGAGAACGTCAGCTGGTCCGGCACTCCGATCGCGTGACCGGTCCCCGTGGTCACCAGGGTCCGCGGCATGGCATCGCTGCCGGTCCCCGTGGCGCCGGTGGGCGCGGTCGCGGACGCCTGGGCGGAGTCGCCGCCCGCCCCGAGCAGGTAGGCCACGACGAGCGCCAACGCGACGACCGCCGCGACCAGCGCCCCTTTCAGGCTGACGGTGACAGAACGGTCCATGACGCTCTCCTGGGATCGGCCGAGACCACGATGTGCCGATCGGACGCGTCCCGCCCCCTCCCGGTTCCCCCCGATTCCTCGGGTCGTCCGCCTGGGAGGAACCCCTACTGCCCGCTCAGGCGGACGACCCGAGGACAGCCAGCGCTTCGCGGTACCCGTCCACACCCTTCCCCGCGATCACCGCGGCCGCGTGCGGGGTGACCACGGAGTGGTGGCGGAACTCCTCGGGCCGCTGGGCCGGATCGCTGAGGTGGACCTCGACCAGGGGCGCGGACAGCTGGGCACAGGCGTCGTAGAGCGCGAGCGAGTAGTGGGTCCACGCTCCGGCGTTGAGGACCACGGGGGTCTGCTCGTCGGCTGCGGTGTTGAGCCAGTCGAGGAGCTCGCCCTCGTGGTTGGTCTGGCGTACGTCGACCTCCAGCCCGAGCCCGCGTCCCCACTCGTCGCACAGGGCGACCAGGTCGGCGTACGTCGCGGAGCCGTAGATCTCGGGCTGGCGGCGCCCGAGACGCCCGAGGTTTGGACCGTTCAGCACCAAGACCTTCACGCCGCCCCTCCCACCATCGCGTCGTACGCCGACCGCAGGAGCGCCTCGTCGGGCTCGGCCAGGATCCGTGGGCTCGCCAGACCGTCGAGCACCACGAAGCGCAGGCTGGACCCGCGTGCCTTCTTGTCGACGGCCATCCGCGCCCGGAGGTCGTCGTACGTCGCACCGGACCAGCCGGTCGGCAGCCCCACGCGGGCGAACGCCGTCCGATGGCGGTCGGCGACCGCGTCGTCCAGGATCCCGGCCGCCCGGGCCAGCTCGGCGACGTACACGCACCCGATCGCGACCGCCTCGCCGTGCCGCAGCCCGTAGTCGCTCGCGAGCTCCACGGCGTGGCCCATCGTGTGCCCGTAGTTGAGGACCTCGCGCCCGGGGTCCTCCCCGCCGCCGGACTCGCGGAGGTCACCGGCCACGACCTCGGCCTTGACCCTGACTGCCCGCTCGACGAGCTCGCGCAGGACCGGGGAGCCCGGTGTCAGGTCGCGCAGTGACGTGGTCTCGACGACCCGCAGGATCTCCGGGTCGGCGATGAAGCCGCACTTGACCACCTCACCCAGACCCGAGCGCAGCTCCGCCTCGGGGAGCGTGACCAGCAGGTCGAGGTCGCAGAGCACCCCGGCCGGCTCGTGGAACGAGCCGACGAGGTTCTTCCCGGCACTCGTGTTGATCCCGGTCTTCCCACCGACGGCGGCGTCGACCATGCCGAGCAGGGTGGTGGGGACGTGCACGACGCGCACCCCGCGCAGCCAGGTCGCCGCCACGAACCCACCCAGGTCGGTGGTGGCTCCCCCGCCCACGGCCACGACCGCGTCACTACGGGTGAAGCCCCCGGTGCCGAGCGCCTCCCAGCAGGTGGCCGCGATCTCGGCGGTCTTCGCCCGCTCGCCCGGCGGCACCGGGAGGTCGAGCACCCCGTGCGTCGAGCCGAGCACGCGCTGCACGCGTGCCGCCGGCCCGGGAAGGTCGTCGGGGAACACGACGGCGACCCGACGGACGTCGGACCCGAGCAGCCCCGGCAGGCGGTCGAGCAGCCGCGTGCCGACCACCACGTCGTACGCCGCTGCGGTGGCGACCCGGATCACGGTGGCGTCAGCCATCGAGCGCCTCCTCGACCAACCTCGCCACCTCTTCCGGGGTCCGGCCGTCGGTCTCGACGACCGCGGCCGAGACCGCCTCGTAGACGGGGTGCCGCTCGTCGAGCAGCACCTTCATCGTGCCGCGCACGTTGCCCAGCAGCAGCGGCCGCGACGTCCCCAGCCCGACCCGGGACGCGGCATCGGCGAGCCCCACCCGGAGGTACACGACGCGGTGCCCTGCCAGCGCCGTCCGCGTGGTCACGTCCATCACGGCGCCGCCACCCACGGCGAGCACGCCGTCGTGCTCGGCCAGGGCGCGGCTCACGGCGTCGCGCTCGAGCGCCCGGAAGTACTCCTCGCCGGACTCCACGAAGATGTCCGAGATCGCACGCCCGTCGACCGCCTCGACGTCGTCGTCGGTGTCACGGAAGCCGATCCCCCACTGCTCGGCGAGGATCCTCGCTACCGTCGACTTGCCGGCGCCCATCGGTCCGACGAGCACCACACGGGGTCCCGTCACCGGAACCTCAGCGTGTCCAGGTAGCTCGCGACGTTGCGACGGGTCTCCTCCACCGAGTCACCGCCGAACTTCTCCAGTACCGCGTCGGCGAGGACCAGCGCGACCATCGCCTCGGCCACGACACCGGCAGCGGGCACCGCGCAGACATCCGAGCGCTGGTGGTGGGCGACCGCCGCGTCGCCGCTCTCGACGTCGACGGTGCGCAACGCACGGGGGACGGTCGCGATCGGCTTCATCGCCGCTCGCACGCGCAGCCGCTCGCCGGTCGACATCCCACCCTCGGTGCCTCCCGAGCGGCCCCCGGTACGCCGGATCCCCTCGTCCGTGGGCACCATCTCGTCGTGGGCCAGGCTGCCCCGGGTCGCGGCCAGCTCGAAGCCGTCACCGACCTCGACACCCTTGATCGCCTGGATCCCCATCAGCGCGCCCGCCAGGCGCGAGTCGAGCCGCCGGTCCCAGTGCACGTGCGAGCCCAGGCCCGGTGGGAGACCGTCGACGACGACCTCCACGACCCCGCCGAGCGTGTCGCCGTCCTGGTGTGCCTGGTCGATCGCGGCGACCATCGCCGCGCTGGCCTCGGGATCGAAGCACCGGACCTCGTCCGCGTCGAGCCGGGCCACGTCATCGGGGCCCGGGACGGCACCCGCCGGAGCCCGGACACCGCCGAGCTCGACGACGTGGGACACCACGCGGGCGCCGGTGGCCTGCTGCAGGAAGGCGCTCGCGACGCACCCCAGGGCCACCCGCGCGGCGGTCTCGCGCGCGGAGGCACGCTCCAGGACCGGGCGGGCCTCGTCGAAGCCGTACTTCTGCATCCCGACCAGGTCGGCGTGGCCGGGACGAGGCCGCGTGAGCGGGGCGTTGCGGGCTAGCCCCTCGAGCACGGTCTCGTCGACGGGGTCGGCGGCCATCACCTGCTCCCACTTGGGCCACTCGGTGTTGGCGACCTCGATGGCGACCGGCCCGCCCATCGTCTCGCCGTGGCGCACCCCGCCGAGGATCGTGACCCGGTCCTGCTCGAACGACATCCGGGCACCGCGGCCCTTGCCGAGCCGGCGCCGGGCGAGGGCGGCGGTGACGTCGTCGGTGGTGACCTGCACGTGCGCCGGCAGCCCTTCCAGGATCGCGACCAGGGCAGGGCCGTGGGACTCCCCGGCGGTGAGCCAGCGCAGCATGGCGTCAGTCTTCCATGCGCGGTCGCGCGATCCCGGCCGGTCAGGCGCCCACGAGACCGGACCAGAGAGCGTCGCCCCAGAGAAGGCCGACGACGGCTCCGAGCAGCATGAACGGCCCGAAGGGGAACCCCTTCCGCTCCACGATCCTGGCCACGGCCAGCAGCCCGCCGATCACGCCACCGAGCAGGAAGCCGGCGTACACGCCGACGAGGACCGGTCCCCAGCCCATCCAGCCGAGGGCCAGGCCGAGCGGACCCGACAACCGGACGTCGCCGAACCCGAGGCCGCGTGGGTACACGAACCACAGGAGCAGGTAGAAGCCGCCGAAGGTCACGAACCCGAGCGCCGAGCGCAGCACCGCGTGCCCGTCACCGGTGACGGGCCAGCCCAGCAGGACCAGGGCCGCCATGGCGGCGAGCATCGGCCCGATGAGATACGTCGGGAGCAGCCGCGTCCGCCAGTCGATGAGAGCCAGGGCCAGGTACGCCGGCACGAACGGCACCCAGAGCAACCAGGCCCACTCCCAGCCCGCACCCGCGCCGGCCACCGCGCCGGCGACCACGCCCGCGACCGCGCTCTTCCAGGCGAGTCCCGGGAGCCCGGCGATCTCGGTGTACGGCTCCGGGAGCTCGTCCTGGTCCGGGTCCGTCGCGTCGACGGTCGCGTCGGCCTCCGACCGCTCGTCGGACGAGGACAGGTCGGGTCGAGGTGGCTCCCACGGCGGAACCATCGCGATCAGTCGTGGCACCAGCAGGCCACCCACTCCCGCCACGCCCGCGCCGAGGAGCGCGGCCGCGGCGGTCGAGTCCATGCCCCGGACCTTAGGGCACCGACGGCGCCCCTCGGCGGCGTTCGGCGAGTCCCGTCTCGCCCGCGCGCCGCATCGCCTCGACGGGGACGTCGAAGCGCCCGGTCATGGCGCGCACCTGGTCGACCGCCTGCCACAGGAGCAGGTCGAGGCCCCCGACCAGCGTGTGCCCCCGTGCCGCGGCCTGCTCGGCGAGCGGCGTCGGCCACGGGTCGTAGACCACGTCGAAGACCACGGCCATCTCGCGCACGGCCCGGAGGATCTCCTCCGACTGCGCCGCCGCCGGGATCGTCGAGACGACGACGCCGCTCGGGTCGCCCGCGATCGCCGACAGCCCGGCCAGCGGGACGACCGTGAGCTCGGGCGCCCGTGGATGGCCGGCCACGACGGCGAGCGTCCGGTCGGCGCGGGCCGGGTCGCGGACCGCGACGACGGCGTGCTCGAGACCGCGCTCGGCGAGCGCGAGGAGCACCGACGCCGCGGTGGCCCCTCCGCCCAGAACGACCGCGTCGCGCGGGCGCCGGTCGGTGGCCTGCGCCAGGGCCGCCTCAGCACCGGGGACGTCGGTGTTGAGCCCGTGCCGAGCACCGTCGGCGTCGAGCAGCAGCGTGTTGGCGGCCCCGGCGATCTCGGTCCACGCGTCACGGGAGGTCAGCAGCGGGACGACCTCACGCTTGAGCGGCATCGTCAGCGA
>DATBDF010000055.1:0-4646 GCA_036270075.1 Nocardioides sp.
CCGCCGGCCGGCGTACCCCCGTCCTTGGCCCGTCCGGGGCCGTCAGGGGCGGCGCCTCACCCGACGCCCGCGGGCTGCGGGTCGCGCCGGGGCTCGGCCTCGACCACGTCGCCGGTCGGCCGGTCGATCCGGCCCGGCCACCAGGCCCGCCGGCCGAGCAGCACGAGTGCCGCGGGCAGGACGACGAGCCGGATCAGGGTCGCGTCGATCAGGATCGAGGCGGCCAGGGCGACCCCCATCATCTTCATCTCGAGCATGCTCAACGTGATGAAGATGGCGAACACGGACACCATCACCGCCGCCGCGCTGGTGATCACGCCGGCCGTGTCGCTGATGCCGCGCTCGACCGCGAGGCGGGGCGGCAGGCCGCGGACGAGGTGCTCGCGGATGCGGGCCAGGACGAAGACGTTGTAGTCCATCGACAGCCCGACCAGGATCACCATCACGAACAGCGGGATCCAGTCGATGACGAACCCGGGGGTGTCGAACCCGAGCGCTCCGGAGAACCAGCCGTGCTGGAAGACCAGGGTCAGGATCCCGAACGCGACGCCCACCGACAGCAGGTTCAGCGCCGACGAGAGGGCCGCGACCACGATGCTCCGGAAGGCCAGCGTCATCATCACCAGGGTCAGCAGCAGCACGAACGCGATCACGAAGGGCAGCCGCTCGGACTGGTGCGACGCGAAGTCGAGTGAGTCTGCGACGTCGCCACCCACGGCGTGCTGCACGTTCATCCCACCCAGGGCGTCCGGTACCAGGTGGTCGCGCAGCTGTTGCACGGCGTCGCCGGACCGGTCGTCGGAGTAGGAGTACGGGATGGGAAGCGTCAGCCGCACGGTCGCCCCGTCGGGTGCCGTCTCGATCGCGTTCTTGCCGGCCGGGTCGAACCACGAGGTCGCAGCGGCGGAGGTCTCCAGCCGGTGCAGGGCACCGACGACCTGGTCGTGCTGGGCTGCCGAGCCGTGCACGACCACGGTCGCGGTCGTCCCCTGCGACGGGAACTCGAGGGCCACCTGGCGCAGGGTCTGCACCTGGGGGATCGAGGCGGGCAGGGTGTCGAGGGTTGCGTCGTGGATCTTCATGCCCAGGGCAGGAGCCGCCAGGGCGACCAGGGCCGTGAGCGAGACGACCAGGGCCGCGACCGGACGGCGTACGACGGGAGCCAGGACGCGGCGGCTGATGCCGCCCTGGCCGATCCGCCGGTTCACCCGCCAGAGCAGCGGCAGCCGGGGACGGTCGACCCACCGGCCGAGCTTGGCCAGCAGCGCGGGCAGGACCGTCACCGAGCCCACCACCGCGACGGCGACCACGACGATGGCGCCGGAGGCGAGCGAGTCGAACGTCGCTCCGCCGACGATGAACAGCCCCGCCATCGAGGCGATCACAGCCGCGCCGGAGACCAGGATGGAGTGGCCCGAGGTGGCCGCGGCGATCTCGACGGCGTCCAGGGTGGTGGCGCCCTTCGCGCGCTCCTCGCGCTCGCGCTTGAGGTAGAACAGCGAGTAGTCGACGCCCACGGCCATGCCGATCAGCACGATCATGCTGGTCACGGTCGGCTCGGCGTGGATGAGGTGGGACAACGGAGCGGCGATGCCCATGGTGGCGGCGACCGACGTGAGGGCGAGCAGCACCGGCACGCCGGCCGCGATCAGGGCGCCGAACGCCAGGAGCATCAGCAGGATCGTGATCGGCAGGCTGATGCCCTCGGCGGAGTGGAGGTCCTCGGCGACGCGGTCGTCGATGGCGGTGTTGATGGAGACGTCACCGGCCTCACGCACGCGGAGCTCGGCGTGCGCGCGGTCGATCTGGGCGATCCTCGCCTGGATCTGCTGCGCGTCGTCGACGGTGCTCTTCAGGTGCACGTCGATCAGCGCCGCCGTACGCCCGGCGTTCCATTGCGGCGGCGTCACCTGGGTGACGCCGTGGTCGGTGGCGAGATCGGCCTTGAGCTGGGCTGCGACCTTCGCGACGTCGGCCTGGTCGGGCTTGCCGCCGTGGCGGCTTGTGACCAGGACGTTCTCGATCTGGTCGTCGGCGAAGTGGCCGGACGCCTCCATGGCGTCGGCGCGACCGGACTCCCCGAGACGGTAGTCGGCGTCGGTGGTCTGCTTGGTCGGGACGAACGCCGCGAGGGCGACCGCGACCGTGACGAACGCGAACCAGGCGCCGATCGCGCGCCACGGATGGGTCGCGCTCCAGCGAGCGGCTCGTAGGGGCACCCGGGCCATCAGGCCGGGTCGTTGCAGATGAGGTGACATGGCGGACTCCTCGAGTGGTGGTGTGCTGACTCCTCCAGCGTCGAGAAATCCGCGGTCCGGATCAGGAGTGGCAGGACCCGGAACGGAGGTAGGCCTAGCCCCACTGTCCGGAGCGCCACCATCGGTCACACTGGCTGCGTGACGAACGCCGGACGCCTGCGCATGACGGGGTATGCCGCCGCGCAGCTGCTCTGGTGCGTGCCGGCGTTGGTGCTGTTCGTCCTCGACATCGTCGGCGGCGCGCTCGCCGTGATCGTGGTCGGGGTCTGGATCCTGCTCGTGGCCATCCCGTGCACACGCTGGCTGGCCAACCTCCACCGCGGCATGGCCGCGCGGATGCTCGGCTCGCCCGTGCCGGCGGCCTACCGCCCGACCGACGGCGCGTCGATGTTCGGGAAGGTCGCGATCTGGCTGACCGACCCGATGACCTGGCGCGACAAGGCCTGGCTGCTGGCGACGTTCGTGCTGTCGTTCACGCTGTCGCTGGTCGTCGTCCTGCTGTTCGTGCTCGTCGTGACGGGCGTGCTCTGGTGGTACGGCGTGGGCCCGATCATGACCGCCCGCAGCCGGATCGACCGGTGGTTCCTGAGCCCGGGTACCACCGAGCGCCTGGAGCAACGGGTGGAGGTGCTCACCGAGACCCGCGCCGAGTCGCTCGACCACTCGGCCGCCGAGCTGCGTCGGATCGAGCGCGACCTGCACGACGGCGCCCAGGCCCGGATCGCGAGCCTCGGGATGACGCTGGGGATGGCGGCCGAGCTCGTCGAGCGCGACCCTGAGCAAGCGCGCCGGATGCTGGTCGAGGCTCGGCAGACCAGCAATGCCGCGCTGGGCGACCTGCGCGACGTCGTCCACGGCATCCATCCGCCGGTGCTCGCCGATCGCGGGCTGAAGGCTGCGATCGAGTCGCTCGCGCTGGACGTCGCGGTGCCGATCGAAGTCACCGGTGACGCGCCGCCCGGCCTGCCGCCGCCGGTCGAGTCCGCCGTGTACTTCACCGTCGCCGAGTGCCTCGCCAACGTCGCCAAGCACGCCGCGGCGTCGCGGGCCTGGGTGGAGCTCGCGCATCCTCCGGGATGCCTGTGCGTCGTCGTCGGCGACGACGGCCGGGGAGGCGCCGACCCCCGGTCGGGGACCGGGATGCGGGGGGTCGCGCGACGGCTCGCGGCGTTCGACGGCACGATGACCGTGTCGAGCCCGAAAGGCGGGCCGACCCTGGTCACGCTGGAGGTGCCGTGCGACTCGTCCTTGCCGAGGACCACGCCCTCCTCCGGGACGGACTGATCCGGATCCTCGAGGCGAACGACCACGAGATCGTGGCGGCCGTCGAGCACGCGGACGACCTGGCCGACGCCCTGGCCGACCCGTCCGCCGAGGCCGCCGTCCTCGACGTACGCCTCCCGCCCACGCACAGCGACGAGGGTCTGAGGGCGGCGGTCGCCGTGCGCGCCGACCGCCCGGGCTTCCCGGTGATGGTCCTGTCGCAGTACGTCGAGCGCATCTACGCCCGCGAGCTCCTCGCCAGCGGCCAAGGCGGGATCGGCTACCTCCTCAAGGACCGCGTCGGCGACGTCGGCGAGTTCGTCGACGCGCTGGGACGCGTCGCGGCCGGAGGCACCGTGCTCGACCCGCAGGTGGTGTCGGCGGTGATGGCCCGTCAGGCCCCGGTGGAGCGACTCACGTCGCGCGAGCGCGACGTCCTGGGCCTGATGGCCGAGGGCCGTTCGAACGCCGCCATCGCCGCCGCCCTGGTCGTCACCGAGAAGGCCGTCGGCAAGCACGTGAACAACATCTTCACCAAGCTCGACCTGCCGGTCGCCCCCGACGACAACCGACGGGTGCTGGCCGTGCTGGCCTGGCTCGGGGTCTAGCCGGGGGTGGGGCTTCTCCCCCCGGAGGCAGCCCCGTCGACGGACCTCAGATCGTCTCGACCAGGAGCGCCGTGCCCTCGCCGGCCACCCGGGTGAGCACGATGGTGGCCACCTCGTCGCCGCGCAGGGCGAGCCGCTGCCGCAGCTCCTCGGGGGCGACGTCCACCCCCCGCTTCTTGATGGTCAGCGCCCCGATGTGTCGCTCGCGCAAGGCAGCTCGGAGCTGTTTCTCGCGGTAGGGCAGCTCCTCGAGGACGCGGTAGCTGCGGGCGAACGGCGTGTGGAACGCCGCGTCGCCCGTCACGTAGGCGATCTTCCGGTCGACCAGATGGCCGTCGACGCCGGCCGCGACCGCGGTGACGAGCCCGGCGCGGATCACGGCGCCGTCCGGCTCGTAGAGGAACCGGCCGACGCCACCCACATCGGCGCCGGGATCGTCCTCGTCGGTGAGGGTGGCCAGGCCGCCCCGGCCGATCACGGTCGCCCGTCGAGCGACCGTGGCCAGGGCGGGCGACCA
>DATBDF010000056.1:0-3606 GCA_036270075.1 Nocardioides sp.
GGCACGGCGGGCAGCCACGAGGCACAGCTCGACGGCGTCGCCGCGCACGATCGTGAGAGCCTCGGAGCCGGGCGCAAAGCGCCAGGCCTCTCCGCTGGGAGCGCGGAGCTCGAAGGCGACCGGGCCGGTCAGATCGCGCCCAGCGCTGGCGAAGGCGTACGGCAGGGTGCGCCACGCCAGGCGGGCGACGTGCCACAACCGATCGGTCGGTGCGGGTGCCCATCCGAACGCCGAGCCCACATCGCCGGCGTGGATCCAGGTCTCGGCGATACGGGTGGAGGCGAGCGTGCGAGCCGAGACCTGACCGGCCACCCACTCCAGCCGCTCGTGGGGATCAGCGCCTTCCAGCCGCCGACAGAGGGCGTCGGCGCTTTCCACCCAGCGGTCACGAATCACTGGTCCCGGCTGACCTCGCTCGCGAGCGACCAGGAAGTCGGCGCCGTCGTCCACAGACCCCGTGTGACGCGGACCGCGGGCGAGCTCGTCAAGGGCTTCCGCCATCCGTCCGCTGGCGCTCGCCGACGCCAGCTCGTTGGTCTGGGCCAGGTGGAGCACGACATCGGCGACCGTCCACCCATCGCAGCGCGAGGGACGCTGCCAGTCTGCGTCGCGCAGGCCAGACAGCAGGTCGGACAGCTCGGCCTGCTGTTCAGCGAGCGCGGCGACGATCGCCTTCACCGTGGGCCTCCACGGCGCGGAGTGTACCCACACTGGCCCGTCGCGGGGCTAGGAAGCCAACATGGTCGCTGTGCCGGGCTGGACCTGTCCTCGATGCGACCGACGGTTCGCCCGCGCCGGTCAGTCCCACGAATGTGAGCCGGCCATGTCGGTCGACGAGTACTTCTCCACCGGTCCCGCGCACGAGCGCCCGATATTCGAGACGGTGATGCGCCACGTGGACAGCTTGGGACCGGTCCACGTGGAGCCCGTATCGGTTGGGATCTTCCTGAAGCGAGCGCAGACCTTCGCCCAGCTACGGCCGATGCAGCGGTGGGTGGCGCTGTCCTTCTCGCTGCCACGCGCCGTCCGGCACCCGAGGATCACCAGGAAGGTCGCGCAGTACCACGGTCGCTACTACCACGTCGCCAACCTCCACAGCCCCGAGGAGTTCGACGACGAGCTCCGGGACTGGATCACGGAGGCCTACCTGAACAGTCCCGGTTAGGGCGTGGCAGGGTATTGACATTCTCAGTGTCATATCCTATGAGTGGGAGAGGAGAAAGGATGAGCGATGGCCATCATCCCTACCCGGGAGCAGTTCGAGACGTTCGCCAACGACGAGCGGCACGGCGAGGTCGTCATGATCAACCTGCTGCATTTCGCCCCGCCTGAGGGCGCGAGCACCGCGGGTGGTGAGGACGCCTACCGTCAATACGGCAAGGCGGCGGTCAAGATGGTCGAGGACCGCGGCGGCCGGGTCGTCTGGATGGGCCGGCCCGAGCACGTGGTGATCGGCGACTCCGAGCACGATCACTGGGACCTGGCCGTCCTGGTCTCGTACCCCAGTCGTCAGGCGTTCGTCGACATGGTCACGACGGCCGAGTACCAGGACGCCCACAGAGACCGCGAGCAGGGGCTCGATCGCACGGTCCTGCTCGGATGTGAGCCGATCGGGGACTGGACCGGGTCGCATGCCTGACCAGGCACCGGCCACGGGCGGCACCCGCCGCAACATCCTGCTCATCACGACGGACCAGCAGCGTTACGACAGCTTGGGGTGCAACGGCGGGACCATCGCCCGCACCCCCGTCGCCGACCGCCTGGCGGCCGAGGGCGTCAACTACCGACGGGCCTACAACCAGAACACGGTGTGCATGCCGGCCCGGTCGACCATCCTCACGGGCCAGTACGCCCGGACGCACGGCGTCGTCGCCAACGGGATCCCCCTGCCCGCCGATGCCCCGTCCATCGCCGCCTACCTCTCGGAGCAGGCAGGGTACCGGACGGCCCTGCTGGGCAAGGCGCACTTCGAGCCCGGTCTCGACC
Source organism: Nocardioides sp. (assembly GCA_036270075.1). Lineage (GTDB taxonomy): Bacteria > Actinomycetota > Actinomycetes > Propionibacteriales > Nocardioidaceae > Nocardioides. The sequence goes on from DATBDF010000056.1 coordinate 1,987, forward strand.
CCCAGCGCCGGTTCGAGGAGAACGCGCGCGCCGCCCGCGGAGACACCGGCCCCTGGCGCGGGTTCGAGCGTTCGATCCAGGCCATGCACATCGCCGCGTGGGGCGACTTTCCCGTCGCCCACTACGGACGGTGGCTCGCCGAGCACCATCCGGAGCATCTCCACAGCTTCGCCAACCTTCTCCAGGCCGAGCCCGGCGGGGACACGGACGCGCCGGAGACCAAGAACAACCCCATCCCCAGGCCGTGGTACCACACCGACTGGGTAGCCGATCTCACCGTCGACTGGCTCGCGTCGATGGGCGACGACGAGCCCTGGTTCTGCTGGATGAGCTTTCCCGATCCCCACCATCCATGGGACCCCCCGGCCTCGGAGAACGGTCGCGTCCCCTGGCAGGACCTGGACCTGCCCCCGGGCCACCCCGGAGCGGACGACGACATCCGCGCCGTCCTCTCCGGCAAGCCCCAGCATTGGCTCGCCTTCTGGGAGGGACGATGGCCGAACGTGGAGGGAGGCCCAGCCGCGTTCGTGCCGTCCCGGCTGACCGCCGACGCCCTCCGCGAGATCAACGCCAAGGTCCACGTGATGAACGAGCTCGTCGACGAAGCCTGCGGCCGGGTCCTCGACCAGGTGACCTCGCGGGGATGGGCGGACCGTACCGACGTGATCTTCACGACCGACCACGGTGAGCTGCAGGGGGACTTCGGGCTGCTGTACAAGGGGCCGTTTCACGTCGACGCCCTGATGCGGCTCCCCCTCATCTGGCGACCCGCTCCGGTGGCAGGAGTTGCACCCGCCGAGGTCGCCGACCCGGTCGGCCAGGTGGACCTGGCACCGACGCTCTGCGCCATCGCCGGCATCGAGCCAGCCGAGTGGATGCAGGGCGCCGCCCTGCCCGTGGGCGACGGACAGCCGAGGAGACAGCGGATGCTGTGCGAGTGGGACAGCCAATTCCCCGGCTACGGCATGCACCTTCGTTCGGTGTACCGCGACGGCTGGCTCTGCACCGTCTACGAGCCGTCCACGGCAGGCAAGCCCAACGGCCTCGAAGAGGTTTGGGGCCCCAGGGTGCTCGACCCCTCGTCGGTCGTGTACGAGGCCGAGCGCCCGGGCCCGGGCGGCATCTCGATCGCGACGGGTGAGCTCTACGACGTTGCGGCCGACCCGCGGCAGTGGCACAACCGCTGGGACGATCCCACCGTGCGCGCGCTCCGCGAGGACCTGATCAGCGATCTCTACGACCACCTCCCCGCAGAGGTGCGCTCGCTGCAGGTCGCAGCCCCGGCGTGACGCCGGTTGCGAGCGAGGTCGACGGCCGGGCCCAGCGGTCGGCCCGCAGCCGCGAAGCCGTCGTCGACGCCATGCTGGACCTGCTCGAAGAGGGGTCGCTGCGACCTGGGGCGGCCGAGATCGCCGCCCGAGCCAGGGTGTCGGTGCGGACGGTGTTCCGCCACTTCGAAGACCTCGAGCAGCTCTTCGCCACCGCGACGGCGCATCAGGCGATGCGCATCGGGCCGCTGTTGTTGTCCGAGCCGCCCTTGGGGTCCAGGGTCGACCGGGTCGAGGCGCTCGTGCGCCACCGCGCCGATCTCTACGAGCGGATCGGGCCGGTCCGGCGCGC
>DATBDF010000057.1:0-10835 GCA_036270075.1 Nocardioides sp.
CCGTGTTCACCCAGGGCCCGTCCCGCGCGTCGACGATCCTCGGCTCCATGTCGGCGGTCGTGGTGCTGGTCGCCGGGCTGGTCACGGCCACGCTGCTCCTCGACGCGGGGATGGCACTGGGGGTCGCCGGCCTGGAGTCGCAGACGGTCTCGTGGCCCGCGACCAGCGACCTGCTGCAGTCGTACGGCGGCGCCCTGCTCGTGATGGAGATGTGGGCACTGGCCGGCTACTTCCTGGGCACGGTCGCGCGCGGTCCCGCAGTGTCGGTCGGTCTCGGCCTGGTCTGGGCCCTGGTGATCGAGGGTCTGCTGCGCGGAGTCGGCACGTCGCTGCAGGCGGTGGCGGTCTTCACGCACTTCCTGCCCGGCACGGCGGCGGGCTCGCTGGTCGGCAGCATCGTCGGCGCCGGCGGACCGGACCCCACCCCGGGGCTGCTGGACACGCTGTCCGGGACGCGAGCGCTCGTCACGATGGTGGTCTGGCTCGTCGCCCTGCCCCTGGCCACGGTCTGGCTGGTCCGCCGGCGCGACGTCGCCTGAGCGCCCTTCCCCCCGGGGTGAGCGGCCCGTGTCAATACTGGAGTAACTCACTATGCTTACTCCATGCGAGCCCGTCGTCCACCGGACTTCTTCCTGATCGGGGCACCCAAGGCCGGCACGAGCGCGCTGCACTCCGCGCTCGCCCGGCACCCCGAGCTGTACCTCAGCCACGTCAAGGAGCCGAAGTACTACATGTGCGGGGACTCCCCGCCTCCGGCGTACAAGGGGCCCGGCGACGCGCACAGCAGCCAGGAATGGGTGTGGCAGCGAGACCGGTACCTCGGCCTCTTCGACGAGGCTCCCGAGCACATGCCGTGCGGCGAGGCCACACCGTTCTACCTGTACAACCGGGACGCTCGGCGCCGGATCGCGGTCGACAATCCGTCGGCCAAGCTGATCGCGGTGCTCCGCGACCCGGTCGACCGGGCGTACTCGAACTGGATGCACCTGTGGATGGACGGTCTCGAGCCGTGCGGCGACATCGTGGAGGCGGTACGCCGCGAGCAGCACCGGATCGACGCCGGCTGGGCGCCGTTCTGGCACTACCGCAGCCTCGGCATGTACGGACGCCAGGTGGCCGACCTCCTCGACCACTTCCCCCGCGAGCAGCTGCTCCTGCTGCGTTACGCCGAGCTCGTCGCCGACCCCACAGCAACCCTGGCCAGGGTCTCGACCTTCCTCGGCGTCGGAACCGCCGAGGTGCCGGAGGTCCCGCGCGACAATGCCCGCGTGTTCGTTCCGCAGGGGCCGCGCACCCGGGCGCTCAGCTGGGTCATCCGCTCCGGTGCGCGCGTCGGCCAGTTCTTCCCGCCGCAGGTCTGGCGCCGGATGAGTCGACCGCTCGTCGGTCAGCTGCACCGTGGCGGAGAGACGAGCCGCCCGAAGCTGACTCCCGAGCAGCGCATGGAGCTGTTGAAGCCGCACCGCGAGGACATCGCGCTGCTCGAGCAGGTGACCGGACAGTCGTACGGCGACTGGCTCGGCTACCGCGACGGTGCCACGTTCGACGCCCGCCGGGTGGGTCGGCTCAGCCCCGTGCCGGAGCGGTGACCAGGTCGTGCGCGCCGTCCGGGCGCGCGAGCTCCAGGTAGTAGCGCGTCGACCCGTCGGGCAGGGTCACGTGCGTGACGTAGCGGGCCGCGCCGTCGGAGTGTCGTGAGCGCAGCGGCGGGTGGCCGTTCGCCTGGAGGAGGCCGTCCAGGCTGCCGCGCGCCACTCCGGTGGCCTCGAACCAGTTGTCCTCGGCGCGAGCCCTGCCGTCGTACAGGACGACCAGGGGCTCCAGCGACAGGACGTCGGTGACCCGCGTTCCACGGGCGTCCCACTCGCCCTCCCGAGGGGCGAGCACGGAACGCTCCCGGCGCCAGGACAGGCCGTCGATGCTGCGCCAGTACGACGTCGACATCCGGTCCTCGTGCCCCACGAGATCGAGCGGGTGCTCGCAGATCCACGCGTGCCACTCGCCGTCGTGACAGAGGATCACCGGGTCCTTGAGCGCAACCTGGTCGCTGCCCGGGAACGCGATGGTGCGCCGACCACCGGGGAGTCCCTCGACCGTGTCGGCGTCGATCGCCTCGATCCACCAGTGCTTGCTGGCGGGAGTGGCGCAGGAGAGGTAGAGGCGCCACCCGCGCTCGGTGCGAGTCAGGACGGGACGCTCGAACGACTCGGCACCGAAGTCCTCGCGGAAGACCTTGCAGGCGACGGCGAAGCTCACCCCGTCGGTCGAGCCGGCGACCACCGTCGAGACCCCACGACCCTCCGCCAGTGGCCTGCGCACACGGTAGGTCAGGTAGATCGTGTCCCCGTCACGCACGGCGCTGGCGGCGCCCGCCCAGTTGCCGGGGCCCTCCCCCGGCGCGGGTACGACGACCCGGGCCTGGTCGAGGTCGGGCAGCGACAGCAGATGTGTGGTCACCGCCATACTCTACTGAATCAGTCGTGAATGGTGGTGCCGACCCGCTCGGCCGCGGCGAGGCGTCGGCCGTAGCAGCGGTTGCGCGGGGAGTCCTGGTAGTGGCCGAACGGCTCGACCGGCTCGTAGCCGGCGGACAGGTAGAGGCTCATCGCCTCCGGCTGTGCGGTCCCCGTCTCCATGATCATCACGTCCGCCCCGGCCGCCAGGGCCGCGGTCTCGAGGTGCTCCAGCATCACCCCGGCGAGACCCAGGCGGCGGGCCGCGGGCTCGACGTACATCCGCTTGACCTCGGCCGAGCGCGACGCGCCGAGCCGGTTGACGTCGTCGCGGAAGCGCCACGCACCGATCACCACCGGCCGCTCGTCGAGGTAGCCCACGAAGAACGCCCCCGTGGGTGGTGTCAGCGCCGAGTCGACCATCGGGGTGTCGTCGCGGCCGCCGTAGCGCAGCACGTACTCCTGCTGCACCGCCTCGACCAGCAGCTGCGCGTCGGGATGGGTGATCGGCAGCCGCACGATCCGGAGGTCAGTGAGCAAGCGCCGCCCCACAGCTGTCGCAGAACGACGCGTCGGAGTCGTTCCGCGTGCCGCACTTCGAGCAGAACGGACCGCCGGCTGTCGAGCGCGCCGTGTCGTCGACCGTGCGACCCACGCCGAGGAGACCCTCGCCGTCGGTGAGGTACGCCGCGGAGTCCTTGACGACCGGCGTCGTCTCGCCTGCGACGTACCGCGCTGCGGTCCCCATGAAGCCGGCCTGGAGACACCACGCCGCCGGACCGAGCAGCAGGATGCCGACGAAGAGCATCCAGAACTTGTGGGGGCCGTCGAACGAATCGGAGGACGCGAAGAAGTCCTGCAGACCGGCGGCCAGGAAGACGAGGGCGACGAGCAGGAGCAGGATGCCGATCACCCGGAACGCGGTACGGGCCGTGGCCTGCCCGCGGAGCCCCGGCGGTGTGTTCGTCGGTGTGGTGCTCATCTGGTGTCCTCCCGTGTGCCCGGATCAACGGCCCTGACACAATAGTCATCGCCGACGGGGTCGTCCGGCAGACCACCGAAGTCCACAGAAGGTTGCCCATGACCGACGCGATCTCGATCCCCGACGACCTGAAGCCGGCCGACGGCCGCTTCGGGGCCGGGCCCTCCAAGATCCAGACCAGTCATCTCGACGCGCTCGCCGCGACCGGCTCGACGTTGATGGGCACGTCCCATCGGCAGGCTCCGGTGCGCGGGCTCGTGCAGCGGGTGCAGACGGGTCTCGCGACGTTCTTCGACCTTCCCGAGGGCTACGAGGTCGTGCTCGGCAACGGTGGAGCGACGGCGTTCTGGGACGTCGCGACGTACGGCCTGATCCGGCGGAAGAGTCAGCACCTGTCGTTCGGCGAGTTCTCGTCCAAGTTCGCCAAGGCAGTGAAGAGCGCGCCGTGGCTGGAGGAGCCGACCGTGGTCTCCAGCGAGCCGGGATCGCGCCCCGAGCCGGTCGCGGAAGCAGGCGTCGACGCGTACGCGTGGCCACACAACGAGACGTCGACGACGGTGATGGCACCCGTGGGGCGGGTCGCCGGGGCGGACGACGACGCGCTGGTGCTCATCGACGCGACCTCGGGTGCCGGCGGGCTCCCGGTCGACCTGACCGAGGTCGACGTGTACTACTTCGCCCCGCAGAAGGCCTTCGCCTCCGACGGCGGGCTCTACCTCGCGCTGATGTCGCCGGCCGCGATCGCGCGCGCCCACGAGATCAAGGAGACCGGCCGTCACATCCCGGCGTTCTTCGACCTCGTGACCGCGATCGACAACTCGCGGCTCAACCAGACCTACAACACCCCGTCGATCGCGACCCTCATCCTGATGGCCGAGCAGCTGGACTGGATGAACGCGAACGGCTCCCTGACGGGCATGGTCGAGCGCACCACCGCCTCCTCCGACGCGCTGTACGGCTGGGCGGAGAAGACGGCGTACACCACGCCGTACGTCGCCGACCCCGACCACCGTTCGTTGGTGATCGGCAACGTCGACTTCGACGACGCCATCGACGCCTCGGCGATCGCGGCCACCCTCCGCGCGAACGGCATCGTCGACACCGAGCCGTACCGCAAGCTCGGGCGCAACCAGCTGCGGATCGCGATGTACCCCGCGATCGACCCGGGCGACGTCGAGGCCCTCACCGGCTGCATCGACTACGTCGTCGAGCGGCTCTGAGGCTGCTGCTTGGTCAGGTGGAGCAGCCAGTCGGAGCCGGTGTCGATCAGGGCGTAGCGCCGCGCGCCGGCGCGGCCGTGGAGCACGAAGACGAATCGCTTCTCGGTGCGGTCCTCGAGCTCCCACCAGCCGGAGTCGGCGATGTCCTTGTCCGCGTCGGTGTACGTCGCGTGCTCGAGCTCGTGGTCGCTCACCGCCACGGCCAGCCGGTCCGTCCGTGAGTCCGGCGGCATCCCCTTGGGGACGGCCCACGATCGCAGCACGCCACCCTCCTCCAGACGCAGGTCGTAGTGCGGCTGGGGTTTGCGGTGCTCGTGCAGCACGAAGACCGGGCGGTCACCCATGGACGGCCGCCACGAGCGCGTCGTACGTGGCGGCGTCGAAGGCCACCATCCGAGCGCCCTCGACCTCCGTCGGGGTGCCGCGCAGCGTCTCGACGGCGGCGGCGATCGCGTCGGACTTCGGCCAGCCGTAGATGCCGGCGCTGACGAGGGGGAACGCGACCGTCTGCGCACCGAGCTCGTCGGCCACCGCCAGAGCCCGGGAATAGCACGAGGTCAGCAGCGACCGGTCGGTCTCACCCGCTCGGTGGTTCGGTCCGACCACATGGATGACCCATCGTGCCGACATCTCCCCGGCCGTCGTCCAGCCGGCGTCGCCGGTCGCGAGCCCGCGCGGGAACCGTCGGATGCAGTCCTCGAGCACGGCCGGCCCTCCCGCCCGGTGGATCGCACCGTCCACTCCCCCACCCCCACGCATGGCGCGGTTGGCGGCGTTCACGACGACATCGACGTCCTGCTCGGTGATGTCTCCCTGCACGACGGTGAGCTCCATGTGCTCATCGTTCCCCAGGACGATGACGCCGACCACGCGGGTCGGGCACAGTGCGGACATGTCCGAAGCGAACCCGGAGTGGTCCGACCTGGCCGAGCGGACCGAGGCGGTCGCGATGCGCCGCCTCCTGGGCGACCAGACGGCCGAGGTGCGCGAGCTGCTCGACATCAGCGTCCACCCCGCGGCGGACGGGGTGCACACCGTCGTCGTCCACGACCCGATGTGGGGCTACTGGAACAAAGCCCTCGGCTTCACCGCGCCCGTCGAGGAGCAGACCGTCGTCGAGGTGGTCGCCCGCGCACGCGACCGGCGGGTGCCCACCTTCGCGTTCGGGGTCCAGCCCCACGCAGTGCCACCGGACTGGGGGGCGGTGACCGAGCGGCACGGGCTCACACAGGGGACCACGTTCGTGAAGTGCTTCGGCCCGGCCGAGCCACGCACCGTGGAGACCGACCTCCGGATCAGCAGGCTCGGTCCCGAGCACGGGGCCGACTTCGTGCGCATCATGGCCAGCGGCTTCGGCTACGAGCCGTCGGATGCTGCGGATGCGATGTTCAGCGGGGCACAGTTCTTCGACGGTGACTGGGCGACGTACGGCGCCTGGGACGGCGACACCCTGCTCGGCGTCGCGAGGATGCTGGTGGTGGCGGAGACCGACGCCGTCGCCCTGTTCGGAGCAGCCACGCTGCCGCTGGGGCGCAACCGTGGCGCCCAGGGAGCGCTGCTGGATGCGCGCATCCGCGAGGCGCGCGACCGCGGCGTCCGCTACGCGTCGGCGGAGACCTGGCTGGAGAACGAGGAGAACCTCAACCCCTCCCAGCACAACATGCGCCGGGCGGGCCTGACCGAGGTGCACACCCGGCCCAACTGGGTCTGGCGAGCCGCCGAGGGCTGAGCGATGTCTCCCTCAGTGGGGACGCAGTGCCCGGATCAGGACCACGATCGCCGCGAGGCCGAGCAGCCCGCCCGCGAGCCAGGGCCAGGCGTCGTGCGACGCCGGGTCGGTCTCCTCGGCGGGCGACGAGCCGGACGACCCGTTCGCCGACGGGGACGCGGGGGCCATGGACACCTGGCTCTTCACGGCGGACTCGATCTCGGGAGGCAGCCGGACCTCCAGCACCGGCGCGTGCACCCCCTCCGACGAGACGTAGAGCCGCCCGTCCGGGGCCACCGCGATGCCTTCGCCTTGGCGCTGGTGCGGAAGGTCGAACTGGCCGACCGGTTGCAGGGACGGCCAGGCGTAGACGACGGCCGTGTCGTAGTTGCGGACGACGAGGTGCTTGCCGTCCGGGAAGAACGCGCCGTCGGTGGCGACGGGGAGCACCCGACCGACCGCCCGCATCCGGTTCGACCTCCCGGGGTCGAGGTGCTCGGGCACGGCGTACATCACGCCGCCGAAGACGTTCTTGGAGGCGATGTAGAGCCGTCCCGTGGTCGGGTCGCGCAGGAGCGTCTCGGCGTCGGTGGCGCCGTCGGGGTAGGTCAGCCGGTACGTCGTGGGCGTCACGGTGCGGTCCATTCGCCCTATCGGAACCCGCGCGATCTCGACCGACGAACGCTCGCCGGTGTTGTCCCCGATGTCGCCGACCCACACGTAGCCGGGACCGCCCGGTGCGAGGGCCTCGGTGTCGGTCGGGTCGTCGGACCAGTGGGTGACCCCGACGGTCCGGCCCGACCTGTCGACCGCGAAGACCCGACCGGTGTCGCCGGAGTCGTTGGTCGTCAGGAAGAGCCCGTCGTCGGTGACCAGCGCGCTCGCCTCGACGATCGCGGGGTCGTCGAAGGCGAACACCTCGTGCCCCGCGGGCGCCGTCGGCGTGGCTGCGAACCCGAGCGCGACGGGCGCGGCGGTGACGAGGCCGGCCAGGAGATGGTGCATCCGGGCGCCGGTCAGGCCCGCTCGAGGAGCTCGCCGAGGCGCGGACGGACACCCCACGCCTCGACCAGCTCGTCGTACTCGCGCCGGGCGGTGCCTCCACTCACGGGGCTTCCTGTCCGTACGCCGCGCAGCAGAGTGTTGCGCGGCGTGTGCTGGCTGCCGACGAACTGCATCACGTCGACGCGATAGCCCTCGAGCCGCAGCAGCGACGCACGAAGCCCGTCGGTCAGGGTGTCGGCGAAACGCTCGCGGAGGATCCCGTGCCGGGTGAGCACCGCGTAGGGCGCGGGCGTGGGCTGCGTGCGGAGCTGGGCCGCGATGTCGTGGTGGCAGCAGGGCGCGGCCAGCACCAGCGGCGCCTCCCAGGCCACGGCACGTGCCAGGGCATCGTCGGTCGCGGTGTCGCAGGCGTGGAGCGCGAGGACGACGTCCGGCCACACGTCGAGGGTCGCGTCGCCGATCGAGGAGGCGAGGAAGGTCGCGTCGACGCCGAGCTCGCCGGCGATCTTCTCGTTGCGGGTGCGCGACTGGTCACGCTGGTCGATCCCGGTCAGGTGGACCGGCAGCCCACGGACGTGGGTGAGGAACCGCTCGGTGACGAACGTCAGGTAGGCATTGCCACAGCCGAGGTCCACGACCTGCAGGGGCTCCTCGGGCATCGGCCGGCGCAGATGGCCCTTCTCGAGGGCGTCGCTGATCGAGGCGTCCAGGATGCGCAGGAACTCCTCGACCTGGCGGTACTTGCCCTGACGGCTCGGCTTCATCCGGCCCTCGTGATCGCTGAGCCCGAGCGCCCGGAAGACCGGGTCGTCCTCGTCCAGCAGCCGGCCCTTGTCCCGGTCGTGGTCGCGGTCGACGTCGGCCTCCTCCGCCCGCGTGCGGGAGTGCACGACCGCCTCGCCCTTCTTGGTGACCCGGAGCTGGAGGGTCTCCGTCGTCGTCTCGACGTGCCAGTTGCCGAACGGCTGGTCGAGCAGGTCGTCGAGGGCAGCCCGGGCCTGGTCGCCGACGGGGTGGTTCCGTGTGTGCGCCTGGGCGTCGTCGTACGCCGTGACCTGCAGGTGACGGCCGGCCTTGAGGTCGACGTACCTCAGCTCGACCCGTCGCCACGGGGGCTGTGAGCCGCGCTGCCGGCCGGACGCGACGGCGCGGACGAGCGCGTCGTCGTCCAGGATCACCCCACGCACCCGGACGAGAGCGCGGAAGAGCGGCTCGCTCATGCTCGGGTCACCGCCGTACCACCGACGCGATGACGACGATCAGCAGCAGCCCCGCCAGGGCGACGGGGATGACCAGTCGCCGGTGTCGGGGATTCACCGGGTCAGTCTAGGAGTCCGAGTCCAACGCGGCCCGGACGACGTCGAGCGTGCGGACGGCACCGGACTCGATGTCGGCGACCGGCACCCAGGCCGCGTCGTCGGTGGTTCCGTCGGTCTCGACCACGCGCGGCTCGACGCCGTTGCGGACCGAACCGCGGAACACGAGATGGACGCCGTGGAAGTCCTCGAACCTGCCGGAGGGCGCGGTCCCCTGGAAGTGGGTGTCGTGGACGTCGAGCAGGTCGCCGACCCGGCAGTCGACTCCGCACTCCTCGCGCACCTCACGCGCGAGCGCGTCACGGGGCGTCTCGCCGTGGTCGAGTCCACCGCCCGGCAGGGTCCAGGCTCCCGGATGGGCACCGCGCGCCGAGATCCGGGTCAGCAGGACGTCGTCGCCGCGGCGTATGAGGGCATAGACCGCAACTCGCTGGAACCGGTACGGCTGATGGTCGGCCAGCGACTCGGTGACGATGTCGGTGACCTGGAGCGCGCCGGACAGCACGTCGGCCACCGGATGCCAGTCCACGTCGACGGTCGAGCCGTCCACCTCGACCACGCGAGGCTCGGGCGCGTCGGTCGGCACCCACGCGTCGTACACGATGCGGAGCGCCTGGTAGTCCCAACGACGACCCTGCCGCCACATGGACGGCAGGTGGGCGGAGTAGACCCGGGCCGTGTCGCCGACCTCGGCCTCAAGCCCGGTCTCCTCGCGGATCTCGCGGATCAAGGCGTCCCGCGGGTTCTCCCCGTGGTCGACGCCGCCGCCGGGGAGGTGCCACTTCTCGTCGGCCGAGATGCGGCTGGCCAGGCGCGTGAGCAGGATCCGGTCGTCTCGCAGGATCAACGCGTACGCCGCGACCCGCTGCAGCTTGGGCAGGGGTTTGGGCATGGGTACTCCTGGGTCGGGGCCGCCGACCATCCTGTCAGGAGAACGGTGGCCTCGCGTCACGGGCGTGGGACCGGCGACCGGCCCATCGCCAGACCCGGGCGGCGCGGTCACGGTCCTCGTCGGTGACCAGGTTGCCCATCCAGCGCAGAGCGAGGGTCATCAGCCAGTCGGAGCGCATGCCGGCCGGACCCAGGGTGGCCAGGAGCCGCGGCACGGTCACGACACCGGCGAGCCGGCGGGCGATCGAGAAGGCCTCGCCGTAGTGCTCGCTGAGCGTCGCGGGCCAGGCCGTGGCCAGGTCGGCGTCGTCGGCGATCAGCTCGGCGACGAGCCGGCCTCCCTCGAGGCCGTAGTCGATGCCCTCGCCGTTGAGCGGGTTGACGCAGGCGGCGGCGTCGCCGACCAGGGCCCAGTTCACGCCGGCCACGCCGGTCACGGCCCCGCCCATCGGCAGCAGCGCGCTCGTCGGCGCGCGTAGCTCGTCGCCGAGCCCGAACCCCTCGCGCACGCCGTCTGCGTACGACGCCATCAGGGCGCGGACCTTGAGGTCGGCGGGGCGCTTGGCCGTGGCCAGCGTGCCGACTCCGAGGTTCACCTCGCCGCTGCCGGTCGCCGAGCCGAGCGGGAAGATCCAGCCATACCCGGACAGCACCTCCCCGCGCTCACCGCGCAGCTCGAGGTGGGAGCTGATCCAGGGGTCGTCGCACATCGACGAGGTGACGTAGGAGCGCCCGGCCACGCCGTACACGGTGTCGCGGTGCCACTCGCGCCCGAGGACCTTGCCCAGGGGCGACCGCACGCCGTCGGCGACGACCAGGCGCCGGCAGGCGACCTCGAACGTCTCCTCGCCCCGCGTGAACACGACCGCGCCGACCCGGTCGCCGTCACGCCGCACGTCGACCGCACGGGCGCCGTCGAGGGCCCGGGCACCGGCCTTGATCGCGGTGGTGCGGAGATGGTCGTCGAGCTCGGTGCGGGCGACCGCGGACCCCCAGTCGGGCAGCGTGCCGCCCGGCCAGGGCAGCAGGATCGTCTGGCCGAAGCCGTGTGCGCGAAGACCGTGGTTGACGGTGTGGGCCCGCAGCCAGTCGCCGAGGCCGAGCCGCTCGAGCTCACCGATCGCCCGGGGGGTCAGGCCGTCGCCGCAGGTCTTGTCGCGAGGGAAGACCGCCGCGTCGGCGAGCAGGACGTCGATGCCCTGGCGGGCGAGCCACGCCGCCGTCGCCGATCCCGCGGGCCCGGCGCCGACGACGAGGACG